>JBQTIF010000107.1:0-15013 GCA_052388395.1 Gemmatimonadaceae bacterium | reverse complement strand
GGTCGCGGTAGGAACGGCCCTTCGCCGCTGAAGGCTCGGGCCGCCCCCCGCACGGATCCCAGCGAGCGCTGTTAACGCACTGGGCTCTTGCTTCGGGTTCGACCGTCAAATCGCACATTCGGAAACGGATGCTGCTGGCGCGCCAGTGGGAGCCATCGGGTGGCGAGGCGGTTCATCCGTGCCCAATCGGTCCGGTCCCGTTGGCCGCGGCGTCGCAGCGCTCGGTGCCAGTGCCTAACGACTTGAGTACGGAATTGCGCCATCACCCGCATGTTGGTGGGGACTGCGTGATACGCGAAGTAGCCGCGGACCACGCCCGCCAGCCATGCGCCCTGATCCGGGATGGGGTCATGCCGGCGTCGCGTCAGCTCGGTTTTCACCTCGCGGAGCTTCGCCTGCATGCGGGTGCGCATCGTGTGCCGATGAAGCAGGAACTTTCCCTTACTCGATCTTCCGCAAATGTGCGTCAGACCCAAGTAGGTGAAGGTCTCCGGCTTCCCGAGTCCGCGCGCGCGTCGGCGTTCGACGGCCTTGCGGCCAAACTCGATGAGTCGCGTTTTCTCGGGATGCAGCTCCAGCCCAAACTTCCGGAATCGCTCGCGGAGTTGTTCAAGAAACTGCTCGGCATCCGTGCGGTACTCGAACCCCACAATGAAGTCGTCTGCCCAGCGGGTGAGGATCATGTCCCCCCGCACGTGCTTCCGTCTCCACTGCTGCACCCATAGGTCGAAGACGTAGTGGAGATAGAGGTTCGCCAAGAGGGGTGAAACCGTCGCGCCCTGAGGCGTCCCGACCTCCGTTGCTGCCCACGCTCCATCCTCCATCACGCCTGCGCTCAGCCAGTTACGAATGAGACGCAGGACCCGCTGGTCGGCCATGCGATGCTGGACGAACCGTAACAGCCACTCGTGGTTGATGGTGTCAAAGAAACCACGAATGTCCGCGTCCAGCACCCAGTTCACCTTCGTGCGTGTCAGGCCCACCGCGAGCGCGTCCAGCGAATCATGCGGCTTGCGCCCTGGGCGAAACCCGTACGAGAAGCCGAGGAAATCCGCCTCGTAGATAGCCTGCATCACTTCGACGACAGCCCGCTGAACGATCTTGTCCTCCAGCGCCGCCACGCCGAGCGGTCGCAGCCGCCCGTCCGTCTTCGGGATGTAGGCCCTGCGAGTGGGCTTGCTCCGGTACGCTCCGCGGTGCAGCCGACCATGTAGCGCCTGGAGATGCTCTTCGAGGTACGCGTGGTAGGCCTCCCATGTGACGCCGTCGATCCCAGGTGCCGCCTTCCGCTTCACCTCCATGAATGCGGTCCGGAGGCGATCCACCGTCACGTGGTGCAAGAGCGCAGTGAACTTCACGTCCTTGTTCCGTTGTGCAGCTTGCCGTACGCGAGCGAGCACACTAGGCACGCGGGTCCGGCTCTGCGTCCGGGGCGTGGTGAGTTCGTTCGCATTCCCCTCAGCCAGGTCCCTTCCCTCCACCCCCTCCGCGGCCGTCGTGCGATGGTGCAGCCTGCCGGCGTTGTTCGGAGGTTTCGTCGGTACTTCGGACCTGTCCGACTTCCGCGACCCGTTCACCATCGGCGTACGGCCTCCGGCCTTCCCGATGCGGCCCGTGTTGCCATCTCCCACGGACGGGTCGTGGATCTCCCGGTTCTCGCGCATGGAGCGTCCCCGCATGCGAGGGGTCTCCGACCGCGCAGGGGCAGCTCGGGGCTCGCCACTGCGCCCCCAGCCATGTGGCCTTCCGCTTCGCTTAACAGCGTCGGCCCCCTGGTGTGTTTGATTTCGCGGCTCGATATCCTGCCTACGGATTCCCCTGTCAACGCTTCGCCTTCGTCCTCGCGGACGCCGACGCATGACTTGGGGCCGTCGTGGGTGGCTAGCCCTTCGACGTGCGACTCTTTCATTCGCTACTCCATGCCGGTTTATCCCGGCGCACCAAGCGTTCAGCTTTGATGGAACCACTTCTTCGGTATTGCTGTCGCAGTCATTCGAGTCATCACCACCGCTGCCTAACGTATCCGATATTGCCGGTTTGACGTTTGAGCTCTGGATCAGGCTCGACTCCTATACGAGCGGAGGGATTTTCGACGGCGGCGGAAGCTACTTTATCGATCGCCTCGTGAGCGCTCGCCCCGGCGCGGAGAATTCGGTATTCAGTCTCAAGGCAGTAGGCGGTCAATTCGCGATGCAGGTTCGTTACGGCGATCTGACCGGTCTTGGAGGTCCCATCGGCGGCAACATCGTCCTCGGCCAGTGGACGCATATCGCCATGGTCCGAGACTACGCCGTCGCGTTCCACCTGTACGTTGACGGTACGTTGGTCGCCAGCTCACCGGACAACGGTCGTTCGCTTCGACTTGAGACGACGAAGCTCGGCCACCACTTCGAATCTGCCTTGTTAGGCTACGTAGGTCGCTTGGATGAGTTCGCGATTTACAGCCGCGCACTGTCCCAAGCCGAAATCCAGGGCATTGTTGCTGCGGGGGCGAGCGGGAAGTGCACCTGCGCGATGACTGAAATCACGACGCAGCCAGCGAGTATCACGAAGCGCGTCGGTGACGCCGTCTCGTTCTCCGTAACGGCGACGGGTACGACGCTCTCCTATCAATGGACGAAGAACGGCGTCGATATTCTGGGCGCAACGGGTCCGAGCTACTCGATCGCGTCGGTCGCGTCGAGCGATGCGGGCGACTACACCGTTGTCGTAGCGGACTGCGGCTCAGTGACTTCAACCGTCGCGACGCTCACCGTCGAAAGCGGCGACCAAGCGATCACGTTCGCGCCTTTGCCGAACAAGACATACGGTGACGCCCCATTCAGCGTCAGCGCGAGCGCGAGCTCGGGGTTGGGCGTGAGTTTCGCTGCCACCGGCAACTGCGCCCTCACCGGCAACACCATCACACTTACTGGTGCGGGCAGCTGCACCATCACAGCATCGCAGGCCGGCGACGCGAGCCATAACCCGGCGCCTAACGTGGAGCAGACCTTCGCAATCGCTCGCGGGACTCAGAGCATCACGTTCGCGGCTATCAGCAACCGTGTCTTGGATGATCCGCCTTTTAGCGTGACTGCGACTGGAGGTTTATCGGAGCAGCCCGTGATGTTCACAAGTGCCGGGAGCTGCACCGTGTCTGGCGAAATCGTACGGATCAACACAGTCGGCGGCTGCACGATCACAGCATCACAGAGCGGCGGCGCGAACTACAACAGCGCAATCGCCTCGCAGTCGTTTAACGTCATCTACCGATGGACCGGCTTCTTCCAGCCGATAGACAACTTGCCGACGATCAACAGCGTGAATGCCGGCAAAGCCATCCCCGTGAAATTCAGCCTCAACGGTGACCGTGGGCTCGCCATTCTAGCCGCAGGATATCCGAAATCAGTTGCGATCTTGTGCAGCTCATCGACGCTGGTTGATGACGTCGAGCAGACAGTCACTGCCGGCTCTAGCAGTCTGTCCTTCGACTCCGCGAACCAACAGTACATCTATGTGTGGAAGACAGACAAAGGCTGGGTGAATCAGTGCCGCCAATTACTCGTTAGGCTCTCCGACGGCACGGAGCAGCGCGCGAGCTTCAAGTTCAAATAGGATCGCTTCGTGACTGTGCCACTCTCTGCGCCTGCCACGACCTAACGAGACCCACTTCAAACACGATAAGCAACCTCAACCAAGGAAATTATGCCGCGGTCACCTAAGTACGTCCTAGCCATCCTGTCACTCGCTGGTTGCACCCAGCTCGAATCGCCGGTCGCACCACAGGACGATGTGCTCGTGTCAATCGGTTCGGAGCGATCAGAGCTGAAGAGCCGTCCATGGAACAGTCGCTGTGAGGGAACAGCGATGTACATCGATCCGACGACGCTGCGTATAACGGGCGATTGCAACATCACGCATGTCGGGCGCGCGACCGTCGCGACGATCGAAACAGCCATCCCTGGACCCGAAGGCTTCATCCTTAACGCTTCCAATACATACACTGCCGCGAACGGTGACAAGTTGTATACGACGAGTTCGGGGATCGCGACGCTCAAGCCCGACTTCAGCGGCGTCACATTCTCAGCGATCGAGATCGCTGTCGGAGGGACGGGGCGTTTCCAGAATGCGACCGGCCGCGCGACGCGGATTGGAAGTACACGCTTCAGCGACCTCCGCGGCTCCTATCGCAACGTTGGCGAACTCGCGTACAGTGCATCGGACGGTGGGCGGTAGGCCTCCCGCTTCTCGGGAAGGAGTGCGTTGACCATCCACTAGGAGACTACATGCGAACGGCTCGTTACATCGCGCTTGGCTTTGTGGTCATATGCGTTGCGCCCCCGAGCGCTTTCAGCCAGCCCGCGGGTGTTGTGACCAAGGATGTTGGCAGATTCACGGTTCTTCCCCATAACGCCGTCGTTAGGCTTTCGTCCGACGGCCGCTACGCCATAGGCCGGTTCTCAAGGACCACAACCGACTCGCTCTACCTCGTCACGAAGACGCTCTCGCTGGCAGCGGTGGATTCTGCGTGGGTACAGGGCAGGGCAACGATCAAAGGTAGCGTGATTGGCGGTGTGGTCGGAGGGCTTTCCTTTGCTGTATTGGGCGCTCTCGCCGCGTCTCTTAATTGCATCGACGACAGGACGGGCGACTGTAACGGGAGCGGGATATGGTTGGCGACGACCGGGATCGGCATGGTCTCCGGCGCGCTGATCGGTGGATCGCTGGGTTCTCTAGTCCACAACTGGCGGCGCGTCCACCCTTAACCGAGGGACTAGGTCATCGCCCGGAGTACTATAAGCACCACTGCATCTGCCGCATCACGCTCAAACGCTCTCTCGCCTAACGCTGACCTGGATAGGCGCGCGCCTCATTGGGGCTCGCAGGGGCCGGGACCTCCCGGGCACCCAGTAACTCTAAAGAGCAGCCGAGTCCCTTGAGCGATGGCGACCGGAAGCTCCGGCCCGACCGGATCGAATGCTGGAACGTGGATCGGAGCGAACGGATCATAACGCGTGCGTGGGCCGTTGCACGAGGCCGGCGTGTTGGGCGGGATGATACAACCACTGCCACGGTCGTCCGCGATGCCGCGACCGAAAGCGTGAAATACGTTGATCCCGCTTGTCGACGACAATTGTACTGTGACCTCCGCGATCCCAGCAGAATTTGTGAATGTCGGTCCGGCCGGAACGCTGCCGAGAACCGTGGCGCCGTCGTTAGGCGGTGTGATCGCGCTCCAGCGCACGCGCGCATTGCGCACTGGTTCACCTATTAGATCCGTGACCATCGCCCGGAGCACATGCGATCCGCCGGCCGTGCCAAATTGATTCCCGTCGCTGACGGACACGTACGTAAACATCCCCGGGAGAGCCAACTTGAAAAAGCTCCCGAAGTCCGACGTTTGTCCGCCCCCGCCGCGATCGATCATCGCGGTCGCTGCAAAGAGCGGACGTGGCGTCAGCCATGAAACCACATTGTCGCGAACCAGAGCTGCCAACCGTGACAGGCTACTCGGCGCGGCGGTTGCCGCGAGACCCGACGTCGCCGGAGCACACTGAAAGGCCTGCGGAAGCGCCGTGACTCGCGAGAGATCGTCGCTGAAGTGATGCAAAGAAAGTTGGTGGAATTGTAAATGCGGAATGCCAAAGCTCGGCTCATCGAGCTGGGTGCAGAACGAGATGATCGCCGGCGTGCCTAACGTGCCAGCGAAAAGGCTCTCGGTCTTCACGCAAGGACCGTAGGTCGGCAAGTCTATGGCGTTGCTGACAGCTGCATCTTCAGCCGCGCTGCAGGGCTCGAATGCGACTGTGAAGTTGGTACCCGCCTGGCCGGGGATGAATAGCTGCGACGACGGCGCGCCAGTGACCGGGTTGAGCTGCGCTACCAGGTTCGCATCCGTCCCCGCTTTCACAAACTGCACCGCACAGTTGCGCAAACTCGGGCAGAAGACTGACTGTTCGATGCGCACGCGCACGGGGATGTTCTGGCCGTAGCGGATCGGACAAAAGGCCTCAGCGCCGGTGCAGTTCGACGGGCGCGAGGAGTTGATGACGTCGCGCCAGCCAAATAACCATCGCGCATCGAGAGCGGCTTTCTCCGCCGCAGTCGAGAAGCCGATACCCCACACCTCAATTCGATACCTTTTGTTGCGCGAAAGGAGCGAGGTCACGAACTCGACCTGGTACAGCTCCGTGGCGGCGATGAAAGACATCGCCAACCCGGTCGCTGATCCGGTCACCGCCAATGTGACATCGCGCCGGCAACCAGCTGGACTCGGCTCGCCTTCCGTCTCGCAGATGCGGATGAAAGGCTGCAGTACGCCGTTCGCTCTGCCTGGCTCGAAATTCGGGTCGCCCGGTTGCGGCGTCGCCGCCAGAGGAGCAGCGAAGAACAGGTCCGCGTTTCCGCCGCCGAATCGCGCCTCGGAAATGTGGAAGGACGGGCCAGACACCGGTTCCAAGCTTGGGGGCGAATCCTGACAGGCTACGAGCAACCACAAAGTCGCCACAGCTACCAATGCGCGCGTCATGTTTTTCCTGTACGAAGAGTCCTGCCGGGGCGGGCGATCGACTGATCATCCGCGGAAGGACCCGCATTATCGTGCTCGGCTCGCACAGTGGATAGGGGCGGACTGTAACCTTGCGATTAGACGGCGCTCAGGATGGAAGCAGGCGGTGGGTGTCGCCCTCGTTAGGCACCGCGCGGCATGTTAGCGTTTGCGCTCCACAAGGTCCTTAAAGCCCGGCACGTCCCGCAGCGGTCGCCACCACCAGTGTAGATCACGACCCACCGAGAACTCGTGCGTTGGATGCTGCAGCACATAGCTCTTGAGGACTTTGACCGCCTCGCCGACGTCGCTGAGGAGGATGTGCACCAGGGCGGAATATCCAAGGATCTCCTCCTCGGGGTCGATTGCAGCAGTCGCCTGAGCAGAAGCGAGGACCCGCCGCGCGCTATCCGGCAAATTGGCTCGCGCGATGGCGCCCGCGACAAGCAGCCGGCCGAGGTGCTTCTCGAAAGCGCGCCTCTCTTCGGGAGCCAGTTTCTCGGCCTTCGCCGCGACCGCCCAAGCGCGGGGGATGTCCGGCTCCATAGAAGGCAGCAGCATCAACCAGAGCTCACACTCGGCGAAGAGGTAGTCGGCTGGGAACCGACGAGCGCCTTCGGCGCACCATCGCTGCGCGTCAGGGAACTGCTCCAAGTCGTAGTGCGTCCAGAACAGCAGATTCACGCTGCGATTCTGATTTTGGAGAAAGGCATCGGCCTCGTAAGCGCGCCGCGCGGCGAGCGCTGCGGAGACATTGTCCTTTCGGTCGTAATACAATTGGCTCAACGCGTAAAACGCTGCGGCCTGTGTACCGTCGGCCTCGGTCGCCGCCTTTAGGTCTGTCTCCGCGGAATCGAGCAACCGGTTCCGCGCTGCGGGATCCGTCGATGGATCCAACGTGTAGAGCGACCGCCGCGCGCGACCTCGCAAAGCGAACGCTGGGGCATAGGCGGGCTGCAGTGCGAGCGCTTGTGTCGCCCGTGCGATCGCGGTGTCTACGATGCGAATACGTTTGACCACATCCTTCTCGAGCCTCGACCGCTCGAAGTCGATTGCGCCACGAAGGCTGACCGGTTCGGCCCATTTGCGATCGGCACTCTCGGCGAGGTGCAGCAGCGAATCCGCGCGGAGGTATTCGGTCACCGCAAGATCCAGTTTGCCGGCATCTCGTTGGGCGGCGCCCTCCTTCCGCAGACGCTCGGCACGCTGGACAAATGACCAAGCATCCAGGCTTGCGGTGGCAGAGCGGCTCTGCCTAACGCGGATTTCCTGCCCCAAGCGGCTGCGCAGCAGGTCGGCAGCATCACGTACAACGGAGTCGCGTGCCGTAAGAACACCGCTCGCTGGTAGTCTGAATGTACGTCCCTCAAGATCTTCGCCGCTGTTGCCATCGACCAGCCGTGCCGTCACGCGAAGGTGATCGCCATCCGGCTCGACACTGCCTTGGATGACGCTCCCAGCTTGCAGCACTTCGGCGACGCTATCCGGTCCGATCGTAGAGCCGCGAAATTGAGAGACGCCGTTGCGCGACACGACGTCGAGTCCATCAACCGACGACAGTTCATCGATCAGTCCCTCCGTGAGCGCGTCAGCGACGTGACCAAGGGAACTGTCGCGGCTGAGATCATTGAAGTAAAGAACCGCGATCGTCTTTGGATCCAAGCCGCCAGCCGCGCGTGCAGACGACGACGTAGAGGAATCGAGGAAGCGCCACGATGCGTAGGCGGCGACGAGAACCCCAAGTGCAATCGCCCCGCCGATAATTGCGTTACGTCGGCGGCGGACACTTCGCCGCGCTCGCGTACCCTGCGTCATACGCAACGGTGTGATCCGTCGCGACGATGTCGGCGCGATCAGCAGACAGTCCTGCAACGCGTCCGCGAATTCTGCCGCGCTCTGGAAGCGGTCCACCGGCGACTTGGCGAGCGCCTGGAAGACTGTCTCTTCTACCTCATCCGGGATCGTGTTGCGCACAATCGTTAGGGACGGCGGCATCTCCATCGCCTGACGCGCCATGACAGCCGTCGCGTTAGGCCCGGTGAAGGGAGGTTGCCCGCCGAGCATCTCGTACGTCACACACGCGAGGCTGTAAATGTCGCTGCGCCCGTCGATGTTCTTCGCCGCCGTTACTTGCTCCGGGCTCATGTACGCGGCGGTGCCTAACGTCATCCCGGTTTGTGTCAGCGCCTGCGTCTCGTTCAAGCTGCTTACCGCGCGCGCGATGCCGAAGTCGGCGACGATCGCGTGGCCGCCGTCGAGCAGGATGTTTTCCGGTTTGATATCGCGATGGACGACGCCCTGCTTGTGCGCGTAGTCGAGCGCTTGTGCAACCTCTATCGCGAGGCGCAGCGCTTCAGCGATCGGCAGCTGTCGCTCACGCTGGAGGCGCGCGCGCAGGCTTTCGCCGTGCACGAGCGGCATGACGTAATACAGCTGCCCGTTTGCATTCCCCGAATCGTAGATCGCCAGGATGTGCGGGTTACTCAGGCGACTGGCGATGTCGATCTCGCGACCGAAGCGCTCCGGTCCCATGGCGACGGTGAGCTCGCGCAGGAGCACCTTGATTGCGACCTCGCGATTCATTTTCAAGTCGCGGGCGGCGTAGACGATCGCCATCCCGCCCCGCCCGAGCTCACGGAGGATCTCGTAGCGTGACTGAAGCGCTTCCTGGAGGTCGGTAGGGAGTTCGCTCAACAACAGCTCGGCGCTATGAAGAATTGGCGCGGAGGGGGGAGAGGGAGAAGGGTCCGAAATTGGAGGGGAAGTGGACAACATAGCATAACGCCGTGCTCAGCTATGCACAGTGAGCAGGACCGCTGTGATGGGAGGGGCTTGGAAACGCGGGCAGGCTCCGTCTACATACGCTAGACGACGAGCGACGTCCTAGCCAATGGGATTACCTTACCCACGCCAAAGGGGGAAGAAGCATGCCAATTGATCCCCTCAGGGCGCCTAACGGTACCGCTGACTTACGCCGAGAAGCCTCCAGGCACGACCTCTCTCGGGCGGGAGGCGCGCCTCCCGCCCAACAGAAAGATTAAGACGAGCCCCGCCACGAAACCGCCGATGTGCGCCATATACGCAACCCCACCACCCTCCGCGCCCACGACGCTGATCTGACTGAAAATCTGTAGTAGTATCCACAGGCCGAGTACGATGAACGCCGGCATGGTGACGATCTGGCGACCGAGCAGAACCCTAACGCCTCGCCTAGGAAACAACACGAGATACGCGCCGAGTACACCCGCAATCGCACCTGACGCACCCAAACTCGGAATCCGTGAATCGGGTCCAAACATGATGTGCGCAGCGCTCGCGGCGATGCCGCAGATCAAATAGAACGCGAGGAACTTCGCGCGGCCGATCCGGTCTTCGATGTTGTCGCCGAAGATCCACAGGTAGAGCATGTTGCCGCCAATATGTAGCCACGATGCATGCATGAACATCGCGAAGAGCAGCGTTAGGTAGATCGGCGTGGGACCTGGGTAGTGCTGAATAGGAACGCTCTCCCCACCAGCACGCACCGTCTGCGTACCAACCAGATCCGTGTTGTGAGTGATCTCGAACGGAACTGTGCTATAGCCGTTAATGAAGCGCTCGCCGGCGCTGAGCTCGATCAGCCAAACGACGACATTTATGGCTATGAGCGCATAGGTGACGACCGGAGTGTTGTGGCGGCCCGTATTGTCGTCTTGGAGCGGCATTACCATTGTGATTCCTCGGCGTGCGCGACAGTTACCGCTGCCATGAGCGCATAGCCTGTGCCGAGAGGAACTTCACATGAGCTTGCCGGGTGTACTGCTATCGTTAGGGCGGACTAAACCGCTGCGCGGCGGAGACCGATCGTGCTGCGCTGCCTCATTCCAATCAAGTGACGAGACTGTAGACGCCGGCCGCCAGGAGCGCACCGACAATAGGACCTACCACGGGAACCCAAGCGTAGCCCCAGTCGCTGTCGCGCTTGCGGGGGACCGGCAGCAGAAAATGCGCGATACGTGGCCCCAGATCACGCGCCGGGTTGATCGCATACCCTGTGGTGCCGCCTAACGACAAGCCGATAGCGAAAACAAGCAGTGCCACGGGCACCAGGCCGAGAGAGCCAAGTCCGATTGGCACGGCGCTGGTCTGGCTTCCGGCGAGGCCCGGGATCTCGACCGAGGCGGATGTCATGAGGAAGATCGGGAAGATCAGCGCGAAGGTGCCGACGACCTCGCAGAAGAGCGACTGACCCATCTTACGGATGTTCGGTGCTGTCGAAAAACATGCGAGTTTCGCGTCAGCGTCGGTCGCTTCAGCGAAGTGCGCGCGATAGAAGAAGTAAACGAGCGCTGCGCCGGCGATGGCGCCGAGCATCTGCGCCGCGACGTATCCCGCGACGCTCGATGCCGCAAGCTTGCCGGTAACGGCCATGGCCACAGTAACGGCGGGATTCAGATGTGCCCCGCTAAAGGGTGCCGCGCAGAACGCGCCGACGAAAACCGCGAACGCCCAGCCGGCCGTGATGACAATCCAGCCGGAGCTGTTCCCCTTGGTGCGCGGCAGCACGACGTTGGCTACGACGCCGTTGCCTAACAACACGAGCATTGCGGTACCGATGAACTCCGCGACATATGGGCTCATGTGTGTGACGTCAAGAAGACGCGTTCACGCTAGACCGTTCCTCCCAGTCCCGCGCACGATTCAGCGCTTCGTCCCAGCGGCTGCGACGATGCGCTGCTTGCGCCGCGGGCATCGTCGGCGTGAAGCGTCGTTCCGCCTGCCAGGCAGCCGCTACCTCGTCTTGCGACTTCCAGAAGCCGACGGCGAGCCCAGCGAGGTAGGCCGCGCCTAACGCTGTCGTCTCGATCACCTTCGGCCTGACCACGGGAACCTGCAGCACGTCCGCCTGAAACTGCATGAGCAGATCGTTGGTGCAAGCACCGCCGTCGACACGCAATTCGTTCATCGCAATCCCAGAGTCCTGCTTCATGACGTCAAGCACATCGGCCACTTGAAACGCGATCCCTTCGAGCGCCGCGCGCGCGATGTGTCCGCGATTCGTTCCACGGGTAATGCCGGCGATCGTACCTCGGGCATACTGATCCCAGTGTGGAGCGCCGAGACCGGCGAAAGCTGGCACGAGGTAAACGCCGGCGGAGTCAGGGACCGAGGCAGCAAGCGCTTCCACTTCACTCGATGACTTGATGATACCGAGCCCGTCGCGCAGCCACTGCACGGCTGCGCCGCCGATGAAAACGCTCCCTTCGAGGGCGAAGTCGGTTTCGTTTCCCGCGCGCCACGCAACCGTGGTGAGAAGTTGGTGCTGCGATGGCGCCGGCGTGTTACCGATGTTCATCAGCATGAAACAGCCAGTGCCGTACGTGTTCTTCGCCAGCCCACGAGAAAAGCACCCCTGTCCAAACAACGCCGCCTGCTGGTCCCCGGCGACGCCAGCAACCGGGATGGCACCGCCTAACAGTTCTTGGAGCGCCGGACTATAGACCTCGCTCGAGGAGCGGATGTCGGGGAGCACTGCGCGCGGCACGCCGAGGATCGTGAGCAGCTCGTCACTCCACGTGCCGGTGTGCAGATCATACAGCATCGTTCGCGACGCGTTGCTCGGATCCGTCACGTGTAGCGCGCCGCCCGTTAGGTTCCAGATGAGCCACGTATCGACAGTCCCAAAGGCGAGTTCACCGCGCTCGGCACGTTCTCGTGCGTTAGGCACATTGTCCAGCAACCAGTGGAGCTTACTCCCGGAGAAGTACGCGTCGATGACGAGCCCGGTTTTGCGCTGGATGACCGGGGCGTGTCCCGCGTCCTTGAGACTATCGCAGAAGGAAGCAGTGCGCCGATCTTGCCAGACGATGGCATTGTACACCGGCGTGCCGGTCGCGCGTTCCCAGAGCAGCGTGGTTTCGCGCTGATTCGTTATGCCGATCGCGGCGATGTCACCCGCGGTGAGACCCGCTTTAGCCAGCGCCTCACGCGCGGTATGCAGCTGCGTTTGCCAGATCTCGACCGGGTTATGCTCCACCCAACCTGCCCGCGGAAAGATCTGCTCGAACTCCTTCTGAGCGACGGCGCGAATCGCCCCGTTGTGATCGAACACGATCGCACGCGAGCTCGTCGTCCCCTGGTCGAGTGCGAGGATGGCGTGGCTCATGACGTGCCCACCTTGGTCGCCCAGCGTTTCACGTGTTGCTCCAGGACATCGAGTGGCATTGGGCCCGACAGCAGTACAAGATCGTGGAACGCCTTCACATCCCATTTGGGGCCTAACGTGCGCTTGGCATCCTCACGGATACGTCGAATCGTTAGGCTTCCCATGCGATACGCCAGCGCCTGTCCGGGGATGTCTACGCCATAGCGCAGCGTCTCGCTAGCGATTTGCGTCTCCGTCTCGAGCGTGTGCTCGCGCATGAACTGGCGGGCGCGCTCGAGCGACCAGCCGCGATCATTCATACCCACGTCCAGTACGAGTCGGGTCGCCAGCATCATCTCCATCATGAGGCGACCGGCGCGGCTATACGGATCCTGATACAACCCAGCGTCGGCACCGAGCATTGAGGCGTAGTCGCCCCAACCCTCACCGTGCGCCGTGAAATACGAGTCGCGCCGCAACCGCGGCAGCTTGTCGTTCTCGCGCTGGAGCGCGATCTGGAAATGGTGGCCCGGCGCCAACTCGTGATACGTAAGGCCCTCGGCCATTCCCAGATTGCGTTCCTCGAGTTTGGAGCCGTTGTAGAAGTAAATGCCGCGATTGCGGTTAGGCACCGGCGCATCGTAGTAGCCGTACGTCATCACAGGTTCCAACTCTGGTGCCAGCCGAGCGACACCATAGGGTGCTTTAGGCCGCTGACCGAAGAGCGAATCGAGCTTGGGCTCCATCATCGCCGCGAACGTCGCAAGCCGTTGTCCTACCTCTTCTGGCGTGCGCGCGAAGTAGCGCGGATTGCTGCGCAGCGACGTCTGAAACGCGGCCAGAGTGCCACTGAAGCCGACCTGCTGCCTAACACGATCGAGCTCATGCGTGAGGCTGTCGATCTCGCGTTCGCCGATCTTGAAGAGCTCTTCTGGCGTGATCGCCGTCGTCGTATGCCAGCGAACCAGATAACGGTAGTAATCCTTCCCCCCCGGATACTGAGCGAGACCGACCTCTTTCGGTGCCGCCGCGCGATATGTCCCCGCGAGATACTGCGCGATTGCTTCCACGGCAGGATTCACTTGCTCGGCGATTACACGCTCCAACCCGGCCTCGAATGCCTGACGCGGCGCGTCGGCGGCGCTGGCCAGGCGCGCGCTCGCGACCCAAAGAGGGTGCTCGCGCGGCGGCTTTACGTAGCCTCGCCAGAGAGGAATGGCCACGTCCACGTCGGCTAGAGCGGGCACTAGTCCACGCTGAACCTGGCCCTCGAGTTTGGTTCGCAGTGTGCGCAACAAATCGCCGTACTGGCTCGTTAGGCGCACGTAGTTGTCGCGCTCGGACTGCGTCGTCACGGGCAGGGCGCGGAACAACGAGTAGATTCCGTTGACCGGCGCAGCGTACGGCGTGATGTGGCTCGTGAACCAATAAAACTGACCCGCTTCCGTGCCACGCGTCGCTCGCCACGCGATAATCGCCTTCGTCACCAGCTCATCGTCGCTGAGCCCAGCGTTAGGTATAACGCGCACCTGAGCAGAGACCGATCGCCAGAACTCCACCTCACGCTGCGACGCTTGCTCCGAGAAGTCTGGGAGTCGGTCGACGGGAAGACCGTATCGCATGCGCGTCAGCCCATCGTCGCGCGTCGTTTCGAGCCATACCCGATCGGCGAGCGCAGCGAGGCGCTGCGATGGCGTTGAGTCATTGACCGCGAGCGTTGCAACCAGCGCCAGCCAGGAAAGTCCCATGTCAGCCTTGATTTGAGCGGGTGGCGACGCTCCGCGGCGGAGACGTGACGCGTTGCCCGCACCTGTCCGGAACGAAGGTACGGCGTTCGCAGGGGCGTTCAAGTTTTGGCCGTCAATCCGATACGCTCTGGAGCGGCTCGTCTGTCGCTGCGACGTCCTGCTGAGGGACTTTTGTCCCACCCACACGGCGCCACCAGGGTTCGATATCCCGGTCACGCGCAGGCTCGACGGGCTCCCCCAGCTTCGGCATAACGAGCTGGATGCCGGCCGGAGGGGCGAGATCGAAGACTGTCTCGGCAGGCTCGTCCCACGGATGCATCGCGAGGTTGAATGTCCCCCAATGGATCGGTAGAAAAGCACCGCTGCCTAACAGCTTGCGAGCCCCAATGGCATTTGTGGGTCCGAGGTGAATGTCGCCCCATGCGGGATGATGTGCGCCAATCTCGAGCGCGACCATGTCGAAGGGACCAAGACGTCGTCCGACGTCACTGAACGACCCTCGCCTATAAGGCGAGGGGTTCTGTGCGGCTGAAGCCGCCTAACTACTGTCGATTGGAAATCGACTGTCGTCCACGATCGCTTCACCCGCCTGCTCCGCTATGTACTCCCGAATCA
>JBQTIF010000106.1:0-28265 GCA_052388395.1 Gemmatimonadaceae bacterium | reverse complement strand
CGAGCGCGATGACAATCAACGTCCCAAACCAATACTTCGGGTCACGGAGTGTCTGCGACCACGACGGCCCGGCGACGAAACCCTCGTACCACGGCGTGAGGGAGTCGTCGACGATCGCTCGAATGCCATACCGCCTCCCGCGTCGCGTTCCGTCCGGGACTTTTACCTTCACAAGCGTGGATCGTACCGATCGCACCTCGGCCGAGAGCTCAGCGAACATCACGCTGAGGCGCTGGCGAACGCTGTCTAGCGGGAGCTTGTCAAAATCAAGGGAACGCGACAGGACTAACTCGACTTCGGTGCCCGACAGTGCCGTATCGGGCCTGATGCCGACGATTCGCAGCGGTGTCGTGTCGACAGGCTGTGGAGGCGCGGACTGCACGTAGCGCTCGAAGCCATACAGCTTCTCTGCGAGCTCACGAACGGCAGTCGCCGCGACGCCTTCCTTCAACAGCGAATCCTCTAACTGACGCACGCGCCGCCGTTGCGCGGGTGTCAGGCCCTCTATGAGCGACGAACTTGTTGGACGGCGAGCTTGCTGCGCGAGAGAGGCGCCTGGGAAAACCCCACTCCACACAAATGCCAATGCGAGTGCGCAGCGCCGCCACGGTGCGCGTTTCATAACATGTCCCCTCCCTTCGCGACCGAGCGCGCGTCAAGGCGCGCCCATTCTACGACGATGCCAACCGGACGCGCCAGATGGTCTGCGGATCGTTCACACCGCCTCTCTGCGAAGCGCGTGCCGAGTGATTACTGTGGCGCGATCGTAAAGTCGATCAATACGTCCGACACGAACTTCGCCATCACGAGCATCCCGTCTTTCTTGTACGTGCGCTTCATGACGACCATGGCGCCTTCCTTCTCCTCCCCTGCGCTCGATGCCGGGCCTAACAACGCTTCGACGTCCTTCAGCGACAACCCCTTCTTCAGTGCGGCAAATGCACCTGCTGTCGGTGCCGCAACCGATGATCCAGGGAAATCGACGTACTCGGCGAGTGCCTTACGCACACCGTCAGGCGTCAACGCTTCCGCCGTTAGGCCTTCCCCGTAGCGGATGTTGAAGCGGCTGCCGCTCTCCATGCGCTTGAGGCGCAGATTCGCGTCGCGCGCTTCGTTGGCCTGAGCAGCTTGCGCTTCAGCCGCTGCATTCTCGCGCTCGCGCGCTGCACGTAAGCTCGCCAACTCTTTCTCGTGCTGCTTGCGACGCGTTGGGCAGCAACCGGCTGCTTTGATAGAATCGCGCAGCGCCTTCTCTGGCTTGGTCTCGCCTTGATCGGGAGCAGAGATACTCGAACCGCTCGACATTTGATCGCCAAACGTGCCGTACCCACCACCGCCTAACTGGAACTCGATATGTGACTTCCCCTTCACCACGACCTTGCTGATCATCGCTTGCTGACCGGGCTTGAGTGCGGTTCCGTACTCTTTGAGTCGGTTGGCGAGTTCGCGTACATCCAGCGGAGTCGCGTTCTGCGGGTAAACATCGACGCCGCGGCTCGTGCCAGGCATGTCGATCTTCACAGTTACCGTCTTCCCTTCACTGGATCGGGCGAATCATTGCGGCTCCTCAGAATGTGTGTGGGAATCCTACGGTCGTTGCCGTCCGCGCGTGAGATACTGCACAGATCAAAAGGGGTCAGAGTCGTTTGATCGGCTCGACGAATGCGCTGCAAGCTCCCGACCGATCAATCGACTCTGACCCCTTTTGATCCACCCGTGGAGATATAGGTCACAGCGCCGAGCAGTGCTGCCGCTCTATAGATCGCGGCTCTTGGGCGGTCCCTAACGTGGCACAGGATTGGCGATTGGCCCCATCGCCCCAGGTGTTTCTCGCGACAACGGTCTTTGGTAACCCCGGTGAAGCAGTTCGTAAGTCGATTGCAGCAATCAACTCGTGACCTTCCTGCTTGGTCGCTCTGGCTCATGCTGGTCGCGATTGGCATCGGGGCGGCGCTGCGGCTGCATCAGTTCACTGCGGATTCGTCGCTCTGGCTGGACGAGCTCGCCATCGCGAACAACCTCGCGGAGCGCGCGTGGTGGAATCTGCTGCGCGAGCCGCTGGGCTACGCGCAGGTAGCGCCGCCGGGATTCATCGCCGTTGAAAAAGCGATGTACGAGCTGTTCGGTCCTAACGATCGCGCCCTGCGACTCTATTCACTCCTCGCCGGCATCGGAGCGTTAGGCGCCATCGCGCTGGTCGGGCTGCGCGTCGGGCTGCGCGAGTCCGCGTGGGTCGCGCCCTTGCTGCTGGCGCTGGGAGCTCCGTTCATCTTTCAAAGCGTGCAGGTCAAGCCGTATGCTGGCGACGTCTTCTTCTCGCTCGCGATCGTGGCCGTGGCGTTGCGACTCGGTTCTGAGAAGGAGTGGAGCCTGACGTGGCCCTTGGCGTTAGGCGTTCTCGCTCCGTGGTTTTCGTTCGCGGCATCGCTCACCTTGGCAGGCGTTGGCGTAGCGTTGCTGCTCTCGTTGGAGCGCCGACGGCACTTGCCGATCGTCGCGCTGTGGGGCGTATCCGTGGTTGCCTCGCTTCTCTACGCGAGCTCTTTGGTCGACCGCGCCACGGCGGACAGCATGCAGAGGTTCTGGAGTGTCAACGGCGTCGGCTTTCCGGGTGGCGTGAGCGACTTGATTCCATGGGCAGTCGAGCAGCTGCGTGCCCACCTCTGGTCCGAGCTCGGTCTGCGCGGCGTGACCTACTGGTTAGGCATCGCTGGTGTGGGAGTGATTGCGCTGTGGCGGCGGAATCGCTTTGCCCTCGCGATTGTCGCGGCGCCGATTCTGGTAGCATTTCTCGCGGCGGTGGTGCGCCGCTATCCGCTTGGCGGTCGTTTGAGCCACTGGATCGCGGCGTTGCTCATCTTGCTCGTCGTTGCCGCAGCCGCCGAGGCCGCGCAGCTGTTGCGACGCCTGAAGCGTCCAGCGCTCGCTCCCGTGCCGGGGATGGCAATCGCCGCACTGCCGCTCATGACGTTGCTCCAGGCACCACCGCCATATCGTATCGAAAACGTGAAGCCAGTGCTCGCGGAGATCGCGCGCCTGCGCCAGCCCGATGATTGGCTGTACGTCTATTCCGGCGCTTGGCACGCGTACCGGTATTACGGGGAGCTGAGCGGCATTCCAGGACACCGCATCGTGCTCAGTCTTTGTCCGCGCGAATCCCTGCGTGAGTCGCTCGCGCCGTTTGACGCCATTCGCGGTCAGTCGCGGGTGTGGGTTCTCTTCACGCACGTGAGCGCCCCGCGCGAGCGCGCGTTGGTGCTCGGATATCTCGATCGCATTGGCGTGCGACGCCTGAGCGTGTCGACGCCACGACGTGATGTCAGCACGAGTAGTGTCGTGGACGCGCACCTGTATGACCTGAGCGATCAGAAGCGCCGCCACAGCGTCACGTGGAGCACATATCCGATTGCGGAGACTGATGCGCCTAACGAGCGGACGATCTGCGCGGGGGGGATGGTGCCACGGCGCGCGACTCTGCCCCGGATCGAACGCGCTGGCGCGGTGGCCCGCGACTCGGCCACCAGGCCGTTGCAGCGCTAGACACGACGCGACGTAACGCCTAACAAATCTTCAGTCTTTCACCATCGATGCCGTCGAACGACGGAGTGTTCGCTGCTGGTCGGCGAGGGCGCAGGTTGCCAGCGGGGTCGCTTCATCAGCGCTGCTTGGGGTCACGTCGCGCCATTGCTGGTCGGCCACCTCTGGTCCCGTCGCGCGTTGCTGCGATGAAGACGCGAAAATCCGCGCCACGATAGACGGAGGCGCAGCGGCGCGACCCTTCGTCGATCGCGGCGGAATTCCAGTCGGAATTCGCCCTGCACGCACCACTCGCCAACGCCGTACACAACACGGCAATTGCCGGGACATGGCGACGCATCAGTAAGGTGAGCATGTCGCGTCAGCAATAGCTGTCCCCCTCAGCGTCTTGGCAACGGCGAGACAAGGGCCCTATAGTACCGGCAGACCGCGTCCGCGCCAACCAAAACCCAGGGCATGACGCCCAAGTGACGGCGCCCGGCAACCTTGCGCCGCTTGTTGCGGACTAAAGGTGGAGTTCAATGAGCGACCGCACAGCGATCCAGCGCGCTATTGGTCCGCTACTCATGAGCGGCGCGCTTGCGCTCGGGGCATGCACCAAGGGCGCGGCAAACGCCGCCGACTCCGCGGCTGCTGACTCGTCCGCCGGCGCGGAAGGTGGCGCCCCGACATCCACGCTTTCTCTCCCAGTCGCGGTGAGCGAAGCGCGCGACGGCGATCTCATTCTCAGCGTCACCACCACCGGTCAGGTCCGCTCCGACGCCGAAGCGCAGCTCAAAAGCGAAGTCGCGGGGACGGTGCTGTCGGTCCACGTGCGCCCCGGTTCGCGCGTCACCCAAGGGCAGGCACTCGTTAGGCTTGATCCGCGTCCGCTCGACCTCTCCATCCAGGAGGCCGAAGCTGCTGTCGCCGAGGCCGACGTGCGCTTCGCCGACGCCGTCATCCCCGATTCGATCGTCACGGGCAAGGGACCGACGCCAGAGCAGCGTCGCATCGCACTCGCGCGCTCTGGCCTCGCTGGTGCCAAAGTGCGTCTCGAACGGGCAAAGCTCGACCGCGAGCGCGCTACGATCACCGCGCCGTTCGCGGGCATGGTAGACAAGTTGGACGTGGCGGCCGGCGAGCGAGTGCAAACGGGCGAGGCAATCACCACGGTCGTTTCACTGGCGCAACTGCGCATTGAAGCCAACGTCCTGGAGCACGATATCCCGCTCATCAGAGAAGGGGGCGTTGCCGTCGTCTCTAGCGCAGCCGCACCTAACGAGTCAGTTCGCGGCATCGTCACCGCCGTCCTCCCCATGGTCGACTCGTCGACACGCGCCGGTCGCGTGTATGTGCGAGTGACCGGTGCCCAGGGATTGCGCCCCGGCATGTACGCCGACGTACAACTCGAAGCTCAGCGCCTCGCCAAGCGCCGCCTGATCCCCGCCGCTGCAGTCATCGAGCGCGACGGCCGCCCGCTCGTTTTCGTCGTCAAAGACGGCCGCGCGCAGTGGGTCTATATCAACCCGGGGCGCAGCAATGGCGTCGACACGGAGGTACTCCCCGACTCGGCGAGCGGCGTGATCCCGGTCGAACCAGGCGATCAGGTCATCGTGTCAGGGCACCTCACGCTCACGCACGACGCGCCGGTGCGCATGATCCAGGCCGACACGGCACTTACGCAGTCAACCGGCGGCGTTAGGCGTAAGTAGTTCTTAGCTCTTAGGCAGCTCACCCCACCCCACGCCGTGTCACTCACGCGAGCTGCTGTCCGCAGGCCGGTTACCACAGTCGCCGCTACGCTGGCCGTCGTTTTGCTCGGATCTGTGTCGTTAGGCAGGCTACCTGTCTCCCTGCTCCCTGATGTAACCCTACCCGTCCTCACGATCCGCACGCTCTATGAAGGAGCAGCGGCGAGCGAAGTGTCGCGTTTTATCGCCGAGCCAGTCGAGGAAGCGATCGCGGCGACGCCGGGTTTAGTCGAGTTGCGCACGGTCTCGCGCAACGGCGAAGCGATGACGACGATGCGCTTCGCGTGGGGAACGGACATGCAGACGACGCTGCTCAACGTGCGCGAGAGGCTGGACAACGCGCGCGGGCAGCTGCCGGAACGCGCCGAGCGCCCGACGCTCCTAACGAGCGATCCTGGCGAGCGCCCTATCGCGGTGCTCGCGATGGCGGGGCAGCAGGATATGAGCGCCCTGGCGCGAACTGCAGAAGAGGTCCACGCTCGCCGCCTCGAGCAGATCACCGGCGTCGCGAGCGTCGCGGTTGTCGGCGCCCCCGAGGACGAGATTCGCATCGAGGTCGATCCAGCCAAGCTGCGAGCTTTGGATCTTACGGCGGACGATCTCGCAACCGCCGTTCGAGCAGCGAACGCAAACGGGGCCGGCGGTACGGTCCGGCGCGGGCAGTTTCGCTTTGCGGTTCGGGCGCTCACCGAGTTCCAACGTCCGGACGAAATCGCCAGCACGCCGATCGGTCCGCCGCGCAGCGGCATCACGCTGCGCGACGTCGCCGCAATCACGGTTACGACCGCGGACCCGAAAACGATCGTGCGGCATGACGGCAAGCCGGCTGTTGGACTCGTCGTCTACAAGGATGCTGGCGCGAACACTGTCAAGGTGACGCGTGACATCGACCGGACGATCGAGGCGCTCACTCGCGAGTTCGCGGGGATCACCCTAAGAACGGTCGCGGCACAGGCCGATTTCGTCGTCGCCGCGCTCTCGAATTTGGGTCAGGAGATCATCCTCGGCGGCATCCTCTCGCTGCTCGTGATCCTTGTCTTCCTGCGCGACTGGCGCACGTCGCTCGCGATCGGGGTGATGGTGCCACTCTCGGTGCTGCTTGCCCTGGTCGTGCTTCAGGCGTTAGGCGTCACTGTGAATGTCATGTCGCTCGGCGGACTGGCGCTTGGCGTGGGACTGCTCGTTGATAATGCGATCGTTGTAGCCGAGGCATCCGAACGGAAAAGGTCGGAACAACAGGTCGAAGGTCGTGCGGAGACAACAATCGTCGCGACGGAAGAGGTATCCGGGCCGCTGACGGCGGGCACCCTAACGACGCTCCTCGTGTTCGGCCCCATCATCTTCGTACAGGGGCTCGCGGCGGCGCTCTTTAGAGACCTGTCGTTGTCTGTCGTTACGTCCGTTGCGGCATCGTTGATTCTGGCATTGACGTTGATGCCTGTGCTCATAACAGGTCGAAGGTCTAAGGTCGAAGCTCAGCGGAAACTACTCCCCCTTCCTGCTGGGCTCTTGCGGTTCGGTACGTCGCTCGCGGACCGGTACGAGCGCGGAATGGCGTGGTGCCTCATGCGACCGCGCACTGTGTTCATCATCGCCGGTGTCGTGACGCTCCTCACGGCGCTCGTCACCATGCAGCTGCCGCGCGAAGTCCTCCCAGCGGTCGATGAGCGTGTGGCGGTGGCATCGCTGCGCCTTGCCGAAGGGACAGCGATCGAAGAGACTGTGCGTCAGACCGCGCGCATCGAAGCGGCGGCGCGACAGCTGGGTTCCACAGGCACCTACGCCCGCGTCGGCATCGCCACGGATGAGGAAGTCATGGCCGGAGCGGATGTTGGATCGTCGGCTACAGCGGAAATGCTCGTCCCCGTGCCTAACGGTGCAGACGCAGCGCAATTCGCCGACGCACTGCGCCGCGCATTGCCCGACCTTTCGCAGGGCGGCGGCGGCAGCGCGTTGGCTATAGACCTGGCGGGGCAGTCCGAATTCGGCTCGCTCATCGGACGCGAAGGACGCATCGTGCGCGCCGAAATCGGGGCGCGCACGTTAGGCGACGCCGAGCGTTGGGCTGATTCGGTGCGACGCGGCATGCAGGCACTCCCCTACCTCACGGATGTGCGCGCGTCCAACGCCACGACACAGCCTATCATAGAAGTCACGCTGGTGCGGGAGCGCATTGCGCAGCATGGGCTGCGCGTCGAGGAGGTCGCCGCCGCATTGCAAGGTGGCCTCGGCGGCGTCGCGGCAAGCGAGCTGCGGGAAACGGATCGACGCACTCCGATTACGGTACGCTTCGCAGGGAACGCGAACGAGAACCTCAGCGAGGCCCTCGCCACGCCTGTGAGCGGCGTGCCGGTATCGCAGCTGATCGAGGCGACGGAAGTGCGCGCGCCGATCGAAGTCGTTAGGGTCGGTCAACGCCCGGTCGTTCAAGTCGAAGGGCTTATCCGCGAGGGGGGAACATCGCGGGCCACGGACAATGTCGTCGCTATGCTGAACGCCGCGAACTTCCCCGCCGGTGTCTCATGGAGTGTAAGCGGCGCCGATGCGGAAACTCGCCGCACGTCGAATGAGCTGTTGCTTGTCGCTGTGCTGGCCGCTGCACTTGTCTTCCTCGTTCTCGCTGGTGAGTTCGCCTCGTTCACTGTTCCACTCGTCGTGATGCTGACCGTTCCGCTCGCGGCAGCTGGGGGCCTGCTCTTCCTGTGGCTCACGGGCCAGAGCATCAACGCCGTGTCGCTCATCGGCATCGTAGTCATGATCGGCATGGCCGACAACGAAGCGGTGGTCAAGCTCGACGCCATCCGCCGCTACCGTGAACAAGGACACAGTATCGACGAAGCGGTCTTGTTAGGCGGCCGTCAGCGCCTGCGCGCCATTGCCATGACCTCGCTCACGACGATTACCGGCGTGCTGCCGCTCGTCTTTGGTATCGGGAGCGGAGGGGCGCTCTATCAACCACTCGCCGCGGGTGTCATTGGCGGATCAATCTCGGCGTTGCTTGTGACCTTCTTCCTCCTGCCAACTGCGTACGCAGTGCTCGAAAGGCAAAAAGGGCGCAAGGCGAATTACGAAATGCGCGAGGCAGCGCGCGAGGTACGCGCAACGTGATACGGTGGGCGGTGTCGCGACCAGCGGTCATTTGGGCCGCTGTCGCCGCCATTGTGTTAGGCGGAGGTGTGTCGTTCGCGCGGCTGCCACTCGCGACCAAGACGAACGTCGAACTGCCGCGCTTGCAGATTTCTGCTGGGTGGGCTGGCGCGTCGGCGGAGCTCATTGAGACCTATGTGACATCGCCCATCGAGGCAGCGATTCAGAGCGTCCGCGGCGTTAGGCGCACCGAGTCGCGCTCGGATGATGATCAGTCTGCCATCACCGTAGAACTGGAACAGACAGCCGACGTGCAGATCGCGCGCCTCTCGATTCTCGAGCGCATGGAGTTGCTGCGCAGCGAGTTCCCGCCCGGCGTCTCGTCTCCGACAGTTTCGAACTTCGTGCCCGAGGAACTGGAAGAAGAGCCGCTTGTGCGCCTAACGCTCACCGGACCGTACACACCGGGAACGCTGCAGCAGCTTGCCGATGAACGCCTGGAACCGCGCCTGAGCGCGGTTCCTGGCGTCGCCGGGATTGGCATTGCCGGCGGAACGGAGCTCGGCGTGTCCGTAACGTACGACGCGCAGCGACTACGGCAGCTGGAGGTCTCGCCGCAGCTCCTGAGTGACGCCATTCGCGGCGCGCGCATCGTGCGCGCGTTAGGCGAGGAGCGGATGGGTGCCGCCGAGCGGCAGGTCGTGCTGCGTGATCAGCCCGGGGCGATCGAAGAGCTTGGCGATCTGCCGATCAGCGGGAGAGCTGGCCGCGTATTCCGACTGGGAGAGCTGGCCAGCATCCGCCCCGAAGAAGACATGCGCGGGCGCTTCTACCGAGTGGACGGACAACCAGCGCTGGCGCTCTCGATTTCGCGCCTGCCCGGCGCCGACGCGATCAAGACGGCGGCAGCTGTGCGCGCCGCGCTCGCCGAGCTCGAGTCGACCCTCCCGACTGCGGTGACGGTCCACGTGAACAACGATGAGAGCCTCGACCTCAAAGAGCAGCTGCGCGACCTTCTGATCCGCGGCGGCATCGCGTTCATCGCGGTGTTGTTGGTCCTGGCGCTTTTTCTGCGCGACGCACGAGCCGTGACGCTCGTTATGCTGAGCGCCATCGTTTCCGTCGCCGGGACGGCGCTCGGTCTCTACATCTTCGATATACCTGCGAACTTGCTCACGCTCGCAGGTCTGGCGATGGGGATCGGGATTCTCGTGCAGAACGGCCTCGTCGTCGCCGAGCGGTTAGGCACGATGCCCGACACGCCGGCTGGCCGCGCCGAGACGGGGCGTCGCATAACGCCGGCCGTGCTCGGGGCGACACTCACGACGATGGTGGTGCTCTTCCCCTTCTTGTATTTGCAAGGTGACGCGCGCGCCGCATTCACGCCTTTTGCGACGGCGTTCATCATGGCGTTAGGCTGGTCGGTCCTCGCGTCCGTTGTCATGATCCCCGCACTGGCCAAAGGGCATCGTGTGCACGAGGCGCGGCGACCCCGGGCGCGGCGCTTGTACGGCAAGCTGCTCAAGTGGATGATCCGCGCGCGCTATGCGACGTTGGTACTCACGATACTCTCGTTAGGTGGCCTCACCTGGCTCTTCGTCAAAAAAGTCCCACGTTTCGCTTGGGGCGGCTTCGGCGAACAGCGCACGACGCTTTCCGCGAGCCTGTCGTTTCCGCGCGGCTCTGATCCCGCGACGCTCGATCGCGCTATGCGCGAGCTGGAAGCCGTGGTGGTCCGACAGCCCGGCGTCGACCATGTCATCACCCAAAGCCGCGGGCCGTTCGGCGCAGGGATGTTCGTCTCGTTCACGCGTGCAGCGGAACTGAGTGCCATACCGCCGCAGCTGGAGGAAGCGCTCACCCAGCGCGCGGTGTTCATCGGCGGCGCGTCTGTCTTTGTGCGCGGCCAGGGGCCAGGCTTCTCGTCAGGCTTCGGCTCTGTGAGCAACGCGACGTTCCGTTTGCGAGTCCTCGGATATTCGTTCTCCGGCGTCGAACGTGTCGCGCTCGACTTACAGGAGCGGCTGGAGCACATCGCGCGCGTGCGCGATGTGAACATCAACGCCGGGAGTTTTTTCGGCGGCGGCGATAAGGCTTTCGCCGTGACGCTGCAACCGGATCGCGCCACGCTCGCCCGCTTCGGCCTAACGTCGCAGGACCTCGCAGCCGCCGTGGCGCGTGAAGTGCGCGGACCGATCGGACGGCAGTTTCTCGAAATCGGCGGCGACGAGGTCCCGGTGACTGTCAAAGCACAGGGGGCGCTCGACCGGTCGCTCGACGAGCTACGCGCCGCCGTCATTCCAGCGCCCGGTAATTCGCCGGTGCGTATTGGCGACGTTGCCGTGGTCAGTGAGCGCGAAGCGTTAGGCTCCATCTCGCGCGAGGATCAGCAATACGTGCGGATCGTGAGCTATGACTTTCGCGGCCCGAATAAGCTGGCGAATCGGACGCATGACGCTTTCATGAAGTCGACGACGGTGCCAGCCGGCTACAGCGTGAGCGACCTGGGGGCCTTCTTCCGTCTGCAGGACGACAGCGAGAAAGGACTCTGGCTCGTGTTCGCCGTCGGGGTATTACTCGTCCTCCTCAGCGTCGCCGTGGTGTTCAACTCAGCGTGGGCGGCGGGGATGGTTTTCTTGAGTTTGCCGCTGGCGCTAGCCGGCGTGATGGCGGCGTTCTGGCTGGCCGGCGCCGCGTTCACGCGCGAGGCTGCCGTCGGCGTCATCCTGGTCGTCGGCCACGGCGTGAATCAAGCCATCCTGGTTGTCGACGCGGCGCTGGAGCGGAGGCGCGCCGGACTCCGCCTAACGCCGATCCACACGATCGCCGCGGCGCGCGACCGCGCTGGGATGATCCTGCTCGTCACGCTGGCATCTCTCGCGAGCCTGCTGCCGCTCGCTGTTGGAACGCGCACGACGACACTGTTCGGGGCGATCGCCCTCGCCAACGCCGGCGGAATGGTCGCCGGGACGTTAGGCGCTCTTCTTGTTCTCCCCGTCGTGTTTGTTCGCAAGCAACGATCTCGCGCTCACGACGCAGTCGCGCCCGCGCCGCTTGGCCTCGTATAGCGCCTTGTCCGCTTCGGCGAGTAGCGCGCCATCGTTCGAGCCGGTGACGCCGAGCGTGGCCGCTCCCACACTCACGGTGACCGCACGATTGCTCCACCTGACTGCCGCCACCGCCTGACGCATCCGCTCAGCGACAACGCGCGCTCCGTCGGCTCCGGTGTGGCGCAACAACACCGCGAATTCTTCGCCTCCCCAGCGCGCGGCACAGTCGGTTGCGCGGGAGTGTGATTGGAGAACTTTCCCTACTGTGCGCAGTACTTCGTCACCTGCAGGGTGACCGAACGCATCGTTGTACTGCTTGAAGTGATCGACGTCCAACAACAGCAGCGACAACGGTGTGCTGTGGCGCACCGCCAGTTGGATCTCCTCAGCGAGTTTTTGATCGATCGCGCGCCGGTTTGCGAGCCCGGTGAGCTGATCAGTCAGACTCAGCTCCTCCAGCTCTCGTGCCAGGTTTTCCAGCTGCTGTGTGCGTTCGCGAACGCGGTCCTCAAGCTCCGCATTCAGCTTGCGAAGATCATCAGTCGCGTCTTTTCGGCGCGTGACGTCTTCGGTGAAGACCACGACACCGGCAAGCCCCTTCACGTCATACCACGGGCGCACTTCCCAATGCAGCCACTGCACCCGGCCGTCACTTGTTTCGAACCGGTCGTCGTCGACTGTCACGACCTCACCGCGCAATGCGCGTCGATGCGCTTCCTTCCATTGCTCCGGCATCGTGGGGAAGACGTGATAGTGCGAGGCGCCGTATAGCTCGATATCCGGCGAAAAGCCTGCGTCGCTAATGAAGCGTTTGCTGACGGCGAGATAGCGCATCTCCACGTCGAACATCGCGATCGCCGCCGGAGCTTGTTCGATGAAGGCGCGCCAGAGCTGTTGGCTGTCCTGCACTGTCCGTTCGGCAATCTTTCGTGCGGTAATATCCGTCCAGGACGATCGCCGGCTGACTATACGCCCTTGCGCATCGCGCACGGCGGTCGCCGTTAGGCTCACGTCTATCTTGCTGCCGTTCTTGCGGCGCAACTGCATGTCGAAGCCTGGTACCGCGCCGAGGCGCTGGAAGATCGCGAACGTGCTTTGTGCGGCCTCCATGCTGTCGGGATGATAGAGATCGAACACCGAGCGGCCGATGATCTCAGCCTTTGAGTAGCCTAACGCAGTCGCCAGCGTGTCGTTGCATTCGCTGATCTTTTGTGTCTCCACGTCAACCGACGCGCACATGTCGGGTGCGTTTTCATACAAGTCGGCATAACGCGCCTTCTCGGTTCGCATCGCCTTCTCGGCGTGCTTCTGACCGGTGATCGCCGCAGACAGGGCAAGACCGGTCACAGATACGAGGGCCGCGAACGCTTGGAAAAGCAGGAATGAACTGGGAGTGACATCGCGCTGCAGGGGCCCGGCATGATAATTCATCGCACCAATAGCAATGGCTGTAACAAAAGCCGCGGTAAGCGCGACACCTGGCGGCCGAAAGCGAAGCGCGATCCACACGACGCACGGCAGCGCGACAAAGGCAAGAATGTTCTGCGGGTTTTCGACGCGGTCCCAGCCGATGTAAACCAGGGCGCTGATCCCAACCGTCGCGACCACGGTACCAATCGCTTCGGGAATCCACCCCTTACGCCGGCTGACGCGCAGCATTTCGCGCCACTGAACAAGCAGCGGCGCGAAGATCACCATCCCCGTTAGGTCCGCGAGCCACCAAGCACGCCAGCTTTCGACGTAGTTGCTGATCGCGTAGCCACCAAGCAACAGCGTCCCGGTGGTCCACGTCGGCGCAACGATCGCCGTGAGGGCAGCGACTCCTGTGAAGCGAAAGACGGACGACGCGCGCCCGAAAAGCCCGCCTGGGAGCGACCGCTGAAGAAGCCACGCGGTGAGGGCGACCTCGATCGCGGTCCCTACGGAAATGCTCGCAGCGATGCCGGCCGCTTGGCTCGTGAGTCCTGTCGGCGCGGCTGCGATCCACAGGTTGACCAGCAGCGCACCGACCCACACGCCTAGCCAGGCTCGTCTCCCCCAGGTCAGGCACGCCGCCAGCGCGATCCCAGTTGCCGGCCAGACGATGCTCGTGTGAACGGGGAAAACGGCATTCCGAAGCCCAAACCAGCAAGTCAGCGCATAGGAGATAGCCAGCGTCGCGAGCCAGGCGGCTGTGCGCAACGACGCTCTGCTGTTCCTGAGCGTTCGCAGATCGCCCACAATCGCGACTTCCGCTGTAGGGCGAAGGTTTTTGCTTACCGCAGGCGCCTGAGAGGCTGATTCGAGCACGTTTGGGTTAGTCGAAGCGAAACGACGCACGCCAGCGTCGGTTTCCGGCCGCCACCCTCAGGCTAGCTATATCCCGAAGGCATCGACCACATCGTGTCGACCACGTTGTGGACGGCTAAGTTGCTGTCCCCGTTACAACCCTGGACCGATGCGACCCCTCATTTTTGTTCTTGCCAGTTTCGCCCTGCCGCTCGCCCTGGATTTGGGAGCTCAAGCCCCTGCACGCCTCACGGCGGAGCTGGATAGCCGCGCGAAGGCCGTCGAAAGCAAAGTCGTGGCTTGGCGACGTGACATCCATCAGCACCCCGAGCTGGGAAACAGGGAGGTGCGCACAGCCAGAGTGGTGGCGGACCACCTAACGAAACTGGGGCTGGAAGTGCGAACCGGGGTGGCGCACACGGGTGTGGTCGCGGTCCTGCGCGGCGGGAAGCCGGGGCCCACGGTCGCCCTGCGTGCGGATATGGATGCGCTGCCGGTGACCGAGGAAGTCGACGTGCCGTTCAAATCCACAGTGCGCGCTTCCTATCTGGGACAGGAGGTTGGCGTTATGCACGCGTGTGGCCACGACAACCATGTGGCGATCCTGATGGGAGTCGCGGAAGTTCTTGCCGGCGTTAGGCAGGAGCTTGCCGGCAGCGTCAAATTCATTTTCCAACCGGCTGAAGAGGGAGCGCCGGCTGGTGAGCGTGGCGGCGCAGAACTGATGATCGAGGAGGGCGCGCTGGAGAATCCGAGGGTCGCCGCCATCTTTGGGCTGCACGTTTTTCCGTTCGATGTGGGAAAGGTTGTATGGCGCGCGGGGCCGCTCATGGCGAGCGGCGATCAATTCCGAGTGGTTGTGCGCGGACGGCAAACGCACGGCGCGCTGCCGTGGAACGGTGTGGACCCGATCGTCACCGCATCGCAGATCGTCGTCGCGCTGCAGACACTTGTCAGCCGCACCGTCGACCTGACCCTAACGCCGGCCGTGGTGACGGTCGGTATGATTCGTGGCGGCGTGCGCAATAACATCGTCCCGGACAGTGTGGAGCTCGTTGGCACGATCCGCGCGTTCGATGAAGCGACACGCGATTCCTTGCATTCGCGACTGCAACGCACGGCAGATGGGATCGCACGAGGAGCCGGCGCGGTGGCCGTCGTCACGACGACGCGCGGATATCCGGTTACGATCAATGACCCGGCGCTTACTGAACGGATGGTTCCAACGCTGCGGCGCACGTTAGGCGCGGCGAACGTGATTCCGGCGCAACAGACGACGACGGCCGAGGATTTCTCGCTCTTTCAGCAAAAGGTGCCCGGGATGTTCTTCTTCCTTGGGGTGACGCCGAAGGGGGCGGATCCGCGCACAGTGGCGCCAAACCATTCACCGCGGTTCTTTGCCGACGAGGGGGCGCTGGTGCCGGGGATGCGCGCGTTAGCGAACCTCGCGGTTGATTATCTATTCGGCGCTTCCGGGAGACCGGCGACAAGCGGCGGCTCGCAATAACAGTAAAGCGAAAGCGCAGACGACGCGGACACCACACGACCAACGCGGACGCTACAAGTCGCTATTCAACACAGCGGTTGCCGCGTTCGTCCTGCCCTTGTCCGCGTTCGTCCGTGCTGTCGCTTTCAGCCGCTGGGAGACGGGGTAGCGGGCTTCGCGTCGCACGCTGCTTCGCTGCGCGACGCCTTCTCGAGCATCTCCACGAACTCGGCTAGCGTGGACGCCCCCTGATCCTTCGCGTACCACTGCATCTTCCCTTCGAACACCGTGCTATCGCGGTCGCTCTTCTTGTCGCCCGCGATCTTGGCTTGGAGCTCGCGCGGTCGCTCGATCCAGCAGCCGCGCTCGGTGAACGTCGAGTCAAGCAGGATAAGCGTTGGTGTCGCGGCGCGGTTGTCCGGCGCGCGGTGCGCCTCCATAACTTCCTTTCCCACTTTGGAATCCACGATCCGCAACGTCACGTTAGGCAGGCTCTCCACGAGCTTCGCGATGTACGGGATCGTGCTCACCGAGTCGCTGCAGCTGTCGACAGCGACCACGAGCACGTTCCACGTGCCGGTTACGCGCAGCGCGCGCGCGAGCAGCGCGTCAGGCACCGCCGCCTTGCTATAGTTCCCATGCCACAACTCTTTGCGCTGCTTCGCCTTGCCAAGAAAATCGGTAAATGACTCACCGCCGGCAAAGAGTTTGGCGTAGTCGATGTCGCTGGATCGCTCGTTAGGAACTACGACGTTGCAGCTGGCACTCAATGTGAGGGCAAGAATTAGCGACGTCACGAAAGCTCCTGGAGGAGTCCGACCGCAGAACGTTAGCCACTGTACGGTAGCCGGGCCGCGGTCGTTGGATCAACGGCCGATGACAAACGTGGTATCGCTAGCCGTCCGACGTCGGATTCATAACGGGCGCCGATGGCTGGCGTAAGAGCAGGACGGCCACCAACACGCCCCCAACAGTTACACCGACGTCCGCGAGGTTAAAGGTCCACAATCTGTAAGAGCCGACGCCAATGTCGATGAAGTCCACGACGCCGCGCGCGGACCGCAGCCGATCGAGGAGATTTCCCAACGCACCGCCGGCGATCAAAGCGAGCGCAACGCTCTGCCATCGATCCGTGCTGGCCGTGTCACGATACAAGCGCCAGAGCACGGCAAGCACGACACATGCGAGGACGGAAAAAATCACCCGTGAGCGGGGTCCCACTGAAATCGAAAATGCCGCCCCGGGGTTGTGCGCCAGCGTCAGCTGGAAATACTCGCCGATGACTTCATGCGGGACGTGCGACGGCGTTAGGTGCGTCTCCGCCAGCCGCTTGGTGCTGCAGTCGGCGACGACGAGGAGAAAGAGTAGCGGCCAGAAACGGCGAGCCTTCGAGGACATGTCGCAAAAAGGGCGCGCCCGCAAATTTCTGCGGGCGCGCGAGAGCCGTTAATCGTTAGGGTTTCTTGGGGAGTTGCGCCTGAATTTCCGGCGGCAGCACCATCTCGTCGTCCTTCACGTCATCGAAGATGACTTCGGACACCGTTAAGACCTGCTGCTGTCCCTGTGCCTCGATGACCATCGTCGTCGGCCGCTTCATGCCGTTGAAGTCTTTGTATGCGCTGAGCAGCGTCGTCTGCTCGACTTCACCCACGGGAGTTGGCGCCTTGGCCACGGTCGCGACGATCAGTCCGTCCGCAACGGAGAAGCAGTCGAAGACTGTGCGTCCTGTTTTGTACGTGTGCTTGACCTTGTAGCACTCCTTGCCGTCGTACGTTGCCTTTTCGACAGTCTCCGAACTCGCGATGTTGGGGCTGAGGCGGAGGTAGTTCATCGGGTCAGGTCCATCGGAAACCATCGCTTCCGCGTCCTTTCCGCTGAGCACACGCGATCCCTGCATCGGGTTGCTGTACCACGCTACCTCACCGTTCGTCCCCTGCTTCATGACGCCGATGCCGGGGATGTCGATGTTCATCATTGTTTCGTTAGGCAACCGCGACAGAATCACCAGGGTGCCGCTGATACCTCCCGCTGGAATGTCCAGCGCCGCCTTAACACGCACCGACTTGTAGTTCTTGAATGCGTCGACACCGCCAACCGCCGCCACGTATTTCGTGATGAGATCCTTAGCGGGGGGGAGGCTCTGGCCTTGCGCCGCCGAGAGCGGCGCTGTCACGAGACCCAGCGCAAGGAGTGCCGCGGCGCAGCGAGTGGCGCGCGTGCTTATGCTGTTCATGTCGATCTCCGGATTCGTTCTGAGGAGGCGCCGCACGCGCGACGCAGAATTACGCCTGAGCCGATCTACGAGCCCGCGTAATCTAACGGACTACGCCTACCCTGTGCGCTTGTTCCAGACTGCGATCCAGCGCAACGCCGCTTCCAGCGCCGCGTCGCGGCCGACGAGGAGATCGGACTGGCGCAACGGCGTCTCCACATCGGGGCGCACGCCTTCGCCCTCTATTCGCGTACCATCGGCGAGCTTCAGATCGCCCACCGCGTGCATGAGCACATCTCCGCTCGGCAGCTTGTAGATCACGGCTGGGAGCGCCTGTCCCGCTGAGCGTTCACCGAAGAGGCGCGCGCGATGCGGCGCGATTTGACGCATACCCGCGGCGAAAACTTCACTCGTGCTCACGGTGAGCGGATCAATGAGGATCGCGACCGCACCACTAAAAGGACGTACGCGCTCTCCCGTTGTCGTCGTGCGTCGCGGGAAGACGTCATAACGAATTTCCTGCCCTCGCGATTGTACAACCGCTAGCGTGGCGGCCGTATCCGCGACGAATCCAGAGACGCCGGACAGCATGGCCGCGAGTCCGCCCACGTTGCCGCGCAAGTCGATGATGAGCCCGGTGCAACTCTGGAAGTTGCTCATCGCGGTACTGAGCTTGGCCATCACTGGCAGGAGCCAGTAGTTGAAGCGGACAACACCGGTACAGTTGTTAGGCAGCGGCGCGTTATCGAGGCGATGCGACGATGCGTTGACAACGAGGACTGGCATGTGGCCGAGCTTCACGGCTTGTCCTGTAAGCGGTGTACGTTGGAGGTCGAAGCGCCGCGCCGCGCCATTGGCATCACGAAAGACAGCTTCGACGTGTGAGCTCGCCGGCCCTTCGAAGCGATGCTGCAATCGAGCCATGACCTGAATGGATGCTGTGCGGCGGATACGTGGATCGCGCTCAGCACTGAGCGCCGCGATCGCACTGTCGGGGCGCAGATCGTCGATCCGTTCTACGAGCCAGCCCATGCGTATTCCCGCGTTCGCCGCGGGACTGCCGGGCTCGATGCGAGAAACGACGAGCGTCCGTCCGATGATACGTGTTTCTATTCCTACGCCGCCCGGGCTGCTGTCGTCGTCCGAGTCGTTAGGTGTAGACGCGCTGATCTCGCGCGGCAGCACCGTCATGTGCGAATCGCCGAGCCGTCCGAGCATCTCCATCAGGACGACGCGGAGCTGGGCGCGAGTGGCAGCGTGCTCGGCGCGGGGCCGAAGCTCGCGCCTAACGGCGTTCCAGTCGAGCCCCTTGAGCGTGGTGTCGTAGTAGGTGCTGCGGACTTTGGCCCAGGCACTGTCGAACGTGGCGAGGGCAAGCGCGATTGGTATTTCACGCTCCTCCGCGGTGACCGAGGGCGCCGGTGCGCGAGCAACAGGTGCCCGCGTAGCGTGCGGCGGCGTTTGACAAGCGGCCAAAAGGGTGACGGCGGCTGGCCAGAAAAACGTGCGGCGCATTACAACAGAGACGACGGACCGGAGGGAGGCGTCAAACTGTAATAATTGAGCGTACCCCGTCGCGCAGGCGTCGCCGCGGATCTATTGTGGCCACATAGAGATAGGCCCGCTTGCGCGCGTGCTGCGTGATCCACTACCGTCCCTCCCATATGCAGCTTCGTCACTCTGTACTACCGGCGTTGGCCGGCCTGACCCTCGGCGCCAGCGCCCGCGATTCCCTCGGGGCGCAGCAAGACACGGCGCGGCGCGGCGCGCGCAGCAGCTGTGATTCAGCGTGTCCGCGGCGAACGCCTAACGACACTCCCGTGCGCCGTCGCCCGCCGGCGCCGGAGTGGCCGGTGAAGGGCCCGGCCCCGCTGCCGGGATCGATCCTGCCTAACAAGCGTATTCTGGCATACTACGGAAATCCGCTGTCCAAGCGCATGGGAATTCTCGGCGAGCTACCGCCCGAGCAGATGCTCGAGCGCCTCGAGAAAGAAGTCGCGCGCTGGGCAAAGGCCGACACGACGACGCCTATCGTCCCAGCCCTGCATCTCATCGTGACGGTCGCCCAGCGCCATCCCGGGACGGACGGGATGTATCGCGCGAGGATGGACAGTTCGCTTATCGAGCGCGTGTACAGATGGGCGCAAAGCAAGAACGCGCTGATGTTTCTTGACGTGCAAGTGGGTCTAAGCAGCGTCCGCGCCGAGCTGCCGTGGCTGGAGAGATACCTTGCGCGGCCTAACGTGCATCTCGCGCTCGATCCCGAGTTCGCCATGAAGACGGGAAAGCGACCGGGCACCGTCATCGGCAGCATGAACGATGCTGACATCAACCACGCCACAGCATTTCTGGCCGGGATTGTCCAGCGCTATCAGTTACCGCCGAAAGTGCTCGTCGTGCACCGTTTCACGCAGAACATGCTGCGCAATTACAAAGAGATTCGCCTCGATCCGCGCGTCCAGATTGTCATCGATATGGACGGGTGGGGGAATCCGTCACTCAAGCGTGGCAGCTACGAGCGCTTCATTTATCCGGAACCTGTGCAGTTCACCGGCTTCAAACTCTTCTATAAGAACGACCGGCGAAAAGAGGGCTGGCGGCTTATGACGCCCGAAGAAGTGCTCGCCCTCCACCCACGTCCCGTCTACATCCAATACCAGTAAGTACGGATCGCAGATGAAGTTCGTTAGGCAGATAGCGCTGGCCGCGGCATTCATGGCAGTGGCGGCATGCGGCAGTGATTCGACGGGCGTAATCCCCGGCATCGCGACATTCACGGTACAAGTCGGATCGGAGGAGTTTGCTGTGCGTGTCGTTGATCAAGCGACGTTGGCGAAGCTCAACGCGCGGATGCAGAGCGGCACCGCCGGCGTGATACTCGGCCGCGTCGCCGCGGGAGACGGCGGCTTCAATAGTCCATGGAGCTGGCATCTGGTCCCGAGCTCGATCGAAGCGCCGGATGTGTCGATTGAGCTGTGTGATGGGACGCCGTCGTACGTCGAGGCGCAGCGTGACGAGTGGATGCGCGACGTGAAGCAGTATTGCCCCTGGGGCGCGAAGGTCATTGCGGTGCAGGAGTAAGTCCTCGCACAACGAGTCGAAAAGCGGCAGCGCAGATGACGCTGTAAAGCGCATGAAACCGCAGATATCGCAGTTTGTTTTTTCCAAAAAGGTGTTTCTGCGTTGCGCGGCCATATCCTGCGTTCATCTGTGTTGGCGCCTTTTTCGGAGAGCTCACGTCAGTCTGGCCTAGCCAACGGGGAGGCGATACACAAAGTTCTCGCGATCTTCACGCGAGATTCTCGATGCCCGGATCTGACGGCCGCACCCTAACACGCCGGGAGCTGTTGGCCTCCACCGCCACGGCGCTTTCGGCAGCAGCGCTCGTCCCCGCGGCCACTGACGATGGCACGTTAGGCGCCCAGAGTACTGATCCCGCGATCCCGCTCGATGCGACCAAGGCACCCGGTCCCCCGACCAGCGCGTCCAGTCCACGTTCCCCGTTCGTGCAGATGGCGCGCACACCGACCGGCGCGATCGCAGGCTCATCCCTCGCGCCAATCCACTTGTTGAACGGGACCGTCACGCCAACGGACGTGCTCTTCGAGCGGCATCACGCCGGCGTCGCGCTGATCGATCCCGCGCGCTACAAGCTGCTCGTCCACGGGCTGGTGGAAAAGCCGCTCGTTTTCACGCTCGACGAACTGAAATCGTTCCCCTCGGTCACGCGCGTGTACTTCCTGGAGTGCTCCGGGAACGGACGCGCCGGTTACAACAGCAGCAAACCTGACCTCACGCCACAACTCATCGACGGCTTGTTAGGCAACGCCGAGTGGACGGGCGTTCCGGTACGCACCGTGCTGCGCGAGATCGGCGTGCGCCCCGAGGCTACCTGGGCCCTCGCTGAAGGGGGAGATGCCGCGCTGCTATCGCGCAGTATCCCGCTCGAGAAGCTCATGGAGGACTCGCTCTTCGTGTACGCCATGAACGGTGAACCGCTGCGCCCCTCGGCCGGTTTTCCCGTGCGTCTGTTCAATCCAGGCTGGGAGGGGAACACGTGCGTGAAATGGCTCAGACGTCTCGAGCTGATCGCGCAGCCGAACATGTCGCGCGACGAAACTTCCAAATACACGGATCCTTTGCCTAACGAGTCGGCGCGGCAGTTCAGTTTCGTCATGGACGCCAAATCCACAATCACCTACCCCACGTTCCCCGTGCAGCTCGCGACGCCCGGTTGGATCGAGATCCGCGGTCTGGCGTGGAGCGGTCGCGGGCGCGGGCGCATCACCGCTGTCGACGTCAGTACGGACGGTGGGCGATCATGGGTTGCCGCCGCGCTGCAGGAGCCGGTGCTCGACAAAGCCCTCGTTAGGTTCACGCAGAGCTGGCGCTGGAACGGCGAGCGCGCCACCATCGTGAGTCGCGCCGTCGATGACACAGGTTATGTGCAACCGACGGTGACCGAATATCGCCAGCGTCGCGGCTCCGGCACGAACTACCATTACAACCATCTGCGGTCGTGGACGGTGAATCCGGACGGCCGCGTGGTTTATGAGGTCGCACCGTAGTGCGCCCGCGCATCGCGTTAGGCATCGCGCTGCTGGCGGCTTGCGCCGAGCAAGACAGCGGCAGCGATTCCGCAGCGGGGCAGCGCGGGAGCGTCGCGTCAGCCGCAGCGGCGCCAGCGAATTACGGACTCGGACGCGCCGCCAGCGCTGAGGAGATCGCCGCCTGGGACCTCGACGTGAATCCCGACGGTGTCGGCCTCGCATCTGGACGCGCCAGCGCCATGCAGGGGGCGCCTGTATACGCCGCCAAATGCGCGAGTTGTCATGGGGCGAAGGGCGAAGGTGTCTCTCCGAACCCGCCGATCGTCGGCCGAGAGCCTCGCGATAGCTTCCCCTTTGGCCGTAACCCCGCACTCGTGAAGACAGTTGGGAACTATTGGCCCTACGCAACGACGGTGTACGACTACCTGCGTCGCGCCATGCCGCAAGACAAGCCAGGCTCGCTCACGCCTAACGAGCTATACGGGCTCACGGCGTGGATTCTCGCTGAGAACGGCATCATCAACCGCCAGATGCTGCTCGACTCGCTGACGCTGCCACAGGTCAAGATGCCGGCGCGCGATCGCTTCGTGCGCGACGACCGGCTCGGCACCCCGAGTTTTCGTTAGCAGTCGTACCGGCTGAACTGGGCATGGCCCTTGCGCGCTAGGTTGAGCCGCGCGCTGGGCGCGGTGTTCTGCGGATGAGAACGCCATCAGGAGTCTGCCATGGCCGAATGTGCGTGGTGCCATAACGAATACGACAAAACGTTTTCCGTCACGTATGGCGACAAGTCGTACGTCTTCGACTCGTTCGAATGCGCGATCACTATGCTTGCCCCCACCTGCGCGCATTGTGGCTGCCGAATCATCGGCCACGGTGACGAGGTCGATGGCCGCTTCTATTGCTGTGCATCGTGCGCACGGGCCGCCGAGCCGGTCGAACTGCACGACCGCGCGACCGTCGGTCACGCGGGTGGCTCACGATAGGTCTCCAACTGGAGCAACCGATGCGAATTGCTACGCTCGTTGCCGCTGCACTTGCGTTAGGAACTCTGGCGTGTCGCCGAGACGAGGCTAACGCCGCCGTCGACACAACGACCGCGGCGTTCGATACGGGAGTGTCACTGCCTGGTGGTGACACGGCATCACGCGATAAAGCCGCTGCAGCGCCGGCGCCGACGCCGGTTACATCAGACGGCAAAGCGCTTGGCGCGTTCATCGCGGCGAGTCGACACGAAATCCAACACGGTAAGACTGCGACGGAGAAAGGGAGTACGCAGGCGGTGCGCGACCTGGGGCGGAGTATTTCACGCGACCACGACGACTTTGTCCAGCGCGCGCGGGCGCTCGGCGAGCGCCTTTCGATCGCGCCAGCCGCGCAGGCAGGGGATACGTCGATTGCGGGGCACCCCGATGCGATGAGCGAGCTGCGCTCCCGGAGCGGAGTGGAATTCGATCGCGCCTTTTTGGAGCATGAGGTGGATTACCATCGGTGGCTGATCGACGCCGTAAACCGGACGATGTTGCCGGAGGCGACCAAAGAGGAGTTGCGCACGTTCTTGCAGCAGTCGATTCCGGCGTTCGAAGCGCACATGAAGGGGGCGCAGGACTTGCTAGCTAAGCTTGGCCGCTAGAAACACTCGTTAGGTAACAAGGAACCCAATGCGCAGTTTTGCGAATTTCCGCGGGCACCCCATTCACCCTGGGCTCGTGGTCTTTCCATTCGCGTTTCTAACGGGCGCCTTCTTCTCGCACGTCATCGCTGTCGTGTTCAATAACCCCTCGTTCTGGACGACGGCGGGGTACCTGACCGTCGCCGGCATTGCGACTGGCGTCGCAGCAGCAATCCCGGGCCTACTCGACTACGTCTACACGGTGCCGCCGCACAGCTCGGGAAAGCGGCGCGCGACGAAGCACTTGCTCGCAATGTTGACGGTGCTCGTCGCCTTTGCGGCATCGCTCGCGTTCCGCAGCGGCGCCAATGAGATCGGGGTGACAATCGTTCTGCTGCTGCAGGGCAGTGCCACTGTGCTCCTCTTTATCGGAGCATGGATGGGAGGGACGCTCGTCGCGCGCAATCAAATCGGCGTCGATCACCGCTACGCCTCTGCCGGCAAGTGGAGCGAGGTTCGGATCAGAGGTGCGGGGAATGGAACCGTTGTCGGCGCTCGGCACGACGAACTGAAGTCGAACCAGATGAAGCTGCTACACGTGAACGGCCGTCGCATTGTCCTCGCTCGCACCGATACGGGATATGCCGCGTTCGATGATCATTGCACGCATCGCGGCGGCTCGCTGGCCGGTGGTTCGATGATCTGTGGAATGGTGCAATGCCCCTGGCACGGATCGCAGTTCGACGTGTTGACGGGTGCGGTAAAAGCCGGTCCAGCCACGCAGGGGATCGGAACGTACAAAGTCGAAGATACGGGGCGCGAAGTTCTGGTGCGCGTGGCGGCGGATCTCGAGCCGGTGCCTAACGCGCGCGTGGAATCGGTGCCTGGTCCAGTAGCTCAGTGAGCTCGCGCGCTGCATCCTGCAATTTGCCCAGCCGCTGCGTGCGCTCGGCGTCATCCATCGGCTTATTCACGAGTACATCGATGCCAAGTACCACGCGATTGTGCGCGTTCCGCAGCGTATGAAAGTACGCCGAGTAGGTGCGGTACTCCTCGTCGGTGCGCACGCGAGCGCCGGCCGCACCGTCCGGCTGTTGCAGTCCGCTCATTCTCGTTAGGCTGACGTTGCCGCAGGCCAAACGGCCAATAGTAGCCTGGATCCTACACTAGATACGTCCGATGCTACCCGCAAGAGTACTGCCGAGCGCACGCTGTCACACTGTCCTGGACGCGTCTGGCAACTCGCTCGCGGCGCGGTGTACATTGGCAATTACGAGGTGACGGGCCATGTGGTCGACTTCCGGCATTGTAGAGGCTTCCCCCATGCATTCACGCCGTACCACAGAGGCAAGTCGAACCGAGCGCAGCCGTAGCTCCAGTACGGTCGACGCACAGCGCCCGCGGGTGCTCATCGTTGAAGATGACCGCCAAACGCGGTCGTTGCTGTCGACGGTTCTGACCGACTCTGGCTATGACACGACGGACGCGGATACAGGCGAGGCTGCTCTCGATTCACTGAGCGGCTCCGCTACCGATGTGATTCTGCTCGATTTGCACATGCCCGGCCTGACCGGACTGGAGACGTTGGCGCGCATCCGAGCGCGGCAGCTGCCGACTCGGGCCATTGTAATGACAGGCGACGCGAGCATGGAGTCGGCGATTCAGGCCCTGCGCCTCGGAGCGTTCGACTACCTAACGAAGCCACTCAATCGTCGCGAATTGCTCGATACGCTTGCGCGCGCGCTTACTCCGGCCGTTCCACCACGACGGATCGCCCCCGATGGTCAAGTGCGCGCGCGGCGGTCAGAGCTCGAATTCGTGGGCGAGAGCCCAACGTTGCACTCGATGTTCGAGCTGATCGAGCGCGTCGCGCCTTTCGATGCCACCGTGCTCGTCACAGGCGAGACTGGTAGCGGAAAGGAGCTCGTCGCGCGCGCAGTTCACGCACTTTCGCCGCGTCGCGATCGGCCATTGATCGCCGTCCACTGCGCGGCGCTGTCATCGACACTGCTCGAGTCGGAACTGTTCGGTCACGTGAAGGGAAGCTTCACCGGTGCGACAGCCAATCGCCGTGGTTTGTTCGAAGAAGCGGCTGGCGGAACGCTGTTCCTGGACGAATCATCGACAATTCCGCTCGATGTCCAAGTAAAAATTCTCCGCGTCCTGCAGGAACGGACGTTGCAACGCGTGGGGTCCAACGAAAGCGTTTCCACTGACTTTCGGCTTATCGCGGCGACGAACGTCGACCTTACCGCCGAAGTTGCCGCCGGTCGGTTCCGAGAGGACCTGTACTACCGGTTGCATGTCTTTCCCATCCACGTTCCAGCGCTACGCGAACGACCGTCGGATATTCCGCTCCTGGTGGAGCACTTCCGCCAACGGTTTGCAGCGATGCACAAAGTCGAGCCTGCTGCAATCAGTGAAGAGACGCTTGCGCAGTTGATGGAGTATGAGTGGCCGGGGAATGTGCGGGAGCTGGAGAACTTCGTGGAACGTGCACTCATCGCTGCGGGAACAAGACCGATGGTTGAGATGGCAGCACCATCTCCGCGCGAGAAGCGCGCGGATAGGGAAGTGCTGTTGCATGCCCATCGCGACGCGTATACGCTCGCCGAGCTAACTCGCGAGTACACGCTCAAGGTTTTGGACGAGACGAGTGGCAAGGAGGCGGAAACCGCCTCGATCCTTGGCATCTCGCGGCGAACCCTTTCGCGCAAGCTGAAGCGCTACAAGGACGGCGCCCTGGATGACGAGGATGAGGCGGAAGACGAGTCGTAGCGGCTCCTGGCACGTTACCCACCGCGCCTGGTTCGGGTACGTCGTCGCCATTGTCGCGCTCGCCGCGACGATTCTGGCTCGTTATGCACTTGGCACCGTCATTGATGAGCACTCGCTGCCGCTGCTGTTCATTGTTCCGGTGGCGCTGGCGGCGTACGCTGGAGGGTTGGGCCCCACTATAGCTGCCACGTTAGGCGGCGCCGCCGCGGAACTGTCGTTCATCATCCCGCGAACCGGCTGGAATCAAGTGCCGGTCGGAGACGGGATGGGAGTTGTGCTCTTCATCGGGGCCGGTGTGCTGCTCAGCGTCACCTCGGAAGGACTGCACCGCGCGCGTGGGCGGGCCGATAGCACAAGGCGGCGGCTGCAGGAGGAGGCCGAAGCGCGTGCCCGCTCGGAAGCGCGCGTGGCTGAGTTGAACGACGAGCTACATCGCAGCCTGCGCGAGGTCACCAACAGCGAGCATCAGCTGCGTTTCGTTATGGACGCCATGCCGCAAAAGGTCTTTTCTGCCTCAGCGGCGGGGATCGCAGAGTACGCCAACACACAGTGGAGCGAGTACACGGGCCTAACGGCGGACGAAATCACGGCAGGATCGTGGGTACAGGCGATCCACCCGGAAGATCGTCGCGAAGGCGCTCGGCGCTGGGCACACGCGATGCGCTCCGGAGAATTATTCGTTTTCGAGCACCGCATCCGTCGCTACGATGGCGTCTACCGCTGGCACATTAGCCGCGCCATCCCTCAACGGGACGCCGCCGGCAAGACCGTGCTGTGGGTGGGCTCGTCCACCGACGTGCACGAGCTCAAGGTCGCGCAGGAAGCGCTGCGCGAAGCCGACTCGCTAAAAGACGAATTCCTCGCGACGCTAGCGCACGAGCTTCGTAACCCGCTCGCGCCACTGGTGACGTCAGCCGAAATCCTGGCGCACAGCAGCGAGCCTGCCGCGAGCGAGCAAGCGCGCACGACGATCCGGCGGCAGATCGCCCACATGGTGCGGCTCGTCGACGATTTGCTCGACGTCAGCCGCATTACGCGCAACGTGATCCAGATCCGCAAAGAGAAGACAACACTCTCGGCGATTATCACCGCTGCTGTCGAGACGGTGCGGGATGCCGCTAGCGTCGCGGAGCAGACGCTGTCAGTGAAGCTCCCGGACGAGCGGGTTCAGCTCGACGCGGATCCGGTGCGCCTAACGCAGGTGTTTGCCAACCTTCTCAACAACGCCTCCAAGTACACGCCGAAGGGCGGTTCTATTGGCGTGACGGCGCAGATGAACGACGGATGGATCGTCGTTAGGGTGCGTGACAATGGAATCGGCATTCCTCCGGACAAGCTCACGCAGATCTTCGGCGTGTTTGCGCGCGTGCAGCGTGCGGTGGACGACGAGGAACCGCGCGGTCTCGGGATCGGCCTGGCGCTGGTGCGCCGCGTCGTCGATTTGCATGGCGGATCGGTGGTGGCCGATAGCGACGGTGACGGACGCGGCAGCGAATTCGTAGTGCGCCTTCCGGCGCGCGTTCAAGTGCGCAAGGAGCCTACTGCCGACCGTGCCGTGCTGCGCGATGCGCAGGGGCGCGTGGGGGCGACGCGCGCCCGCAGTGCGAACAAGCGTCCTCGCCGTGTTCTCGTAGTGGATGACAATGTCGATGCGGCCGAGACTCTCGAGACGCTGCTTTCGCTCGGAGGCATTGAAACGCGCGTGGCGCATGACGGGCTCGAAGCGCTGTACACGGCCGCGGAGTTTCGGCCCGAGGCAATGATTGTCGACATCGGGCTCCCAAAACTCGACGGACACCAACTGGCCAAGCGGTTACGCGCCTCCTCGTGGGCGAACGGGATGCGCCTCGTCGCCCTGTCGGGGTGGGCGCAGGAATCCGACCGGCAGAAGTCGCGCGAGGCCGGTTTTGACGTACACCTCGCGAAGCCCGTGACCTTCGGCGTGCTGATGG
>JBQTIF010000105.1:0-21162 GCA_052388395.1 Gemmatimonadaceae bacterium | reverse complement strand
GCTAGAGCAGCAGCTAAAGAAGAAGCGTTAGGTACCGCGTTAGGCACAGCTGCCGACAGCTCGGGTTCTACAGCGCCGGGGACGATCGGGGCTCCGCGCCCGAGCCATGTCGCCCCGCGGAGCAGCGTCCCGAGACTCTCACTCGCCGGCGGATGCGCGAGCGCATACGCGTTCGCGTCGATCCCGCGCGGGAAATGCACGCGGTAGCACTCGATGCCCATGCTGATGAGCTCCTCCGCCACCCGTTCTGCACCGCGCTCGCCCGCCTCGTCGCCGTCATAGGCGATGAGCACCCGCTCCGTCCCGGAGCGACGCAGCGCCGCGCGGTGTGCCTCCGTGAAGCCACTCACCCCGTAGCTCGTGATCACGTGCCGGTGGCCAGCCACCCAGAAGGTCATCGCGTCGAGGAGCGCTTCGCACAAAATGATCTCCTTGGAGCTGGCCAGCGCATCGATGTTCCAGACGCCGGTGTGCGGGCCCGGGAGATAGAGGTGCAGCGGCGTCCCGTCGCGAAGATCATCGCGCAGCTTCCGCCCATAACACTGCACGATCTGACCCCGCTCGCCGAAAATCGGCACCACGAGACTGCCCCAGAAGTGCTCGTGCCCGCTCGCGCGCAAAATGCCTAACGCCTGCAAACGGCCGCGCAGGTCTGCCCCCGCCTTGAGCGCCTTCTTCGGCAGCCGATACCCAAGCGTGCGATTCGCGTAGCCCAGGTGGAAATGATCCATCAGCTCGATCGAGTTGAGCCCGCGCCGCTCGAGATACGCAATCGCTTCCGGACTCGTCGTCAGCGTCTCGTGGTAGTAGTCGATCACCTGGCGCAGCAAGGCGTGATCATCGACCGCCGGGACCTCACGCCGCGGAGTGCTCGCGACCAATGGCGTGATCCGCGGCCGGTCGCTTGCAGCACCGCCCCGCTGCCTAACCAGTTCCACCGCGTGGCGGAAGCTCACCCGCTCGCGCCGCATCACCCAGTCGAACACACTGCCGCCGGCCTGACACGCCCCCAGGCAGTGCCAGAGATTCTTCCCCGGCGTCACCACGAGACTCGGGCCCCGATCCTCATGAAACGGGCAGCGCCCCACGAGATTGGCGCCGTGACGTCGGAGCTCCACACCGGCGGCCTGCACCAGCGCCACCAGATCCGTCTCGCGCTTGAGCCGCTCCAGCTCCGCCTCAGGGATCCGCGCCATCTTAGCGCCTCGCTGGCTGAAACCTGTCAAGGGGAGAGCATCGCTGAACACGCCCGATTGACCCGCACACGCGAGCTTACAATAATTGTAAGACACGATCAAGCCGACCCGCCGTTATCGCAGGTCCCCTGTATCCTGGAGTGTTCCCGTGATCCTCCTCTCCAGTACGACACTCGCCAGGCCCAGCGACGACATGAAAGAGCGGACCCTCGATGGCTTCGGCACGCGCCTCACGGCGCTCCGCCAAGCCAAAGGCCTCACCCAAGATGAACTCGGCGCCGCCGTCGGCATCAGCAATCGCATGATCGCCTACTACGAGCGCGACGACGCGCAGCCCCCTGGGGCGATCCTCGTCGAGCTCGCGCGCACGCTCGCCGTCTCCACCGACGAGCTCCTCGGCATGAAGCCCGTGCGCGAGACCCTCACGCCCAAAACCGCCCGCCTCCTCAAGCGCCTCCGCCGCGTCGAAGACCTCCCCCCCGCCGATCAGCGCGCCGTCTTGAAGCTCGTCGACGCCATGCTCGACACCCGCCGCCGCACAACACCCGCGCGCAAACGCAAAGCCAGCTAACGCGCCCTGAAAGACTCACGAGCGCGCAGCGCTCGCCGCGCGGCCGCCGTTCGGCCGCGCGATTGACCGGCAGTTACGAATAGCAGCTAAAAGACAGAAGCCCGGCTACCTGCACCGGGCTTCGACTTAATGCCTAACGACTGAGCTCCCTCACATGCTAGTGCTCGTCGAGCAGCAGCGGCACGGATACATGCAGCACTCGTCGCAAACAAATCGCGTGTGCATAGAGCTCCTGGGACTCGTCTTCACTGATCTCGATTTGAAGCTTAACCGGATCGGGCTGAACCGACTGAATTGCGCGGCCGCATATACAACACTGAGAAAGAGGATCCAGGTTCACTGTGGTTCCCGCGGCACCGATCTAACCGATATCTGCCTTAAGCCGCGCCCAAAGCCGGCGTGTTCGCGGACCTAAGTGCTGTTCAAACCGCCAGCGGTGCTCGTCATCGAGAAGAGGCTCTAACACGGATGTTACCAGGACGTCGAGAGCATCGCTGTCTGCTCTCTCGCTCAGCTCCTCCAGAAACGTCATGATCGCGAGCAAGTTGTTGTCGGCACTTTTCTCCGCCAGGGTGGTGCGGATGAGCGGCACCAACGCATCGCCGTAGACGATGTGTGGACCAGGCTCCGCACCACCCCACAGTCTTTTGATTTCCAAGTAGGATGGTAGCAGCGCCGGAAACCGGCGAACTAGCTCCTTGTTCAGCCCTTCAGCCGTCACCTCGCGGCCCGGCGGCGCGCCATTTCTTGCGCAAAGTCGACCGCGCTTCGGAGATCGCCTAACAAGCGATCAGCTAAAGCACGATCGGCCGCGGACAATTCCTCCCTGGCAAGGATGTTCTCCAAGTTTCTTATCCTCTCCATGCCCTTTTGTAAATGAAAGCGCCCACCTACTGCGCGGCCAGTGATCGCTTCATGACGAATCGCTCCAGCAGTTCCTCCAGCAATGCGATCACGAGGGCTGAACAAAGCGGAGACTGTTCTCTGCAGCGCTGGATTTGTGGCGACCGGTGCGCCAGCTGACGCACCTGTGGTGGCAGCTCTTGCGAATGCGCGAGCAAATAGTTTTCGAACCCCACCTGCGACGCCACCCGTTAGCCAGACAAGCGGGTCGAAGAGTCCAGCTGACTCAAGCGGCTTGTCGCAATCTGGCGTCCATGCGGACTGCGGCGGACAGAGCCCAAACGGGTCGGAGAAGTTGACCGGGTCGCCATTGGCAAACCCGTAGAGATTCAGCCCGCCCGCTAGCCCGATCGGGTCTTCTTGCGTGAATCGGCCAGTCCGCGAGTCGTAAACGCGATTGCGTTTGAACTCCGTCCCGTTGTTGTCGCGTTTCCGATCAAGCAGCGAACCCATGAAGCTTTGCGGCGTGTATCCCTTTAGCCGATCCAACGATGTGTATGTCTCGGGCCAATAGACTTGCGCGCAGCGCTGCGGCGACGTTCCAAACCCGCAGTCCGTTCCACCCGCTGTCAGCTGCTTTGCTGCCGCGCCATCCCCAAACGTCCCGATGCGTGCGTTCCCGGTCCCGTCCCAGAACGGCATCAGCACGAAGTTCCCCCACGTCGTCGTGAAGCTGCCGCCGAACGGCCAATCCGCGTACCCCAACCGGAAGATCGACAACGGCTGATCGATCGTTAGGCCCGGCGTGTATATGACGCGTCCGTAGTACGGATTCGGATCTTTCCCATTGACGAGTGGTTGCGCCGTGTAGTACCCGACGTCCACCTCACGATTTGTCGCGTCGTCGGGCGCCTGGATCTCGGCCAGCTCCTGCTGGCCGTCCCACACTGTCCGCCTAACGAAGCTCCGAGAACACTCGATCGACTCGCCGGAGACATCTGGCATCGGGGACGGCACCTGCGCGCAAGACCGCTGCGCATTCACCCAGATTCGTCGACCAAACGGATCGTAGCGATACTGTTCGTACGCGATCTTAAAGCCATCGACCGGACCCGCCTGCTCGAATCGGATCCAGCGCCACTCGGTCGCTACCAGTCGACCTGACGCATCATAGTACGAGCGGCGGTCTTCCGAGGGACTGTTAAAGTTGAACGCGCCAACTAAAGACGAAAACGCTTCGTTGCCGGCCGAGTCGTACGCGAATGTGCGAAACCCCCGGTTAACCCCGCTGTCCGTGAGGATACGACCGACGTTTGGCTGAAACGTGGCGGTCCGCGGACGACGGGACGTCTCCGGCGGTTGGTTACTGACAAGGAGGGTGTCGAACGTTGCACCATCGATAATGTTGCCTAACGGATCAACCGAGAAGTTGTCCGCCGAGCCGGAATGGATCGTGATGTTGGCGCCCTGCACCTGATCGATCCCCAACATCGTGTACTTGCTGTTGATGAGCGTGCCGAGGCCGGAGTAGGTGAATTGCGTGGTGTCCTTATAGACGACCGGGTCGCCGCGCCACAGCAGCTTGTCGCGACCGTCATAGCGATGCTCTGCCCTCCGAAGGGTGGGAAAGACCCACTTCGGGAAGCTTTGCGGCGGCGGATTGTCGAGTGTATCGCCCTTTAGTCGCCCGTCGGCATCGTATCCCCAACGCTGCGCGATGTTACTCGGCCGGTAATCGAGCCGAATCGGCTCGCTGCGTGCCGAGTATGTGTAGCGGAACCTGTTGCCATCGGGATCGACGATGGAGTCCACTTGCCCCCACGTCGTGTACGAAAATCGTATCGTGTCTTTGGCCGAGGGCACGAGCTGACTCGGTACGGCCAGCTTAAGCCGGCGGCCGTTCCGGTCATATACGTTGCTCGTTAGGAACGTGTGGAGCCCGAACGATCCATCGAGCGCCGCGATTCGTTGCACTTCGGTACTATCTCGGCCATTCTTCTTGTATGTCTTCGAGACGCGCGCCCAGCGGTTCTTGGCGCTCGTGACGCGGCCCTCGAGGTCGTAAAGGAAGGTGTCCGCGAGCGCTGGAATGGTTAGCGACCGGTACGGTAACTGAAGGCCAAATTGCGAGTACCGAGTTGGGATGCCTTGAAAAAGCGACGCGTACGCCAGCGAGGGAACCGTGCGAATGCTGTCACGCCCCATAACGTCATACACGATGGTCACGGGCTGTGCGCTTCCGGACTGACCCAACACCCAACGACGGCTGAACAGCTGCGTCGGCTTGCTGATGGTATTGTACACGGTGCTGTCGACGCGTCCATCAGGCGCGACCGCAGCGATCACGCGGCCCGCGTTGTCTCTCCGCCAAGTGGAGCGCATGAGCCCGATCGCCCTAGGGTCTGGGCTCATAGTCCGTTCCAGCGTATCGAGCTGACCTTCCTGGTTATAGCCGTTCCTAACGACGATCAGTTCGGACGGCGGGACATTGGTGCTCGTGGTGTCCCACGTTAGGTCATCACGAAGACTATATGCGAAACCTCGATGCACGCGCGCCGTCGACGAAAGAAGCGAATCGACTGGAGAGTCAATCGTCAGTACGCGGCCGACGCCATCGTACGAATACGTCGTAGCAAAGCCTTTAGGCGTTGTCTCTGACAAAGTATTCCGAAGCGTGGATTGGTACGCGTACGAGTAAGTCGCGCTGCTGCCACCAACGACTGGCATAACGACTCTTGATACTTGTTCGGGAAACGAGGCATCGTCGTAGTGGAAGTTGATTCGACTGCTGGTGGCGCGCACATCCTCTTGCCACTCGCGTCGACCGTTCAGCGTGTTCACTCCGAACCTCGTCGTGTCCTTCATTGGCGGCACGATTAGTAACAACTGATCGAACTTTTGGTCCCAGGCGTACTGCGTTGTGTCTTGAACACCAGGGCTTGTTCCTGTTGAGTCGATGACGTGCGTTAGGTTTCCGCGCGTCGGGTATGGCTCCCAGAGATAACGTAAGACCTGCCCAAGCGGTCGCTTCACGCGATGTAGTGTCCAGCCCTCATCGTATGGCTGCTGCCACTCTATGTAGCCGCGTTTCATATGCGTGACGCCACCCCTAGCATCGATACTGCGTCGCGGGCTGCCAAAGCCTTCCTGAAAGAGGATCGTTGTATCCCCTATGCCCGTGCGCGGACCATCGATCTTCGTGTAAACTTTCAGCGAGTCGACAGAACGAGGTGACGGTCCGTGTGGCATGCCGCGCGATTCGCTGGCGGTGACTGTTAGAGTGATCGGCGAACCGCCGACATTTGGGTTGATTGTGGACGAGCGGACTTTAAGCGCGGAATCGTACGTGAACGTTGTCGGGATTCCCCGCCGATTCGTCCGTTGCTGCAATAAGTATTGATGCGCGACCGGCGTTAGATAACTGAAGCTGACCGCGGAGTCTCCTGGGTTCCTTATCGACGTTAGGTTGCCTGACGTCATGGCGACATTGGTTGTGCGCAGCGTACCGTTGATCGGAGGCGCCTCCACTGCAGTGAGCTTGCCACCGCTGTAGGAGAACTTGTAATTCATGCCAGTAGGTGCTGGGAGACCAATGGAATCCAGCAAAGCGCCCGTGTACTTGAATGTCGTAGTGCGGCCGAAGCGGTTGATGGTGCGCAGGTGCCGGCCCGTCGTCCAATCGAATTCCACTCGACGCCCTTCAGGAAGGTGACGGATGTACTTCACGTTTTGGATGATCTCTAACGAATCGCGGTGCTCGTACCCGTTAGGATAATTCCCGACAAAAATTCGCGTGCTGCCGTCGCCGCCGATCCACATGTACTCTTGATCGCCTCTAGGGTCCCCTCCGGGAACGTGCAGGTAGGACTTCTTCAGCTGCTCGAGTCCAACGGGCCGCCAGCCGGCGCCATAAGGACTATTGCTGCGATTGACTACCCACCCACCGCCGCACGAGCACGGATTCTGCCAGACCTTTATGCCGCCTGGGTACACATTTGCGACCTTCACCTGTCCCCAGTAGATACCCGTCGTGTCGTTGATTGCGTCCCACGTGATGGCAATGCGCCGCGTGGTTGTTTGACCCGAGGGCCATTCGGAGCCGGCCCAACGCTTCGTCACGCGCGGTGTCGCTGCTGACCCTAGCGCGCCAATCGAAAGTTCTACTTCCACGCTGTCGGGTGTAGTTGTTGTGTTCAGCTGTTGAATAAGAACCGGCACTGTGTGGTAAGGGTGTGCGAACTGGCTGTTGTAGATCAGCGTGGGTGTCACTGTACTGTTGAACACACGTACGCTGGGGAGCGCGTGCTCGACCCGCAGGCCTCCACACTCCGCGGCTGCGTTACTGCCGAGACTCACAGCGAGGCATTCGCCGCGTTCAATCGGGTGACGCGAGTTATAAAGATCCGGTGAAACGATTGGCGGAGCCTGGGCAGCCATAGGCGTTCTGGGGATCTTCATGCTAAGGCCCGCGCCGGCCACGAGCACAGATCCTGTCGTTACCGCGGTCAACATCGTGTAACGCAGCACACGCCACCTCATTCGCAGATAAGAGTCGCACACGTGAGGGCATGTCATATGCCGCCCTCGAGTCGCTGCCTAACGCGGTGTGCGCGTTCGACTTGCGCGCGGCGCCTTCTCCGAGAGATGGACGTCTGCGAACTGAAACGAACGAGCCGCGAACTATGGCGAACGGGCTACTCGGCCGGATCGCTGCTGCGATGTGCCTCGATCCTTCGCGCTCGATAGTCTGCAAGTGATCGCGTTGCGCGTAACGAGATACCTAGCGAGCGCAATTCCTTAAAAAGCGTCGTGCGGCCTAGTCCAAGCGCACGTGCCGTCGCCGCCGCATTCCAGTTGTGCGCCGCACACACCGCGAGCACGCGATCCTTCGGACTCAGCCTCCGATCCGCCACGACCGAGTCGCCAGCCAAAAGCGAAATACCAACGCGCAGTGACTCCAGCATGGCATCGGTTGAGATTACAGGACCATCGGTTAGGCATGCCGCACGCTCGACGACAAGTCGCAGTTCGCGGACGTTTCCTGGCCAGTTGTAAGACTGCAGCAGCTCCAGTGCCAAATCCGACGACGTTGCGCCTAGCGAGCGCGCAAAGTGCTGCGCCAGCAATGGAATGTCGCCGCGGCGCTCAGCCAGCGTCGGCAGCCATATCACTGCCCCGCAGAGACGCTGCAACAAATCCTGGCGAAATTGCCCGCGAGCGGCGCGCTCGCTGATTGCCGGTTGCGCAGCAGCAACAGTGCGTAGCCTAACACGGCGCTTGGATGTTTCGCCAACGCGTCGCACCTCGCCACTTTCGAGAACTCGCAGCAGTTTCGGCTGAGCCTCCGGGGCCAAACTCTGAAGCTCGTCCAGGAAGAGCGTCCCTTGATCCGCAGCCTCGATAAGTCCGCGAGCATCTTCATGCGCGCCCGTGAACGATCCCCGGCGATGCCCAAAGAGCATCGCTTCGACCATGTCGCGGGGAAAGGCGGCGCAGTTGACATCAACGAGCTCTCCGCGCCTTCCGCTCAGACGATGGATCTCTTCTGCAAGGAGTTCCTTTCCCGTACCTGTCTCTCCAATGAGCATCACTGGCAAATCGGATTTGGCGAGGCGACGTGCAAGATTCACCACGTCGCGAAAGACCCTCGACTCGCCAATCAAACGCGATCCCACCGCATCGGACATCGCTGACGGTGTGCCCCGCTTGCCATTCTCGCTTGCGTTGATTCGCCCGTCCGTCATTTTGTGGGCCCATTTGCGTTGGGTGGTCGCAGACGTGGGGCCGTTAGGCTATCAACGTCGTCATCCGTTCGGATCACGCGCGGCGTCAGAAAAAGAAACAGCTCGGTTTCCGCAGTTCGCGTACGCGCCTCGCCAAACAAGCCGCCGATTATAGGAATCGCGGACAGAATGGGAAAGCCGCTCTGCACTTTGCTCTTGTTCGAGTCGGTGAGGCCGCCGAGGACGAGCGTCTGACCGTCACGAACAAGAACCTCGGTGCTTGCCTCACGAGTCGAGATTATAGGCGCGCCGAATTGTGTTTCATCGGTAGCACCACTCATTTCTTGCTGCACCAATAGCGACACGTACCCATCCTGATTGATGGACGGCCTAACCAGAAGCTTCGTGCCGACGTCGCGATACTGAATCACCTGGTCACGGACTGGAATATCAGTTGGCAGCGAGCGGCTGATTTGCACGAACGGTCGCTGCGAGCCGACCAGAAAGCGCGCTTCCGCATTGTTCGATACCACGATGACGGGACGAGAAACGATCTTCGCGTCACCACGCGAGGCGGCAGCGGAAAGTCGGATTCCAACCTCTGTTCGAGAAAGCTTCATGAATTGGAGCACCAGGGCTCCTGGATTGGCACTCGCCACTGACGCGGCGAGAGATCGCTTGTCAGTCTCGCGCGAAATGTCGCCCGCCGTGGTGAGGTCGAATGATCGGTCCTTTCGCACCTCGACGATCAGCACCTCGATGAGCACCTGCAGCGGTCTCAAGTCGAGCTGCGTCACTGCTTCCCGTATGATTGCAGCGTCTCTGTCAGATGCGCGAACAAGCAGCGTGTTCGTTCGCTCGTCAGGCACGAGCGTCACAGGGCCAGAAAGCGAACCGCGCTGTGTGGCCTGTGGTGTTGCAGGTTGGTCGCGCTCGGGGATGCCGCTGCGCCGAAGCTCATCAGCCAGCGTACCACTGGAGAGGCCGCGCCGCGGAGCCGCGTCTGAGATGACGCCATAAAGCATGTTCACTGTCGCCGCAACTTCGGAGGCGCGAGCGTGCTTCAACGGAATCACGTGTAGGCGTAACTCCAGCTCCTGTGGCTGTAATATTGTTTGCTGCGTTGGAGTGGCCGGCGCCTCGAGCACGCGATAAAAAGCGGAATCCTCCACAAGGCGCATGCCCCGCGCCTCAACGAGTCCACGCAGCAACGCCGCCACGCTATTCACATGAACTGGAACGGGCGTTTCGAGCGTAACACGATGAGCCGGAAACTCACCTGTCATGATCGGCTTGCGCAGGTACGGTGCGATGCTTCGGATCACCGCGCGCAGGTCGGCATCAACAAAACGCAAAACTACGCTGTCGCCGCGTGCCCGAACCGCAACAGTGTCCTGCGCCATGGTCTGATTACCTAACGCCGATAAGAAGAGCCAGTAACACGTCATGCCGCGCCACGACATCATGGGCTCAGGAGCGTCGGCTTACCAATGAGTAACTCGACGCGCGTACCATTTACGGCAACGACGGCGCGCTGCGCACTCACTTCCAAGAGACGCGCGGTTCCGACTCTTTCACCGATGCGCAGAGTACGCGACCCGTCTGTCCCAGGGAGGCCGACGATGATCGCTTGCTGAACCTTGCCGTCGACGATGCCGGATAGTGTCAACTGGAGGCTCGGCATCTGCGAAGCCGATGCGTCCGGCGACGCTGTCGGGCTCTCGGATTGGAGCTGTAGGGCCTCGGCATTATCGAATGGCATCCTGGCTAGGACTTCGACCAGCAGACTGGTGGATGAATCCGCCAACGTGTGGTGATTTCCTGGCATACCACTTAGTTTCGTTGGGATACTTACATCAGCGTTAGGCGTGCGCCATTGTGCCGCGGCCCACAACGCCATAAAGCTCCAGATCGCCCAGGTCACCAGCCTGACACGCCGATACCAACGCGTCATGGCCCGTCCTCTTTGAACCACGCGCTGATGCGAGCGTCGATCTGAGTTTGCGACCAACCTTCGTCTGATGCACCTTGCAATGCAGCCACCTTTAAGCCATCGATGCGGATGACTGGGGCGCTCGTGACCACCGCCGTTAGGAATTGCACGAGTGACTCGGTTCCAGCCTCAAATCGCAGGCGCAACGCAATGCGGCGGAACCTGCCCAGAACAGTCGAGTCGCTTTCCGGAGTAATCGTTAGGGCAGCTAGTGAATCATCTTGCACCAGCGTCATTACGAGCTGTGCCAGCTCGGTTGCCGCCGCCGCGCGATTGACTGCTGTGAGCAGCGTGCGCTGAGTGGACCGGCGGATATGAATCTCACGTAATAACCGCCGCATGCTGTTCGTCGAGCCGACAAGCTGCAGCGCCTGACTGCTCGACGTGGCACTGGCGCGGGCTTGCTCCACCTCGCGGTCGTATGCTTCGAAGAGAGCGATGCCTGTTCGCAGGCTCGCTCCGCCGGCCACGATACAAATGCCCGCGATCACGGCACGCCTTTCCCGTGTGTTCATTTTGAGAACCCCTCCGCCCGCAGCAGCACGTGCGTCCACACTTCCTCCCCTCGGCGCACCAGCGACGGAGCATCCGGCTCCGCCAGGCGCGCCGTCGCACGGCTGTGGCGCAGCGCCGAGATCAGCGGCCCGGGATTTGGCGACAACACACCGACTTGGCGTAACTGTCCGTTCGCTAACTCAACGAGGGTCAGCTCATCGCGCTCTCCCAGCGCTCGGACCACGACGGCGATCGCCGCCGCAATACCGTGATTGCCCGCACGATCGGCGACGAGCGCCGACTCGGCGCCCACTGCCGCGCTGAGTTCCTCGCGCATTACCGTAGCTTCGCGCACGCGTTCGGCGGGAGGTCTAGTGCGCTCGGCGCTACTTCGTAACGCGCGCTGTCCGGCAAACGCGACGGCTGTGGCGCCAAACGATATGCCTAACGTGACAATCGCTAGTGCTGCGAGGCGTTTGAGTTCCTGCTGTTTGCGACGCGCCAGTTCGCTGGGAGGGAGCAGACTGGACACGCGCGTGGCTTCGTCGACGGGTCGGATGTCTACGACTTCGCAGCGTGCGGCCGCTGCGACAGCCAAGATCTCGCTCGTTACATCCACTCCCAGCGCGTATGCACGAGCAGTACCAGCACCACGCTTCCGATCAATCCAGTCCGCATCAGTTACCAACGCTGCGCTAGAAAGCGGGAAGTAGCGTTCCAAGTTCGACGCGACCATGCCGCGAAGCACGCTACGCGAGACTGGCGGTAAGGAGTGAAGTGTCCGGCGCTGACATGGTGGACATTCGACCGTCACGAGCACGTGCCTACGAGAGTGGCTGGCCATCGCGGCTTGCCACGCAGAATCGGCGACACCGACCGTTACCGTGCGCATTAGAACTCTTCGACCTGAACGAGGTCCACATCCGTCCCGCGCAGCCTAACGAGTAGAAGTAACGTGGACTCAACGCTAGGCTCACCCGCGAACCCCACAACAACGATTGCAGCCAACGGCGGCTCTGTGGTCAGGCGCTCCTTCGCGGCCAAAGTGCTGCGCTGGGCCTGAAATGGCAGCGGCAGTCCGTCGACGAATTCCGCGACGGTAGCAAACTCGCGTCCGTGACTTCGGGCGACAGCGATAGCCAAAGCGCCGAAGCGACCAACCTCGTCAAGACATTCGAGCAGTTCCAAAGGTGCCGAGTTGACGTTAAATCGATTGGGGCCGTGCACAGCAAGGAGCGCTCGCCGCGTCGAATCGATCTGTGACCCTTGAAGCGCAATGGCGATGGCGTCCTCGTTAGGAAAAGGGCGTCGCGCGAGCACGCGTGCCACGGCGATCTCGTCGCGTAGCAGGCACACCAGCAGCGCGCTATCCGCCGTGTTGGCATTTACGGCTGCCCCGAGATCAACAAAGCGCGCTTCGCAGCTCACACCGTCGCTCACAACCATGTGCTTCACTTCCAACGCACCCGTGCGTAGTCTGCGCGCTCTTTGTGAGTGCTCTGCTCCGCTATCCCTCTGAACGGCGCCGAGCTGTGCGCGCAGGTAGCTCAAACATGCATTTCGGGCCCATTCGGCTGCCGTCAGCAGTACACGATTGCCTGACGCGCGCAGCGAGTCCGAGCTCCGCGCAGCTTGCGAAAGAACGATGCCGCCGACAAAGACGACTAGCCACAAAGCCGGCAAGAGGGCGAAACCGTGGCGTCTCATAGCAACAGCCGCACAGCCAAGAGCACGGTGTCGACGCGCTCGCTTCTCGTCCCGACCTTCGTCAGGCGCAGCCTTAACGCTGTCGGAAGGCTGGCTGTGGAGACCCATGTTTGGTGCCATCGGGAGTCGAGCCCACGCGCCGTGAGGTAGTCAATCTCCAGACGCTCCACATCGCCGACCAGCAGCAAAGTGTCCGCGCCGATACGCGCAACAATACTGCGATTGGCCATCTCCAGATTGATCTGTTCGGTGACTGTCGGCGTACTCTGCCTGGCGCGATGGCTGTCGAACGAAAGACTGGTTGATAACCCGACGAAGGGCTGTGAATCGTTAGGTATTGTCGCCGCGCGCAGTCGCTCAGCGAGCCAGCGCATACCGTTGCGAGAGCGCGCGTCGCTTATAGTGGCGTCTTCCAAGCCGTCTACTGCCTGATACAGACCGGTTACCATGCGGACAGCCAAGGCGAGGACGATCCCGCCAATCGCCAACCCGCCGATCAGCTCCACTAGCGTCATACCGGATCGCTGACCGATTCGCGCGGAAGGCGCAGCGCCTCGATCAGTCGACGGCATAGAGCACGCTCGTCAAAGGCGTAGACGCGGCCATCTGCCGCCCGCTTACGGTAACTCGAAAGAGGCTGCGTCTGACTGGTATGACTTCGACAACGAGGCCAGCCACAGCGCGCAGGCCTAGTCGCTCTGCCAACTCGTGCCGCGTCATCAGGCTATGGGCAACTAGGATGCGACTCTGTTCTTCCCGCAATTCTTCCATCGTTGAAGCTCGCGCGACCGCATGCATGCCACTGGCGACCACGCTAACCAGCGCAACCCCCGCGCTCGAGAGCACTACGAGAGCGCAAAGGACTTCGAGCAAGACGGCCCCCGACCTTTGGCTTTTCATGGCTCCCACTTACCCGTTAGGAATTCACGGCCAGCCGCGATGACACGACCGTCGGGGCGGCACAACGCAAAGGCGTTCGCCAAATCTACTGTCACTGTTCTTCGGTCGCGGATAGCGGCACGCGTGCATGCAGCTCGCGTCGCATCGGCTGCGGAGCGTGGCAAGGGTTGTAGCGCCGAGAGCGTCACGACAGCCGTTACGGTCATGAGGATCGTTAGGCACACAAGCACTTCCAGTAGTGTTATTCCAACGCGTCGGCAATTCATAGAACGGGCCTAACGCTGTAGAGCGTTTGTAGGACGAGCGCAGCCGTAACGGCGATTAGCCCGCCAAAAATGAGCACGATCGTTGGCTGAAGTAACGCGAGAACCCGCTCGAAGCGATCGGTCGCGTCGCGCTCCAGCTCGAGCGCGACGCGCGTGAGCATTTCACCGAGCTGCGACGTCTTCTCACCGACCTCTAACAAGGGTGTGACCCGTTCGGGTACCACCCCGGCCGTTGCGAGCGAGCGGCTAAATGGATGGCCACCAGCCACCAGTTCGTGTGCCCAGCGAATGCGCGCCCGCGCGACTGCCGACGGAGCGCCCTGCGCCGCGATTTCCAGCGCGCGATTGGCGGGAATGCCAGTGCACAGCATGGTGCCGAGGGAACGAGCGATCAGTGCTCCTGTCCAGGAGGCGCTGATCCCACGTAGCACCGGTGCACGCAACACTGCTTGGATCAGCCGCTCGCGACTGCGCGGCCTGTAAAGGGCCAGCCCTGTGAGAGCCGCGGCAACGGCGATGCCTAACGTGACTAGGGCCACGTTGTCACGCAGCACCTGCGCGAGGCGCAGGATCACCTGCGTGAGGGGCGGAGGCGATGCTCCCACATCCTGCACGACCTCCGCAAACCGCGGCAGCACGACGAAACCGATCACGCCGAACGACACACACGCCGTGACTAGGAGAAAGGCGGGATATGTCATCGCGGCCCGGGTGCGTGCGATGACCGCGACTTCATATTCCAGATGGCCAGCTGCGAGCTCAACGGCGCGGCCTAAGTCGCCTGACTTCTCGCCCGTGCGAACGATGGCTCCGGTTGAAGCCCCGACAAGGCCTGCTCTCTCCAGCGCCGTCGCGAGACTTTCGCCTTCGCTCACGAGTCGACGCGTATCGCGTATCGCGGCATTGATCTCTGCACCCAGCGAAAGACGCTCGGTTGCGGCAAGCGCACGCCTAACGGGAACACCGGCGCTGAGGTGTACGGCGAGCGACCGAAGTATCGTGAGCCTGCGCGCCCTTGTTCCTACACTTCTTGTTCCCCGACCGCTGCCATGTGTCACCCGCACTGGAATCAGACCGCGCAGGAGCAACTCCTGCCGCGCGTCGCGAACTTCCCGCGCCCACAGCGAGCCGCGCAGAACCTTGCCTGTCCTGTCGCTGGCCTCGTAGTCGAAGGGGTTCACTTCGCGGCTCCGCCCCACGCCCTGAGATCAGCATCCTCGCCAACGCCACCTTCCTTCCCGTCCCTGCCGCGGCTGAGCAGATCATAGCTCAGCGGGTTCTCGCGCCCCGGATGTGAGTACTCGTACGGAAGGCCCCACGGGTCTCGCGGCACATCACCCTTGAGAAACGGACCGCGCCACTCTCTTGCGCTTTCTCGTGGAGGAGCAACGAGTGCCGCTAAACCTTGGTCCGTAGTAGGGTAACCACCGCTCGTTAGGGCATATGCTTCGAGGGCGAGGCCGATGGTCGCTAAGTCCGCTTTGGCGGCGGCAATTTTCGCGTCCGACACATTCCGGAAGAGCGCGGGAGCAATGAGTCCAGCGAGCAGAGCAATCACCGCCACCGCCACGATCAGCTCAATGAGCGTGAATCCGCTTCTTGATTCTTCACGTGTCATACTTCGCTATCTCCCAGCACTCGACGCACTTCCTCTGGCGTCGTTATGCCGTCGACGACTTTGTCAAAAGCGTCTTCGCTGAGCATGCGAGTGCCGGCTTGCCGCGCCACACTCGCTATCTCCGATGCGTCGGCGGAGCCTCGAATGAGCATGCGCATCGTTGATGTCACCGGCATCAGTTCGTAGATGCCTGTACGCCCGTGAAAGCCGGTGCCCCGACAACGCTCGCAACCGGATCCTTTGAACCACAGCGTGACTTCTTGCCATCCGCTCTTATTCCAAGACGGAATCAACTGCCGTCCAACGCCGCGCTGCTTACAATGGACACACACCTGCCTAACCAAACGTTGCGCAACGACACAGCGCAGCGTCGACGCGATGATGAACGGCTCGAGGCCGATGTCGACCAAACGCGTGATCGCCGATGCCGCGTCGTTGGTATGCAGCGTCGAAAGCACGAGATGACCGGTGAGGGCCGCCTGCGTCGCTATGCGGGCTGTTTCCGCGTCGCGCATTTCACCAACCATGACTGCGTCGGGGTCCTGCCGAAGGATGCTTCGCAGGACACTGGCGAATGTGACCCCGGCGGCGGCAGTGACGGGGACCTGCGTGATGCCGGGAATCAAAATTTCTACCGGATCTTCGACCGTGATGACCTTTTCGCGATCGATCGGCCGAAGCGTGAGAGCAACGTGGAGTGTGGTCGTTTTGCCACTGCCCGTAGGGCCCGTCGCGAGAACAAGGCCGTCGATCTGCGTTGCAAATTGACTAAGCTGTCGCTGTACGTCCGGCGACATACCGAGCACTTCAAGGCCGAACGGCTTCGTTGACGTGTTAAGTAGCCTAACGGCGACCGACTCCCCCAGCAAAGTTGGTACAGTCGACACACGCACGTCCAATTCGGCATCGTCCAGCCGCAGACGGATCCTTCCGTCCTGCGGACGCCGGTGCTCGGCGATGTTCAACTCAGCTAAAAGCTTGAGCCGAGAGATGATCGCCGACTGATATGTCTTCGGCGGACTTCCGAGTACGCTCATTACGCCGTCGACACGTATCCGCACTACCAATCCGTCCCGCGTCGCCTCAAAGTGCAAATCGCTGGCGCGAGCTCGCAATGCATCGCGAATGAGCACGTTCACAAGTCGAATAACGGGTGGCTGCGACGCGAGCTCGCGGGCATCCGCTACAGCGGCCGAGTCGTTGTCGTCCGCTTCGTCCGTTGTTTGCGCCCGCAGCGAGAGCGCCGAACCTGCGGGCACATAAGCCGTTGTGATCGCCTGATCCAACTCAGCGTCCGTGACATCTATACAAGATGCGCGACCGCCGAAGGTGAGCTCCAAATGGGCGATGACATCTGGGTCAGCGTCGCCGACCCTCGCCACGCGCAGGGTGTCGGCGTCACGAGCGAGCGGAAGAACACCGTAGTGTTTGAGGTACTCCGCAGCGAAAACATCCGCGACTGGAAGTCGCGTCACGAGACGGTCGGCCACACGCACTCGCGCATCATATGCGCGACAGCGCGGGCACAGTCCGTGCCGAGCGCTATCTAGTGACGCAAGCTCGTCAGCCGGCTCACGTTAGGCACTACATTGTCGCGCCTCTCGACGTGTGCTCGAAACAAATGTGAATCGCACAGATGTGTTACGGACTCGAGTGTAGCTCTTCTCGGAGAAGTTTGTACAGTTTTGTACGGCTAATGCCCAAGTAGCGAGCTGCTTTTGCCTTGTTTCCACCTGCACGATCGAGCGCGGCGCGAACGTTGTTTTCGAATGCGGAAAGATTGGCGCCACCCGTTGATGTCCAGATTGCACCAGGCAGGTCCGCTTGGCTTAGCTGTCGTTCCTCATCGAGGCGGACGGCCAGAAAGCGGCAGATCGAGCGAAGTTGTCGGATGTTGCCTGGCCACTCGTATTGTTGCAGGAAGTGCTGCAACTCCTCCGCGAATTCATACAGGAATGGTCGCCGTAGCTCTTTGAGCGCTTCGTTGATGAAGTGATGGGCCATCGGCAGGATATCAATGCGCCGCTCGACCAATTGTGGGACGCGTATCGTTAGGCCATCTACACGATACAGCAGCTCCTCGAGAAAGCGGCCTTTCCTGACCAGGTCTCCTAGGTCAACTGACGACGCGAGCACAAAGCGAACATCGACGACGCGAAACCGGGTCTCACCGAGACGCTGGATTCCATTTGACTCGAGTAAAGTCAGCAACGACTGCTGCAGGCGTGGCGACGCATGATTCAGCTCGTCGAGGAAAAGCGTCCCCCCGTGGGCGGATTCCACGGCACCGGCGCGATCTTGCGTGGCGCCGGTGTAGGAGCCGCGACTGCTTCCTGATAATTCCGCATGGCGCAGATCTTCGGGAACGCTTGTGAGCGGAAAATGGAGAAACGGGCCACTCGCTCGCGCCGACAGCGAGTGGATCTCACGGGCGAGAACCGTTTTGCCAGTGCCGGTCGGTCCCACTAAGAGAATGGGATACGGCGTGACAGCGAATGCGCGGATGTCGCACCACAGGGTGCGCACAGCTTGGGATGTGCCAATGAAGAGCGAGCGCCCGGCATCGAGTCGGCGCAACGCAACTGGGCTCGAGCGCGCATCCTCAACGAGCGGCGCGCGATTGACCGCAGAACGTTCGCTTTCCCGCGGTGGATCATCCTGCGAGTTTGCAAGTTCTCGCCACCGCGTACTATCCTGCATCTTCCTCTCCACGATCCCGAAGCTCGTCGTTCATTCTCGTTCGCCTACGTTCAGCTGCGTTCGCTCAACTCACCTCGGTTGCTGCGGTGTGATGTGCAAACCTTGGTACGACTTCCGCTTATCACGCTGACATTCTCTGGCGCGGCTCGTGCTACTACGACGCGTCAACTCCGATCAGCGAGTGCAAAGCTATGCGTGGATACCGCCTAACTATGATTCTCGTACTACCAACTATCGTCGTGACTATCGCTGCGGCGCGCGAGACTTCATTGTTCGAGAAACCTGCGGCCGGTGACTCCGCAAGCGTCCAAGCCGCACAAGCCGGTTGGAGCCTCACCGCAGTCGCTGACCGATTCGAAGCAAGACATATCAACGAGACCGGCATTGGTCCGGTGCCGTATGGCGCCGTTGTCTTGCGCCGTACATTGGGCAGCGTCGCATTGGATTGTGGAGCGTTTGGTCGGCCCGCGGTAACCGACAACGGAGTCTCACGAGCGTGGACGTACGTCATGATGCGGCCCCGATCTGGTTTGTGTGCGACAGTGACGGGCGCGCGTTTTACGGCGGTCGGGCGCAAAGGTAGTGCGGAGACAGTCACACCATCTGTGCCGTAGAACACCCTATCGCGTGCTCGCGATGAGAACTTGCGTCTTCGCGTGAAAAGTGCCACCACGCAGCGGGAATCCCCCTAACGCTGTGTAACCTTCGCGAAGACGTTACGCGTGGAGCGACGAGTCGGTGGCGGCGTCGCTCTTACGGCTGTGTCGCCGCTGGCTCGTGTCCACCTCGTGAGCGCGTTAGGTGCACTGCATGACCTACTGCGCAGTGAAGTCTGCGGCCCACCGCAGCATTACGGTCCTGACCGCACCATTCGTCCGCACAACGCTCGGGGCTTGCCCAAGGTAGCGGCGGAACATGTTGTTCATTGCACTCGCTGCTCCAACGTGCGCGGAACGAGCAACCGTTTCCACGTATTCTGCCCCGATCCTCGATCAACCGCGCCCCTACAAGCATTAATTTCGCGGACACCGGCGATCCGCCAGCAGTCGTCCAGTTCGGAGCGTCTTTCGTTTAACTCGCAGCCGTCCAGGCTGGCGACTCCACGCTTTGCATCCGCATCGTCCATGAGTCGAGCCACCGACTGTGCTACGCGAGTCACCGCCCGGCGAGATCGCGGCGCGTTGAGTGCGGCAAGGAGGTCCTGGAATGCGCGGGCAGTTTGGCCTGCGCTCTCGCTCTCTGGTCGATGCATCGTTACCGAAGCAACCGCGCTGAGGTATCGTCGAGTGAAGCCGGCCGTGGAGCGTTCTCGGTCCAGCCGCGTTAGGATCTAGTCGATTGATCGCCCACAGACACTAGCCCACTTCTCCACGACGCGCTTCACTCCGCCGTTAGGACGAATTGCGCTTGGACTCTCGCCCACATAGCGGCGAAACATGTTCGTGAGCGCGTTGGCCGAGCCAAAACGCGTTGCATGCGCAACAGTCTCCACGGAACGGCCACGGTCTTCGAGCATTCGAGCGGCGCGCAACACGCGACTCCAACCGATTAAGGATTCAGGGTTCGGTGCGTTCGAAACGCTGCACCAATTCGCAAGAGTTTTTCGAGTCACACCTTGCGCGCGCGCGAGGCCAGTGACGTCAAGTCGATCCTCTCGCTGACTCAGGCACGTGCGCACCACATCGGCAACCTGCGGAGTAAGCAGTGGTTCTAGGATGGACATCGTGTAGCGACTCAGCGCCACATCCGCGGCATCAGCCACCGTCCGAAGTAGGACACGGCGCCAGTCGTCCGCGCCCCGCAGCACAACCTCCTCGAGCCCTGCATGGCTGAACTGGACGAGCTCATGCGCAAAGTCACTGATCGGCGTAGCGTAGAGCACAATGGCAACACTCGCGTATCGCTGTCTCGTTCGGCGCACAAACTCCAGCGTGCTCGTTCCATCTTCCGCTCGGCAGTCAAGTACAAGGACGTCTATCACGCCGATGGCGAGTTTCTGAACCACGTCGCGCTGCGAGAGACACGGGATGACGTCGTATACGCTGGTAAGACAGCGATGGAGGTGGCGCAGTGCAGCCGGATCGGGTAAGTACGCAATGAGGCGCGGCCGCGAGCTCGCGATGCTGCCGCTGCGGATTGCGCCATTGGATTGCGCCCGCCTTGACATCGGCGTTAGGCTCCCTCGCGGCGCCATGCTGTATGCGTTTGCTTCCTTGGATTCGGGTCAGCTGAGAGAACGCCCGCGGCGATCGTTCGCAGCACGCGACGAATCTCTTCTACGTCGACCTCCATTTCGCGTTCACTATTGGATCGAGTCAACGATGGCATGCTTACATCGGTCGTTCGATGCAACGCTCCGGTGAAACCGTAACGCCGAGCTAGTGCCAAACCAAGACGCCTTGGACGTTGCGCACTCTCCCTGTCTCCTAACACGCTGTAAGCTTTGCCAAGGTCCATTAGCGCCAGCGCGTACTCGAACACGTACGGTGTCTTGTGGCCTAACGCTTCCACATCGCTCGATACGCGATCGACGATCTCGCGTTTCCCTTGTGTGGCTGCCACCTTAGCGGTGGAACGCAGGTAGTAGAAGCGCAGTCTCGGAGTCAAAGGCGCGCGCTCTAGAACCGCCGTCAAGACAGCGAGCACCTCGTCGACAAGCCCTGCCACCCCTGCGGCCCAGGCGACATTGTGCAGTGTTTCCAACTCACGGTCGACACTTCCTACGCTCAGCGTGTACGCCATCCACGCGTGCCGCGTCATTAACCCAACATCGCCCAAATGCTCAGCGACAACCTGCATACCTTGATGCGCAAATACCTGCAATTCGCGGGACTTGGACTTTTCTGCATGGCGCAGTACTAGCTCGAACTGGCGATTCGCTTTGTGGAAGTTACCGCGCTCCCGCTCTACAACAGCGAGGCCGAGCGTTCCGCGACCCATCGCATCGAAGTCTCTTGCACGGCGACCAATCGATCGAACACGCGCGTACACCCGTGCGGCTTTGTTCAGATCCCCTGTCGCGCGATATCCACGCGCGACCTTGGCTAGCAACGATGCGCGCGTGCGCGTGGATCCCTTCGTGCAGAGCCGCAGAGCTGACGCGGCGAGGACACTCGCCAATCTGACATTGCCGGCTGCTTCCGCGTCGTC
>JBQTIF010000104.1:0-33556 GCA_052388395.1 Gemmatimonadaceae bacterium | reverse complement strand
GGTTGGCAGCGCCAACCGGACCAGCGCACAATCCAGGGAGAGCTCGAGCGCGTGTTGTCCTCGCTCTGCGATCAGCCAATCGCCGCGCTTGGCGCCGGTCGCACGGACGCGGGCGTACATGCGCGCGGTCAGGCCGTCGGGGTCCGCATCCCGCACAAGTGGACGCCCAGCGAACTCCGCCGCGCGCTCAACGCCCTGCTTCCAGCCGACCTCTGGGTGGCCGCCGCGCACGAAATGCGCGACGAGTTCCACGCGCGGTTCAGCGCCGTGTCGCGTGGCTATTCTTACTTCATTGGTACCGACGACGCAGCGCAATCTCCCTTTCGCCGGCGCACCGAGTGGCCCATCACGCGCAAGCTCGATCGCGCCGTCCTGGATCGATCGGCAGCAGTCATTCAAGGCGAGCACACGTTTCGCGCATTTGCGGTGCGCGGCACTGCGCCGTCGGAGGATAACCATCGCTGCAACGTCTTGCGATCAGCCTGGAGCGAGCGGCCTCACGCAGCGGGATTGCAGTTCGAGATCGAGGCGAACCGCTTCTTGCACCACATGGTGCGCTTTCTTGTCGGCACGATGGTCGCAATCGCCGCGCATGAACGCGACGCCGCGGACATCGAACGACTGCTCGCCGCCGGGACAAATGACGAGGTGTCTCCTCCCGCTCCGGCGCACGGTCTGTTTCTCGAGCGCGTGTCGTATCCCGAGACGCTGTATGTTCACTGACGCGCAATGCGACTCGTTAGGTGTGTCCTGATGGCGCGCATCGCGGCCGGTGTATTCGTCCTCATCGCCCTTGCATGCGAAGGGGCCACGCCGGAGAACGGCGTCGCCCAGGCGGTCGCCGCGCCGCCTGCGCGCGAGCAGGCGAACACAGCGCTCACAGCAAGTCGCCGTACAGCCATCACAGAAGCGGTTGCGCGCGTGGCTCCCGCCGTTGTCACGGTGCAGACCGAGACAATCGAACGCGCGCCGGCGGATTTTTTCGATCAGTTCTTCTACGGCCCGCAAACGCAGCGTCGCGGCGCTGGACTCGGCTCCGGCTTCATCATACGCAACGACGGCCTGATCATCACCAATCACCACGTTGTAGCCGGTGCGACGTCGATCTCCGTCATGCTGCGTGACGGAACTACGTACCCTGCGCATAAGCTCGGCGAGGATGAGCTCAACGACCTCGCCGTGCTCAAGATCGATGCGCGGGACCTGCCGGTCGCGCCGTTAGGCAACTCCGATGACGTCGTGATCGGCGAGTGGGCTATCGCCATCGGCAACCCTTTCGGTTTCGTCATCGGCAACACCGAACCAAGCGTGACGGCTGGTGTGGTCAGCGCTACCGGTCGCAACTTGACGGCTCGCAGCGAGGGCGGCGGGTTGTATCTCGACATGATCCAGACCGACGCGTCGATCAATCAGGGGAACTCGGGTGGCCCACTGGCCAACGCCAACGGCGAAGTGATCGGCGTGAATAGCTCGATCTACTCGCCGAGCGGCGGCTCCGTCGGTCTTGGTTTCGCCATACCGATCAAGCGCGTGCGCCGCGTCGTGGACGACCTCGTCGACCATGGGCGCGTGCGCCGCCCTTACATCGGTGAAAAGCTGCGCCAAAGCAACTCCGCGAATCCGCGCGACGTGTTGTCCGCTGGTGTCATTGTCAGTCAGGTCGTGCCGGGCTCCCCCGCCGCGGCCGCCGGATTGCAGCCTAACGACCGCATCGTTTCAATAGCAGCTCGGCCGGTACGCAATGTGTTTCAGTGGGAAGCCGAGCGGCTCAACCTCCGCGTCGGTGATCGTGTGCCGCTCGTCGTTGAGCGCGGCAATCGACGAGTGACGCTCAACGTCGTCGTGGGCGACCTCCCCGAAGTCAGCGCGACACGGGTAACAGTTCTGCGACAGATCGAGCTCATCACGTTGACGCCAACAATCCGCGTCGAGCGCGGCATTCGCACGGCGCGTGGTGCGCTCGTCACGAACGTTGCCGACCAAGTCCGCAGTGAAATCGGTCTCGAGGCGGGAGATCTCATTTTTCAGGTGAACGAGACGCCGGTCGCGAGCGCGGCTGATGTCGAGCGCGCCTTCCGGTACTATGGCCAGCGCAACCTCGCCATGCGTGTTTTCCTCGAGCGCCGTGGCTTTGTCTACACGACGGACTTCTTCCGCGTCAATCAATGACCGACCACGCGACGTACAGCTCGCCGCTCAGCGAACGATACGCGTCGCGCGCCATGCTCGAGCTCTGGTCGGCCCAGCGCAAGTTCGGGCTCTGGCGCCGTCTCTGGCTCGCGCTGGCGGAGGCGCAGCGCGACCTCGGTGTGGAGATTCCCAACGAGGCAATCGCGCAGATGCGCGCGCACCTCGACGATATCGACTTTCCCGCGGTCGCGGCGTACGAGAAGCGCTTCAGGCATGACGTCATGGCCCACGTGCACGCGTTCGGAGACGTCGCGCCAGCGGCCAAGCCGTTCATCCATCATGGCGCTACATCGGCGTTCGTCACGGACAACACAGACCTGATCCTGCTGCGCGACGCGCTGGGGCTATTGCGCGGGAAGGCGATCCATGTTCTTGCCGCGCTCGGCGAATTCGCTCACCGCTGGCGCGCTGAACCGGCGTTAGGCTACACTCATCTACAGCCCGCCCAGCTCACCACTGTTGGCAAGCGCGCAACACTCTGGATGCAAGACCTCGTTCTCGATGTGCAGGATGTCGACTATCGGCTCCGTACGATTCCCTTCCGTGGCATAAAAGGGACGACGGGAACTCAGGCCAGCTTCCTCGAGATCTTTCGCGGCGATCACGAAAAGGTACGCGCGCTCGACGAACGCGTCACCCGCGCCATGGGCTTCACCGCGTCGATCCCTGTCTCGGGGCAAACGTACACCCGCAAGATCGACGCACAGCTGTTAGGCGTTGTGGCTGGGCTGGCTGCGTCGGCCGGAAAGTTCGCCAGCGACTTGCGTCTGCTCCAGGCCTTCGGAGAGATCGAAGAACCGTTCGAGCCCGAGCAGATCGGCTCCTCGGCGATGGCGTACAAGCGCAACCCAATGCGAGCCGAGCGGATCAATGGGCTCGCACGCTTCGTGTTGTCACTCGAGCCTAACGCGAACGAGACGCATGCGGTGCAATACTTCGAACGCACGCTGGACGACAGCGCCAACCGCCGTCTCGTTCTCCCGGAATCGTTCTTGGCCACCGATGCGATCCTCGTTCTGTATGGAACCATTGCCGCGGGAATGGAAGTGCACCCCGCGCGCATCGCACATCGTGTGCGCGATGAGCTCCCCTTCATGGCAAGCGAAGAGCTGATCGTACGGGCGGTGCGCGGGGGAATGAGCCGGCAGGATGCGCACGAGATCATCCGCCGGCACAGCATTGCCGCGGCGCGCGCCGTCAAAGACGAAGGAAAGCCTAACGATTTGCTGCAGCGACTCGCCGGTGACCGTTCGTTTCCAGTCCCGCTGGACGAGATCGGTGCCGTGCTCAAACCCGAGCGCTTCGTCGGTCGCGCCCCGCAGCAGGTCGCTGAGTTTCTCGATGACGTCGTCGCACCGCTACTTGCTGGTGCGCCCACCACAGCCGACACCCATGAGGAGGTACGCGTATGACAGCGATCGCGACCAGTGCCCTGCCACTTCAGCTCGCCTGGCGCGGTAAGGTGCGCGACGTGTACAACGTCGATGACGATCGCCTGCTCCTCGTGACGACGGATCGCATTTCGGCGTTCGACGTCGTTATGAACGAGACGGTACCGTACAAAGGCGCGGTGCTCACACAGCTCACCGCGTGGTGGCTGCGACAGTTAGAACCCAGCGTCGCGCATCATATGCTCACTGCCGATGCCGATGAGATCGTGCGTGAGGTGCCAGCGCTCGACGCCATGCGCGACTCAATTCGGCTGCGGGCGATGCTCTGCCGTCGCGTGCACATCGTGCCGATCGAGTGCGTCATCCGCGGCTACATCACCGGCTCTGCCTGGAAGGAATATCGAGAATCCGGCACCCTGGCCGGGGAACAGCTGCCGCCGGGCCTCGTCGAGAGCCAACGCCTAACGCCGCCGATTTTTAGCCCTGCGACCAAAGCCGCGCACGGCCACGATGAGAACATCACGCCGGCCGCTGTGCGCGAGATGGTGGGACCCGCGGTCGCTGCTGAGCTCGAGCGGCTCTCACGTCTCGTGTACGCGTTCGGCTGCAGCACGGCGGAACCCCGAGGAATCATCCTCGCTGACACGAAATTCGAGTTCGGTACATTGCGCGACCAACTCGTTCTGGCGGATGAGGTGCTCACTCCCGACAGCTCGCGATTCTGGCCGCGAGATCGCTACGAGCCGGGTCGCTCACAGCCTAGCTTCGACAAGCAGCCGCTGCGCGACTACCTCGACGCCGAACGGCGCGCGGGACGTTGGAACGGCGATGCGCCACCACCACCGCTTCCACCGGACGTTGTCGACGCGACGAGCGAACGGTACCTGGACGCATACCGCCGCCTAACGGGCAGCGCCCTCGATGTCTCACCGGTCACATGACCTTCGCCCGCGAAGGCCGGCCGTTCATCGGCATCGCGGCCCTCGCGGCGCTGGTCGCGTGGGGGATGCTGGCAGGGCGCGGCGGCACGCTGTGGACCGTCAGCGCCCTTCTCCTCTCGATCGTGGCCCTCTGGGTCGCCTACTTCTTTCGCGATCCCGAGCGTACGGGAGAGCGCGGTGACGGCCTCGTGATCGCACCCGCGGATGGGCGCATCGTGAGCGTGGCAGACGTGGACGAGCCGGCGTTTCTTCACAGTCCAGCCCAGCGCATCTCGATCTTCATGAATGTCTTCGACGTGCATGTGAATCGGTACCCGGTGACCGGCACGGTGCGCTACGTGCACTACAACCGCGGCAAGTTTCTGCACGCCGCCGCGGAGAAGGCGAGCTTGGAGAATGAGCAAACGTCGGTGGGGCTCGTTTCCGGGGTGCGACAGCATCGCGTGCTCGTTAGACAGATCGCCGGGCTCATCGCGCGTCGGATCGCGAACTACTCGCGCGAAGGAGAGATCGTCGAGCAGGGCGATCGCATGGGCATCATCCGATTCGGGTCGCGCGTCGACGTTCTCCTGCCACCCACCGCCGAAGTCTTAATACGCGTGGGCGAGCGCTGCAAAGCCGGTCACACGCTGCTGGCCAGGCTTCCCACATGAAAGGCGTCGAGCGCCGCCCGCGCCTGATCCTCCTTCCCAACGGGTTGACACTCGCCAACCTGTTCTTCGGTGTCTTCGCCATTGTGGAGGCCTCGCGGGGCGACTTCAATCGCTCCGCGCTCTACATCGTGTTAGGCGGCGTGTCCGATACGCTGGATGGACGTATCGCGCGCGCCACGCGCACAGGCAGCCGATTCGGTTCCGAGCTCGATTCGCTCGTCGATGCGATCTCATTCGGTCTGGCGCCTGCGCTGCTCGTGTACTTCGCCGTCTTCAATCGCGCCGGGTGGGAGTGGCTTTTTAGCTTCCTCTTCGTGGCATGCGCCGTAATCCGCCTCGCGCGCTTCAACATCGAGCAGGCCGGCCGCGCGAAGACGCACTTTCACGGCCTCCCGAGTCCGATGGCCGGGATGACGCTGGCGACGTACATGTGGTTCAGCAATACGCCCCTATATACGCAAACGGTCATCGCGGATCTGCCGTGGCATGTACTGGTTCGCTACATCATGTTGGGCCTGAGCTTTCTTATGATCAGCAACGTGTCTTATGCTGCCATGCCCGTGATCGGCTACCGCACGTTGCGCGAGATTCTCGGATCGCTCGTCGTCGCTGGAACGGTCATTGGCGTCATCTTCCTGCCACGACAATTCTTCTTTCCGGCGTTGATGGCGTACATCCTCTATGGTCTCGGACGCACAGCGCTCGTCGGGCTCCTCGCGCGCGTACCGCCGGGCGGTCTCGATGAAGACGACGACCTGCTTCCTGACGCCGAACCTAACGCGGGGCTGTTCCGTCGCCGGCGGAGGCGTAAGGCGCGCGGCATTGGCTACGCGTCACATGGCGACGGCCGCCAACCGCTCCCTGCCCCATCACCGTCACCGAAGTCGGAGGACCGCACGGAATGACGCCGTACCGAGTCGCCGTTCACATTGTGCCGCGCCGCGGTATCCTCGACCCGCAAGGCAAGGCGGTGGCCGATGCGCTTCACGCGTTAGGCTTCGGCGCCGTGGGTGATGTGCGCGTCGGCAAACATGTCATCCTCGAAGTTGACGCCGAGACGCCGCGCGCGGCGGAGCAGGCCGTTCGCAGCATGTGCGATCGCTTGCTCGCCAACCCGGTGACGGAAGACTACGAGATCGCCGGCGTGACCGCCTTGCACGCGCAGGCGAACGCATGAAGTTCGGCGTCGTGACCTTCCCTGGTTCCAACTGCGACGACGACGCGGTGCACGCCGTCGTCGACGCGTTAGGCGCCGAGGCCGTGCGGCTCTGGCACAAGGAGCACGATCTCGCGGGTGCTGACGTCATCATCCTCCCGGGCGGCTTCAGTTACGGTGACTATTTGCGCCCTGGCGCCATCGCGCGCTTCAGCCCCATCATGCGCGAGGTCGTGGAACACGGCCGTCGAGGGTACCCCGTGCTCGGCATCTGCAACGGCTTCCAGATCCTGTGCGAGGCTGGGGTGCTTCCGGGAACATTGCTGCGCAACGAGCGTCTCAAGTTCGTCTGCCGCAACGTGACGCTGCGTGTCGAGAATGCGGACACGCTCTTCACAAGCCAGTACGAACGCGACCAGCTTCTACGCATCCCGATCGCGCACGGCGATGGGCGGTACACAATCGATGCCGACGGGCTCGAGCGCCTGCGCGAGAACGATCAGGTGGTTTTTCGATTCGCTGACGACGTGAATCCTAACGGCGCCATGGACAACATCGCCGGCGTGGTGAACGAAGCCGGCAACGTGCTCGGTATGATGCCACATCCCGAACGCGCCGTCGATCCGCTACTAGGCTCTACGGACGGTTTAGCGTTGTTCCAGAGCCTCCTCGCCCGCGTCGGCGCCTAACGCTTTTCCCTTCGACCTCAGACCTATTCGTATGGACAAAACCAGCCGTAACGAAGACGAGTACTTCGCCAAGCAAGACGCTGACCTGATCAAGGAGCAGCGCGCGCGGCTCGACCACGAACGCGCCAAGGCTGAGCGAGCGTCGCATCACATGCGCTGCCCGAAGTGTGGCGGCAAGTTGACCGAAACCGACTTCCACCACATCAAGATCGACAAATGCTCGGACTGTGGTGGCATCTGGTTTGACAAAGGCGAGATCGAGATGCTCGAGCACGTCGACCAGAGCAACGTTCGTCAGTTCATGCGCTCGATGTTTGGCCTCAAGTGGTAACGCAATGAGCGCAGTGCCGCGCCCAGGCGATCCGATCATCACGCCGGCGCTCGTCGCGCAGCACGGCCTGACCGCCGAGGAGTACGAGCGCATAACGAGCATGCTCGGACGAACGCCGACGTTCACTGAGCTGGGGATCGTCAGCGCTCTCTGGAGCGAGCACTGCTCCTACAAACACTCCAAGCCCGTGCTACGCACCCTGCCCACGCAAGCACCGCATGTCTTACAGGGGCCGGGCGAGAACGCCGGCGTAATCAGCGTCGGTGACGGACTCGCCGTGGCATTCAAGATTGAATCACACAACCACCCCTCCGCCGTGGAGCCGTATCAAGGTGCAGCGACCGGTGTCGGTGGCATCCTGCGCGATGTGTTTACGATGGGCGCACGACCGATCGCGCTCCTCAACTCGCTGCGCTTCGGCTCGCTCGATTCTCCCCGCGTTAGGTGGCTGTTCGCCGGCGTCGTCAAAGGGATCGGTGACTACGGGAATTGTGTCGGCGTTCCCACTGTCGCAGGCGAGGTCGTCTTCGATATGGCCTACGAAGGCAATCCGCTCGTCAACGCGATGTGCGTGGGCCTTTTGCACGAAGAGGAGCTGATCCGCGCGAAAGCCGAGGGTGTTGGCAATCCGATCATCGCTGTGGGCGCCCGGACGGGGCGCGACGGGATCCACGGCGCGTCGTTCGCCTCCGAGGACCTAACACGCGAGAGCGAGGCGAAGCGCCCGCGTGTGCAGGTAGGCGATCCATTCACCGAGAAGTTGCTCCTCGAGGCGTCGCTCGAGCTGATTCGCAGCGGACACATCGTAGCGATTCAGGACATGGGAGCGGCGGGCCTAACGAGCTCGTCCGCCGAGATGGCAGCCCGCGGTGATGTCGGAGTGACGATCGACGTAACACAAGTGCCCGTTCGCGAAACCGGCATGACGCCGTATGAGATCCTGCTGAGTGAATCGCAGGAACGCATGCTCGTGGTAGCAAAACGCGGCCGCGAGCGCGCTGTCGCCGAGATCCTGGAAAAGTGGGACCTTAACGCCGCGGTGATTGGTGCGGTGATCGCTGAGCCTGTGTACCGTGTGACTGAAGGCTCGCGTGTGGTCGCCGAGTTTCCAGGTTCTCGTCTTGTGACAGATTGCCCGGTTTACGCTCCGGACGCACGTGAGAGCTCTGAGATCGCACAGCTGCGAAGCCGCGATCCCCTAACGATTCCCGAGCTGTCCGCAGAGCACGATCCGCTGTGGACGCTCGAGCGCTTGCTCTCTTCACCAACGATTGCCAGTAAGGAGTGGGTGTACGAGCAGTACGACTCTTCGGTGCGAACCAACACGGTGACGGGACCGCGCCCGGCGTCCGACGCGGCCGTCGTGCGTTTGCGCGGCACGCGGAAGGCGCTCGCCGTCAAGACGGATTGCAACGGCCGCTACGTCTACCTCGATGCGCTCGTCGGAGGACGCATCGCGGTCGCGGAAGCTGCGCGCAACGTGGCCTGCACCGGCGCTCGGCCGCTGGCCATCACCAACTGTCTCAATTTCGGCAATCCACGGCGTCCGGAAGTGTTCTATCAGTTCCGCGAAGCGGTGCGTGGGATGGGTGAAGCGTGCAGCGCGTTAGGCACTCCGGTAACCGGTGGCAACGTTTCGTTCTACAATGAGAGCCCGGTAGGCGCCGTCTTCCCGACGCCGACAATCGGCATGGTCGGCCTCCTCGAGGACGTCGACAATGTCACTCCGTCCGGTTTTGTCGCGACTGGCGACAGCATTCTGCTACTGGGCGAATGCACAGCGGAGTTAGGCGCTAGCGAATACCTCAGTCGCATTCATGGCGTCACGGCCGGGGCTCCTCCTCGCTGTGATCTTGACGCCGAGCGCCGCCTCATCGACGCTTTACACGCGACGATACAGCAGGGACTCGCGCATTCAGCGCATGACGTGAGCGATGGTGGGCTGGCAGTGGCTCTCGCGGAGTGTTGCATTGGCAATCGTGCAGCGCTGCTCAGCGCAACGGTCGATTTGAGCAGCTGGGACGGTTTGCCACTGCGCGCATTGTTGTTTGGTGAAGCCCAGGGACGCGTGATCATCTCCACGGACCGGCCGAGCGAGGTCGAGCACATTGCGAGCTCGCACGGAGTTCCGGCGCGCGTCATTGGCCGAGTCACACCCGCGCGGACACCGTTTACGCTGCGGGTCGCTGCGCGGGAATATCTCGGCGACATCGGCCGTCTCGCGGCGGCATTTCACGAAGCCATTCCAAGGTTCATGACGCGCGTCGCTACCGCGGCCGACTCTGCGGACACGGCCGAAACAGCCGTCACCGCCTAACGCGAAGGAACAGCGACTGTGTGCGGAGTCTTCGGTATCCATGGCTACGACCGGGCTGCGGTTCTCACGCAGCTTGGTTTATATTCGCTGCAGCATCGTGGGCAGGAGTCCGCCGGCATCGTCTGCGTCGACGACAGCGGGCGGGCCAACGCGCTGCGGCGGATGGGACTCGTCTCCGAGGGTTTCGATACCCGCGAATTGGAGGCGCTGCCGGGCGGCACCGCCATCGGCCACACGCGCTATTCCACGTCCGGGTCTACAACGCTCGAAAACGCGCAGCCCATACTCGCGCGGGTTCGCGGTGGCCACATCTCGCTTGCGCATAACGGGAACCTTGTGAATGCCAGCGAGCTGCGCGCGGAGCTCGAAGATCAAGGCGCCATTTTTGCGTCGACGTCAGACTCTGAAGTGTTGGTACATCGGCTCGCGCGCGCCACGGGGACTACGCCGGAAGCACGACTGGCAGAAGCTCTACGCGGCGTCGAAGGAGCGTATTCGCTCATCGCGCTCATCGACGATACGCTGCTGGCAGCGCGTGATCCGCGCGGCTGGCGGCCGCTCGTCATGGGGCAGTTGAACGGGTCCACGTGTTTTGCGTCAGAGACGTGCGCGTTCGACCTCGTGGGCGCCCGCACCATTCGCGAGGTCGCGGCAGGTGAGATTGTCACTGTCAATGGAACCGGGGTTCGCACAACACAAGCACTTCCGGCGCAGGAGCTGCGTCGCTGCGTCTTTGAACATGTGTATTTTGCGCGCCCCGATTCCTATGTCTTTGGCGGATCGGTTGATCGCGCCCGACGCGCGTTAGGGCGCCGCCTCGCGCGAGAGCATCCGGCACCCCAGGCAGAGCTCGTCTTTGCAGTTCCTGACTCCTCCAACGCAGCCGCGTTAGGCTATGCCGAAGAGTCGGGCCTTCCCCTGGAGCACGCGCTTATCCGCAATCACTATGTGGGGCGCACGTTCATCCAGCCGACGCAGGCCGGACGCGATCACAAAGTGAAGGTCAAGTACAACGCCGTACGCGAGGTGCTCAACGGCAAGAGCGTCGTGATGGTTGACGATTCGATTGTTCGCGGCACCACAACCAAGGGTCTCGTGGCGATGATCCGTGCCGCTGGTGCCCGCGAAGTGCACATGCGCGTGTCGTCCTCACCTATCACCGGCCCGTGTTATTACGGCATCGATACGCCAAGCCGCGAAGAACTGATCGCCGCAAACCACCCTGTCCAAGACATTGCCGCGCTCATTGGCGTGGATTCACTCGGCTACCTCTCATTAGACGGGATGCTCAACGCCGTGCCGCGCGGACCCGATGGTTTTTGCCACGCGTGCTTCTCCGGCGAGTACCCTACCCCACCACCGAGCGATCCGAATAAGCTGCGATTCGGCTGTGGATGTTAGGCATGACGCAACTGGTCTACTTTTTCGGCAAGGGGCACGCCGACGGCACCAAGGACATGAAAACGGTGCTCGGCGGCAAAGGAGCGAACCTGGCCGAGATGACACACCTCGGCGTGCCGGTTCCGCCCGGGTTCACAATCGCGTGTTCCGTCGGCGTCGACTATTTGCGAACCGGACGCTATCCGACTGCGCTGCACGATGAGGTCCAGCGCTACCTAACGAGAGTAGAGGAAGCGACCGGCCGCCGCTTCGGCGAGCCAAACAACCCGCTGCTGCTTTCCGTGCGCAGTGGTGCGCCTGTCTCCATGCCCGGAATGATGGAGACGATCCTCAATCTGGGCCTGAATTCAATTACAGTCGAAGGGCTGGCGCGCCAGAGCGGCAACGCTCGCTTTGCCTACGACTCCTACCGCCGCTTCATCCAGATGCACGGAAGCGTCGTGTTAGGCGTTCCGCCGCATCAGTTTGAGCAGCTGCTGGCAGCCAAGCGACTCGTGGCGCACGCCGCCAGCGATGCGGAGCTGACCGCCGACGTGCTCCGCAACCTTGTCGAGGAGTACAAGGCGCTGGTTCGGAACTTCACCGGGGACCCGTTTCCGACCGACCCAGAAGCGCAACTCTGGGGGGCGATCGAAGCGGTATGGAACTCCTGGACCCTCAAGAAGGCCGTTGACTACCGCCGCGTGCATGGCATCCCCGAAACGTTAGGCACGGCCGTCACGGTGATGGCGATGGTCTTCGGTAACATGGGAGACGACTCCGGAACCGGCGTCGCCTTCACGCGCGACCCGTCAACCGGAGAGCGTCGCTTCTACGGCGAGTTCCTCGTCAATGCGCAGGGTGAAGACGTCGTCGCCGGCATACGAACGCCACTGGAGATAGCGGGCATGGCCACGCAGCTCCCTGGCGCGTACCGTGAACTGGTCGCCGTGCAAGAACGGCTTGAGCGACACTACCGCGACATGCAGGACTTGGAGTTCACCGTCGAGCGTGGATCCTTGTATCTGCTGCAAACGCGCACCGGCAAGCGGTCCGCCGCCGCGGCCGTGCGCATCGCGCACGCCATGGTTGACGAAGGGCTCATCTCGCCTAACGAAGCGCTCAACCGCGTCAACCCGCAGCAGCTCGATCAATTGCTCCATCCGGTGATCGACCCTGGTGTCCGCTCGACGCCGATCGCTGTCGGACTCCCAGCCAGCCCAGGAGCGGCGAGCGGCGTCGCTGTCTTCGATCCGGATGTCGCCGAGCAGCGCGCGGCAACCGGCGAAGGCGTCATTCTCGTTCGTGACGAAACGACCCCTGACGACTTTCACGGCATCGTCGCAGCGCGGGCCATACTCACGGCGCGCGGCGGCATGACGAGTCACGCGGCCGTCGTCGCACGCGGCATGGGCAAATGCGCCGTTGTCGGCTGCAAGGACATCACTGTCGACGCGAACAAGCGTCAGTTCGCCGTGAATGGGAAGGTCGTCGACGAAGGGCAGTGGATCACGCTCGACGGCGCGAGCGGTCGCGTCTTCGAAGGACAGCTACCAACGGTCCCGAGTGAAGTCGTTCGCGTCACCCACGGCGCGATGCGCGCGGACGACGCACCGGTGTACGTCTCCTTCGCGCGATTGTTAGGCTGGGCCGACGAAACACGGCGCTTGCGTGTCAGAGCCAACGCCGACACACCCAAGGACGCGCGCGTCGCGCGTGCATTCGGCGCCGAAGGCATTGGTCTCTGTCGCACGGAGCACATGTTCTTCGAAGGTGACCGCATCACCGCGATGCGCGAGATGATCGTGGCACGTGACGAAGCTGGCCGCCGCCGCGCACTCGACAACCTTCTGCCGCTGCAGCGCGCCGACTTTGAAGGAATTTTCGAAGCGATGCGCGGCTTCCCGGTCACAATCCGACTGCTCGACCCTCCGCTACACGAGTTCCTTCCGCACGGTGGCGAAGAGACCAAGCTCCTCGCACGCACGCTCGAGCTGTCTCGCCCAGAGCTCATGCACATTGTGGAAGGGCTGCGCGAAACGAATCCCATGCTCGGCCACCGCGGCTGCCGCCTGGGTATCACCTACCCCGAGATCACGGAAATGCAGGGGCGCGCCATCTTCGAAGCCGCCGTTCGCGCGGCGCGACGCGGCATCGAAGTGTATCCGGAGATCATGGTACCGCTTGTCGCCACAGCGAAGGAGTTGGAGCATCAACGCCATATTCTCGAAGCAGTCGCCGATCGTGTGTTAGGCGCGATGGGTGAGCGCATCCCCTATACGATCGGAACGATGATCGAGCTACCGCGCGCGGCACTCACCGCCGATGAAATCGCGCTCAAGGCGGAATTCTTTTCGTTCGGAACCAACGATCTCACGCAAACGACGTTAGGCATGAGTCGTGACGACGCCGGCCGCTTTCTCCCCGCGTATGTGGCCGGTGGATTGCTTCCGGACGATCCTTTTCAAACGCTCGACACACCGGGCGTCGGGAAGCTGCTGCGTTACGCCGTGGAGCACGGCCGCGCCGCGCGCCCCGGCCTCAAGGCAGGCATCTGCGGGGAACACGGCGGCGATCCACGCTCCATCGCGTTCTGCCATGATATCGGGCTCGATTATGTCTCCTGCTCGCCATATCGAGTACCAGTAGCACGTCTGGCAGCGGCCCAGGCTGCTTTGAGCATCGCCGGCGCGTTAGGCACGCCGCTTGGCAAACGGCGCCGTCTCGATGATATGCCGTCTGTTTCCTAAGGCCCCAGGCGTGCTGGTCTCTCCGCGCAGCGGCTGACCCACAGGACGACACTGACCGCGCCATTACGCTGGTTGCGCTCCGTTCGACGCGCGACCCCAAGTGCGGACGATCTGCTCGCGGGGCCGCTTCGCGGAGAGTTGCTCGGCGCCGAGCACTTGGCGGAACGCGCGCGAGAGATTGCGCGCGCCCAGCGAATCGCTCGCCCTCGACGCGGTCGCCCGCCGGCGCGCCTGCTGCTGCGTCTCAGCTCTACGCGGCGCATTCTCGAGGACGCGTATGCGCGTCTCACGGCTGCCTCTGCCCGCGGGGCCGACGTGGGGCCAGCGGCGGAATGGTTGCTGGACAACTATCACGTCATACAGGAGCACGTGCGTGAGGTGCACGAGAGCCTGCCGCGTCAGTACTACCGCGAGCTCCCGACGCTCGCCAACGGCTCCCTCGCCGGCTATCCCCGCGTCTACGAGCTCGCCATCACGCTCATTTCGCACAGCGAAGGTCGCGTCGATCTCGACAACGTCGATCTCTTCGTCGCCGCGTTTCAGGAGATCGTCCCGCTCTCCATAGGCGAATTGTGGGCGGTTCCGGCAATGCTCCGGCTGGGGCTGATCGAGAGCGTACGCCGCATGGCGCTGCGCACGGTGCAGCGCCTGGACGAAGTCGAAGAAGCAGATCGTTGGGTCGAGCGCATCCTGCGCGCCAATGAAGCGAGTTCGGAGTCGTTAGGCACTGCCCTCAGGGAATTCCTCGACGCGCCAATCGCACTAACGCCGGTCTTCGTGTCGCGCTTCCTACACCAACTGCGACTCGGCGCCGGCGCCTTTCCGCCCCTCGTCTGGCTCGAGCAATGGATCGCAGAAGAAGGCTTGACCCCGGACACAGCCGCCGCAGTCGCCACACAACGCCTGGCGCTCACCAAGCTCATGATGGCGAACAGCATCACGAGCCTCCGTGGCATCGCGCAGCGTGATTGGCGCTCGTTCGTCGAGCGGCAGAGTGTCATGGAGCACGTGCTGCGTGCAGACCCGGCCGGTTTCTACGGGCAGATGACGTTCGCCACACGCGACCAGTACCGTCACGTAGTCGAGCGGATCGCCAAGCGAACGGGGCAAAGCGAGGAGGCGGTGGCTCAGCGCGCCATCGATTTCGCGCGCGCGGGCGAAGCAGACACGCAGGATCTGCTGCATGCGTCGCGTCGCTCGCACGTCGGCTATTACCTCGTCGATCGCGGAATCGCCGAGCTCGAGGCGAGCGTCGGGTACAGACCCACGTTAGGCGAATCGCGTCATCGCTGGGTCCTGCGCCATCCGAATGTGGTTTTCGTCGGCGGTATCGTCGTCGGCACGCTGGCAACTCTCGCCACGATAGCCTGGCTAGCAGGCGACCTGGTGCGCGAAGCGTGGCTCGCCGTGCTGCTATTCGCACTGATTCCAGCGAATGACGTCGCGGTGCAGGTTGTGAACCAGCTGATCACGACCTTTTTGCGTCCGCATGTTCTGCCCAAGCTCGATCTGCACGAACACGGCGTGCCGGCCGAGTACCGCACAGCGGTGGTAGTCCCTACGCTCTTCGACAGCGTGGACACTGTGCATGAAGCCCTCGCGAACCTTGAAGTGCAGTTCCTCGCGAACCGAGAAGCGCATCTGCATTTCGCGATTCTTAGTGACTTCACCGATTCCGCGACGGAAACGCGCGACCACGATGCCGCGATCGTGGCGGCAGCGGAGGAAGGCGTGCGCGCGCTCAACGCGCGGTATGCGCCTAACGAACAGGACGCGTTCTATCTGTTCCATCGCCCACGACGCTGGAACTCGCGACAGGGTGCCTGGATGGGTTGGGAGCGCAAACGCGGCAAGCTCGCCGACTTCAACAGATTTGTGCGCGGCGGCGCACATGACGCGTTTACGGTCGTGACGGGGAACGTCGACGCGATCCGGCGCGTGCGCTACGTCATCACGCTCGACGCAGACACTGTGCTTCCGCCTGACGCGGCTCCCGCGCTGGTGGGTGCGTTGGCGCATCCACTCAATCGCGCGATATACGATGCGCAGCGGGCTCGTGTGGTCGAGGGTTATGGTATCCTCCAGCCGCGCGTCGGCGTCTCGCTCGCGAGCGCACACCGCTCGCGTTTCGCCGCGTTGCACTCGGGGCATCCTGGCGTCGACCCGTATACGACTGCGGTGTCAGATGTCTATCAGGATCTGTATGGCGAAGGGAGCTTCACTGGCAAGGGTATCTACGACGTTGACGCCTTCGAGCAGGCGACGCACGGGCGCTTTCCGGAAAACACACTCCTCTCGCACGACCTCATCGAAGGGAATTACGCTCGCGCCGGTCTCGCGACTGACATCAACGTCTATGACGACTATCCGGCGACATACCTGGCGTTTTCGCGGCGCAAGCATCGCTGGATCCGCGGCGACTGGCAGTTGCTTCAATGGCTGACAGCGCGTGTCCCTGGACCAGACGGGCCTGAGCAGAACCGCCTGTCGCTCCTGTCACGCTGGAAGATTCTCGACAATTTGCGTCGCAGCGTAGTGGAGATCGCGCAGCTCGCATGGTTGGTCGCTGGCTGGACTCTCCTGCCTGGCTCGCCGCTGTGGTGGACGGCGTTAGGCATCGGCGCGAGTGCGGCGCCGTGGATTACATCGCTCCTGCTCGCTGTGGTCCGTCCACCGCGCGACAAATCGTGGCGCGCGTACTACGCGGCGGTGGGTCAGGATGCCATAACGAGCGCACAGCAGCTCGCGCTCGCCATAACGTTTCTGCCGCAGCAAGCGTGGCTCTCGGCAGACGCCATAGTCCGTACGCTTTGGCGCCTGTTCGTTACCAAGCGCAGTCTGCTGGAGTGGCGCTCAGCGCAGTTGGTCGAGCGTGCAACGCGTGTGACGCCAGGTCGCATGTGGAGGGCGATGTGGCCAGCCGTCGCTGCGACGGTGGCCATCGCCGGCGTCGTTGGCGGTGTCGTACCTAACGATGCGCCTGCCTGGCAGCTGGCACTGGCAATTCTCCCCATCACTGCCGTATGGGCACTGTCGCCCATCCTCGCGTACGCCCTCAGTCGACCCGCGGCGCGCACACCGCAGACCTTCAGCGCTAGCGCTCGCAAGGCCGCGTTGCGCTACGCGCAGCTCCACTGGAAGTACTTCGACCACTTCGTCACCGCAGAAAGCAACTGGCTTGCGCCCGACAATTTTCAGGAGGTGCCGACGCCTGTGACGGCGATGCGCACCTCACCAACGAACATCGGCCTGCAGCTCCTCTCCACGGTCACAGCGCACGATCTCGGCTTCATCACACTGGAGGACATGACACAGCGCCTCGAGCGCGCCTTCCGATCGCTCGATCGTATGCAGCGCTTTCGGGGACACTTCCACAACTGGTATGACCTGCACGATCTCCGCGTGCTGGAACCCGCGTACATCTCGACGGTGGACAGCGGAAACCTCGCTGGTCATCTGCTGGCGCTGCGCCAGGCCTGCCTCGATTTTCAGCGCGACGTCGGCGCGCTGAGCGGCGACCTCGCCGAGCGGCTCTATGGTCTCGCTGAGCACGCGCAGCGGTATGCGATGGAGATGGACTTCCGTCTCCTTTTCGATGCCTCGCGCAAGTTATTCGCGATTGGTTATCACACTGGGAGCCACACGCTTGACGGGTCGTACTACGACCTCCTCGCCTCCGAGGCGCGATTAGCCAGCTTCGTCGCCGTCGCGAAGAACGATGTGCCGTTCGAGCACTGGTTTCGACTCGGGCGAACACTGACCTACACCGCCGGAGAGATCGCACTGATATCCTGGAGCGGCAGCATGTTCGAGTACCTCATGCCGCTGCTCGTTATGCACTCTTTCCCATTCACGCTGTTAGGCGATACCTATCTCGCTGCCGTCCGCCGTCACATCGCCTATGGGGAAGAGCACGGCGTGCCATGGGGCAATAGCGAAAGCGCGTACAACGTTCGCGATCATCATCTGACGTACCAGTATCGCGCGTTTGGCGTCCCCGACCTCGGACTCAAACGGGGTCTTGGTCATGACCTCGTTGTCGCTCCCTACGCGTCAGCCCTCGCCGCGATGATCGACCCCGAGCAGGCATTGGCCAACTTGCAGACGCTCGAGCGGAAGGGAGCGCTCGGCGCATATGGCTTTCACGATGCGCTCGACTACTCACGCCCGGACGCAGGCCGTCGCTACGCGATCGTGCACAATTACATGGCACACCACATCGGGATGAGTTTAGTCTCGTTAGGCAATGCCATCTTGGGGCCGCGCTGGCATGACCGTTTCCACCGCGATCCGATGGTGCGCGCGGCGGCGCTGCTCTTGGATGAACGGGTGCCGCGCCGCCTCGCCTTACACGAGACGCAACCGATTCGTCCCGACGAGGGACTTTCCGTTCTCGAAGAGGCGCGACCCGTTGTTCGGGAGTTCGACACCGCCGATACGAAACAGCCGCACGTGGCATTTCTCGGCCACGCACCATACACGGTCATGGTGAGCAATGCCGGCGCGGGGTACAGCCGCTACGAAGAATTGGCAGTAACGCGCTGGCGAGCCGACGGGACGCGCGACAACACGGGCCAGTTTTGTTACGTGAAGGACGTGGAGCGGGGGCGCACGTGGTCGGCGGCTCACCAACCTGTTTGTGCGCCGGCGGACTGGTACCGCGCCCTCCTCGCCACCGACGGCGTGACGCTGCACCGCTTCGACGGCGATATAGAGACCCGGATCGAGGTCGTCGTCGTTCCGGACGACTCAGCTGAAGTGCGCCGTGTGACGCTGACCAACGAGAGTGAGGAGACCCGCGACGTCGAGCTGACCAGTTATGGTGAGATCGTGCTGGCCCCGCCTGACGCGGATCGCGCACACCCTGCATTCGGCAACCTCTTCATCGAGACGGCCTGGCATGAATGGTGTACCGCAATCACCGCGACGCGACGACCACGATCGGCAGCGGAGCGGCCGCTATGGTGCGTGCATGTCGTCGATACTGGTGTCGAACGTGTGGGCCAAACGACATATGAGACTGATCGTGCCCGGTTTATCGGTCGCGGGCGCACGACGCGCGACCCTATCGCTCTGGAACAGGACGGCCCGCTGTTAGGCGACGCCGGCGCCGTGCTCGATCCCATCTTCGCGCTGCGCGTCCGCGTTAGGCTCGCACCTGGGCGGTCGGCGTCCGTTGCGTTCACTACGCTGGTCGCGGCAACTGCCGAACGGGCGTTCGAGCTCGCGGATCGCTATCACCATCCCAATGGCGCGCAGCGCGCCCTCGATCTGGCCTGGACATCGGCGCACATCGAACTGAGAGAGCTGGGCATTTCGCCCGCGGATGCGGCCGTGTTCCAGGAGCTCGCGGGATACCTGCTGTATGCACTCCCGGGACTGCGTCCGCCGAGTAGCGAGCTGCTTCGCAATACAGGCTCGCAGGACTTGTTGTGGGCCACTGGGATTTCGGGTGACTGGCCCATCCTGCTGGCGACGATCGAATCAATGGATGGGCTTCCCACGCTGCAGCAGCTCTTCTTGGCACATCGCTACTGGCGCCGTCGTGGCTTGACGGTCGATCTCGTCGTTATCAACGCGCAGGATCACAGCTATCAGCAGGAGCTGAACGATCGGATAACGGAGATTATGCTCGCGTCCAGCGGTTCGGGGATGGTTGACGGCCCCGGCGCCGTGTTCGTTAGGCGACGCGACCAGATGGGCGCTGATGCACTGCGCATGATCTCAGCAACGGCGCGCGTTCATATTCCATGTGATGGGCGTCCGCTTGCCCGCATCGTTTCCGTCGCGCGCGCCACGCCGGACAGCGACGCTGCTGAGAACGAGTTTGACGCGCCCTTCACACGACGCGCTGAACGAAGCACGCCGGAATCCACGTCGGTTGTTCAGCGGTTCCGCAGCCGCGCGGCGCGCGCGATCGCGATGCCTATAAAGGCCGTGACCAGGTCGCTGCGGCAGGACAGCGACGCCAGCGCTGCAGATCGCATTCACAATGACGAGTCGCTCCTCTTCGACAACGGAATCGGCGGCCTCACGACAGATAATGATTACCGGATCCACGTGCATGGTGACCGCATCCCGCCAGCGCCGTGGGCCAACATCATTGCGAATCCCCATGGCGGCTTCGTCGTCACGGAGCGCGGTGGTGGCTTCGCGTGGGCTGAGAACAGCTACTTCTTTCGCCTAACGCCGTGGCACAACGATCCCGTCAGCGACCCCGTAAGCGACGTGATTTACCTGCGGGATGAGGAGACTGGTGAGATATGGACTGCGACACCGGCGCCCACCAGGAACTCGACTCCATACAGCATCGATCACCGCCCTGGGACCTCTTCGTTCACGCATGAACACAACGGTATTGCCGCGCACCTAACGCTTGGCTTGGTGCCCGATGGAGCCGTGAAAGTATCACACCTGCGTTTGACAAATCGCCTGGAACGGTCACGTCGGATCTCCGTGATTGCTTATGTCGAGTGGGCACTCGGAGTGCAGCGGGAGCACACGCAGCATCAAGTGCGAACGACGTTTGATGCCAAGCGCGGGACGATCTTCGCGCGCAACTGCTTCAACCCGCAATTCGCCGATCTGGTTGCGTTCTGTAGCGTGAGCGCGCGGGTTAGTGGATATACCGGAGACCGCGGCGAGTTCATCGGCCGCAATGGAACACTGGCCGACCCTGCCGGTCTTGGGCAAGCTGCGCTCAGTGGCGTCACAGGCGCCGGGATCGATCCGTGTGCGGCATTGCAGAGCGTCGTCGAGCTCGCCCCCGGCGCGGCACAAGAACTCGTCGTGCTGCTGGGCGCTGCACCAGATCAAGAGCGAGCCATGCAAGCGGTCGATGAGTACCGGCATGTTGACCGCGCTGTCCAAGCGATCGCTGAGACAGTGCACGAGTGGTCGCAACGGCTTTCGGTCATCACAGTGCGCACGCCAGAGCCATCGTTCGATGCCATGATCAATCGTTGGTCGCTCTACCAAGCGCTCGCATGCCGCATGTGGGCGCGTTCGGCGATTTATCAGAGCGGCGGAGCATACGGTTTCCGCGACCAGCTGCAGGACGCGATGGCGTTCGTGTACGCGGAACCCGCCATTGCGCGCGAACACATCATGCGCACGGCTGCACGTCAGTTCGTCGAAGGTGATGTACAGCACTGGTGGCACGCGGAGAGCGGGCGCGGCGTTCGCACGCGATTCTCCGACGATCTTGTCTGGCTCCCTTACGTGGTGGACCACTACGTCCGCGTCACCGGCGATACCAGCGTCCTAGATGAATGCGCGCCATTCCTGACCATGCGTCAGCTCGAGCCTAACGAGCATGAGATCTACGACCTGCCACAAGTGAGCAGCGAAACCGCCAGCGTTTACGAGCACTGTCGCAGAGCCCTTCAGCGGGCGTGCACAGTTGGCTCGCATGGGCTTCCCCTCATTGGCGGCGGCGACTGGAACGACGGAATGAACCGCGTCGGTATTCAGGGGCGCGGAGAGAGCGTGTGGCTAGCCTGGTTTCTTACGGCCGTACTCCGACAGTTCGCCCATTACGCGGACGCGCATGGCGATGGCGCAAGCGCGAGCGAATTTCGCGCGCATGCTGACGCGTATGCCGCCGCCATCGAAGCACACGCGTGGGACGGTGCATGGTACCGGCGCGCTTACTTTGACGATGGCACGCCACTCGGCTCAGCGGCAAACGCGGAGTGCCGCATCGACTCGATCGCTCAGAGTTGGAGTGTGATCTCCGGCGCGGGCAATCCCGAGCGTCAGGACACAGCGATGCGGTCGCTGCACGAGTATCTGGTGCTACAGGAGGCGCGGCTCGTGAAGCTGCTCACGCCTCCGTTCGATACGTCACCGCAGGACCCAGGATATATCAAAGGTTACGTCCCTGGAGTGCGCGAGAACGGTGCGCAGTACACACACGCGGCGTTATGGACGGTTCTCGCCACGGCGTTGCGCGGTGACGGTGACCGTGCGTTCGCATTGTACCAAATGCTCAATCCCCTCACTCACACTGCGACACCGGAAGGCATGAGCACCTACAAAGTGGAGCCTTATGTCGTGGCGGCCGACGTGTACACCACGATGCGCGAGCTCGGTCGCGGTGGATGGACGTGGTACACGGGTTCGGCGAGCTGGATGTATCGGGTTGGACTGGAAGCAATGCTCGGCCTAACGAAGCGCGGTGCCACACTGCGCATCGATCCATGCCTGCCGGAGGTTTGGCCGCAGGTGACGATCGAGTACCGTTACGGTGCAGCGGTCTACACGATCATTGTCCACACCCCAGCCGGCGTGCGTCGCAACGGAGCGGACGTGACGATCGATGGACGTCCTATTGCGGGAGACGTAATTTCGCTGGTCGACGACGGTGTGCGGCACGAAGTGCTCGTAAAGCCGCGCCACCACCCGGCGCGTTGAACATAGAGCCTTTTTGGGAGGATTACATGAGTCGGTCCCTTGTTGCGGCGTTCCTAGTCACGTCTCTGCTCCCCCCGTTAGGCGCTCCCGACGCCCAGGAACGCCGCGGCACCCTCTGGGTAACGCTGGGGGACAGCGACCAGCTGGTCGAGGTGGACCCGTACACCTTTCGAGTCGTGCGCCGCATCAAAGTTGATCAGGGCGTTCACGGCCTCGCATTGTCGCAAGACGGTTCGACGGCGTATCTCAGCAGCGACAAGACCGGCCGCTTCCAGGTCGTCGACGTTAGGCGCGGCGCGGTGACGGCGTCAATCCCGGTGGGGAGTGACCTCAATCAACACACGCTCACAAAGGACGGCCGCTTCGCCTACGTGCCGGTGCGCGGCGAAAGCAAGATTGCCGTCGTGCAGCTCAACCCTCTGCGCCTGATCAAGAAGCTCGCATCGCCCGCGGGTCCCCACGATGCCTACACATCCGTCGACGGCAAGCGTGTCTACGTCGGCGCGCAGTACGGCGGCGCAATTACAGTCATCGATCCGACAACACAGTCTGTCCTGGAAAACATTCCGATGGCTGCCGGCGTTAGGCCGATGGAGCCGTCGCATGACGGTAAGACGATGTACGTGGCACTCTCCAAACTGCTGGGCTTTGTCGTGCTCGATCTCGCTACTGGCAAAGCGACACGCCGAGTGGTGTTAGGCACACTCCCCGAAGGTGTCCCCGAACCGTATAAGGAGACGTGGACGCACGCGTTGCAGCTCACCCCCGATGGTTCGGAGCTGTGGGTCACGGATGACATTCACGATCTCATTCGCGTAGTACGGCTTGCCGACATGGTAGAGGTGGCTCGCATCGAAACGGGCCACTTCCCGCACTGGTTTGCCGTGCGGCCGGATGGCAAGGTAATCTTCGTGAGTCTCTGGTTCTCAGACGCGGTGGCTGCGATTGATATCGCGACTCGCAAGGTGCTCGCGAACATTCAGTTCGAGCGCGGCAGCGGACCCAAGCGCATCGCCATATCAGCGCGGTAGTCCCACGCCTCGGGCGAGGCGTTAGGCGCAACTCAGTGCGAAAATGCGTAGGCGCCGTATTTGCGGCGATTCGGGTCCAGAAGTCGATGTCGCGGCGCTAGCCAGCCCGGACCCAGCTCCTGTTAGGCGATCGTCGACGGGGTCCCTGAAAACTGAGTATTCGGTACACGTTTTGCGTGGATGATTCCTAATACACCCGTAATCCCCCCATGGTGAATGCAGTGACGACTGAGTCAACTGACAAAACGAAGGAGGTCCGAACTCTCAACCGGTTGTTACGCAGTGAGATCTCGGCGACACATACCTATGGCCATGCCATTCCACGCGTTGCAGACGAGCGGCCCCGTGACGTAGAGGTCCTGCGGACCATCGCTCGGGAGCACGATCAAGCGGCGCAATCGATCCGCGAAGTCATCGAGCGGGCCGGGGGGACGCCCGATGCGACATCGCCAACATTGCCGTCATTTGTCAAAACTGTCATCGGGGGCCCGGCCAAAGTGTTCGCCGAAGCGGCCGCCCTGAAGGCGCTTAAGGACGGCGAGGAGCATGCGCTGAACGACTATCGTAACGCCCTCGAGCAGCTGAATGCCGAGGCCGGTACGCTGATTCGTGAATCGATTATTCCGGCGCGAATGAAGAATATCGATGAGCTGTCGGCGATGATCTCGCGGCTGTAGAAACAACAGAAACAGCCGCCACCGATACAGCAGTACGCCGCAGGAATTCCATGTGAAATGGCGCGCGAATTCGCGGCGAAGCCTGTGATCTTAAGGAGTAAACGGCGTCCCCCGAATGCCCGCCGTCGTCCCGAACTCTCCCTCGTTAGGCAAGGGCGCGTGCCCAATCGTATTCCCCCACGCCGTTCCGCCCGCCGCGAAGAACGTGCATGATAACTGAATCCCCGGCTGCAGCCCGTGCTGCGCATTGAATGAAGCGTCGAAGGCGGGGAGGTCTAGCCGTGCCGGTCCGCCGCCGAAGTACCCGGCCGTGCCGCTCACAACCACGGCGGAGACGCTGCCTGACGCCGGTGTCAACGTAAGCGACCAGAAATCGTTGTACTGAGGGCTCTGGATCAGCCATTGCGAGCCAAAGGTCACATACGGCACCGTACTCGACACGACAAACGTCGGCTGAGTCATTATGTGATCGGGAAGCGTTAGGGTGCGGTCGCCACCAAAGCGCGCGAATAGTTGATACGCGCGAAAGGGGAAGCCATCAGTCGACGTGGACGGGATCGCCATCGCAGTCAGCATATGCCAGTCGCCCGCGATGGCACTCGCATCGGGTAACGACGCCCAGCTTCGCGTGACAGCAGTCCCGCCTGGATCGAGGAAGAGATTGGCGAGCGTGCCGTTCTTCGACAGAAAACCTCCGGTCAGCGAAGCAACATCGGCACCGAGGTTGGCGATTGTCGCTGCTCGTGAAACCGTCGCCACGCCACTGTTGAAGTCGACAGCGATCGTAGCCCCATGCGCTTCGTTGCGGTCACGCAAAATGACAAACGCATTCGTTATGGCCGGTAGCGTCGTCGGCTGCCTAACGCCGATCAGATCGAGCAGCCCGTCCTGCACGTTCGTCAGCTGAACGGTTGTGGGTGAAGGTAAGAGCGTCGACGCGAAAGCGGTGCCCAGGGAGACATCCGCACGTTGTCCAGCCGTGACGCCGCTGATCCTTGCGTTAATCGTCTTGCTGCTACCGTTCCCGCGACAGAAACTGCGACCGCGCGCGTTCAAATCCTGCAACGATCCGTAGAAAAGCTCGAGTCGTGTCTTGCTCCCGTCCTGCATGACCCAGGCGACACGCCCGCGCTGTCCCACCGTAAAGTTGAACACACCGCTCGTCCCGGGGATTCGAGTAAAGGCGCTACCGTTGTCGCTGAAGGCGAACCACAACGGCAAGCCGGATTGCGCGCAGAAGGTGAATGTGACGTTTCCTGTTCCGCCAGCCGCCGTAACGCTGACTGGCAGCGTGAGGCTCACATTCGCGATCCCAGTCCCCCCGGCCTGGATCGTCACCGAGTAGTTCCCCGCCACGAGCGTGGCGCTGACGGCGACAGTCACAGCGACCGACGTTCCCGTGGTGCTTGACGGACTCAGCGTCACGGTGATTCCGGCAGGCGCACCGGAGCTCGTTAGGTTCACCGTTCCCGTGAAATTCGTGCGCGCGATCGTTAGTTGTGACGTCCCAGATTGACCCTGCTGGATCGTCAGCGTTTGCGGCACCGCCGACAGGGCAATCGAAGCGGGCGGTCCGGTGACAGTGACTGTGAGCGTCGCCGTGGCATTGGGAACATTCACTCCTGTCCCCTGCACCGTGATCGTATAGATCCCCGGGACGACAGCCGTGCCTACAGCGACCGTCATCGCGGATGTCGTTCCAGTCACACTGGTTGGCGTAAATGAGAAGGTCATCCCTGCAGGGCCGCCGCCGGCGCTCACAGACACAGCGCCGGTAAAGTTGCTTCGAGTTATCGTTAGGTTGGCATTGCCCGACAACCCCTGCGCGATAGACAGCGCGTTCGGCGCAATGGTCAAACCGATGCTTGGCGTCAGCGCTGCGGTGATTACGAGCTGCACGTCTGCGCTACGCGCAGTGACTCCAGTACCACTGGCGCGGACAGTCAGCGTCGATGCACCCGCGCCAGCTATAGCAGCCACGCTCACCGTCAAGGTGGCCGTGCTCCCACCAGCAGCGATCGACACTGGCGCGGCGGTTACTCCTGTCGGGAGGTTTTCGAGCGTCACTCCGATGGCATCGTTGAACGCTACGCGGGTGACCGCCACAGTCAGTGTCCCGGAGCCTCCTGCTTGGATCGGCAGGGTCGTGGGAGACACCGACAGCTCGAACGAGGGGGTCGGGCTCGTACCACCATCGTCGTCAGACCCGCCACCGCACGCGCTAACCGCAACCGTCGAGACTGCCACGAGAATCCCGCCAGGCCAACGACGCAGCATGCGCGTTCTCCGATCGGTCGTGAAGTCTGCGCAAACTACACGATCGTCAGATCCACGCGGAACTTGGCTTGTTTGTTTCCAGCGTTACCCCACCGACGCTTTGGACTTCTTCGTCGACACGTCGCTTAGCGTCGGTAGCTGGCCGCGCCAAGCAGCAAAGTCACGTGACGCGCGCATCCGCACTAGGTGCGTGAAGAACTGCCAGCATGTCGATATGCGCACGTGGGAGATCCCCGTCCCTCGCATCCGCGCGAAAACATTGAGTTCCATGATGCGCAAGCCCATGTAGTGCGCTTTGATGACCATTTCGGGATCGAGCAGCCAATTGGTGGAGCGCAGCTCCATCGCGCGCCAGGATTCGGTTCGCATAAGACGCGGCTGACCGTTCACGTCCAGCGTCCCGATCCCCGGCCATAACAGCCAAACAAAGCCGTTGTATCCGATGGAGATGACCTTCCGCAGAAAACCGTCCATGCGGAAGCGCCGCCGAACTTTTGCGAGGATGTGTCCGTCGGTTCCCAAGGCCGCTTCGTAGAGCCTAACGAGGTCCTCCGCATCGACTTGGCCATCGGCTGCCACCGTGCCGACCCACGGAGCCGTCGCGTGCGGCAGGCCCGCGAGGATGCCCTGTCCCAAGCCGATGTTTTTCTCGACAGTGACCGGCGTGATCTCCGGGTGCTGCGCCGCGTACTTGGCAATCACTTCCGCTGTCCGATCGCGCGAGCCGTTATTCACCGCCACCAGCTGCAAGCGATACCCCGCGCGCTCGAAGGCCCGCAGCAGCTGCGGGATGGAGTACGGTAGGCTTTCCTCCTCGTTATAACACGGCATAACGAGCGAGATCTCCGGCGGATCGCTGTCGTCCCGCATGGCCCGACTCGAAATCGGAAGCGCCATTACCTAACGCGCACCGGCGCTGAGTCCACCGATGCGCTGATCCAGTGCCGCGACTTCCGGCGCGCGTGCATCGATCGCGCGCAAGCGATCGCGAAGAGATTCGTCAGCAGCGTCTGCTGCAAGTCCGGCGTACTCGTTATGCGCGACATGCGCTTGCGGATCTCTTCCGGCAGCACCACGGGAGGACTATCCGGCTCGAGAATCCGCTCGAGCTCATTCATATCCACCATCAGCTGTTCGGCGACGAGCGGTTTGAAGTGCCGTGTCAGGGCTTCGCCGACTCCTTCGAGCATGAAGTAGCCGTGTGTTTCGAAGTGCTGCGCCGCCCGTTCGAGGTTGCTGCCGCTCAGCTGATCCAGACGAAACCGCATAATCTCTCCAGCGCGTTAGTGAATATCGTTGTCGCGTGCAGAGTCGCCGCAAGTAACGAGCCCGGCAGTACTTGCCGCCGTTTCCCTTTGCGTGCGATTCAACACAAACATTGCTGTTAGAAGATGGTATAGATGAACGGTGCGAGAACGGATCCCTGCGCGAAAACAAGCAGAGCGCCGACCAGCACCAGCAGCAAGATCAGCGGCAAGAGCCAGAGCTTCTTGCGCACGCGCATGAAGGACCAGAGTTGTGATACGAGGGAATCCGACACCTTGAACGCCTCCTTAGGGTCCTGTGCCCAGTTAGGCAGATCGAAGCTAGAACTGACGCGTCATCGAGCCTTCCGATGCCGATTGATGGGCCATCCAATAGCTGCCATTGCGTGCTTTTGCGTCGACTGGAGTGCTCCCGAAAACGCGGCGCAGAATACCGATTGGCGTTAGGACCAGGAAATAGACGATCCCCATGAATATCGGCGTCGTGACCTTCGACAGCACCCGCGCCAGTCCCATCCACCAGCGGTAGACCGGGCCGAGAATCTGCGGGAGCACTAGACCAGCGACTACGAGCGCTCCGCCAATCGAGGCCAGTATCAAAGGCGCAACGTCATGCCCGCGCCATCGCGATATCCCAGCAAAGACAAGGAATGCGATGCCGACGGCCAGCCCGAACTTGCGCCGTTCGCGTGTTGTTAGTCGAGCTGGAACTTGGTGCGCCACTCTTCGGTCTCCTTCCATTCTGGTTGATCTTCCTTGAGCAACAAGTACGGATACAGTACGAGCGCGTCGATATTGGTGCGCATGAAGCACTGATAAGCATCGGCTGCCGTACACACAATCGGTTCGCCGCGCACGTTGAACGATGTGTTGACGACCACGCCGCAGCCGGTGAGTCGCTCGAACGTGCTGATCAGCTCGTGATAGTGCGGGCTCGTCTCTCGGTCGACCGTCTGGACGCGAGCGGAGTAGTCGATGTGTGTGACCGCCGGAATGTCCGAACGTACGACGTTGAGTTGCTCGATGCCCCACAGCTTCCGTTCCGTATCCGACATGGCGATCTGGCGCTCTTTTTTGACTGGGGCCACGAGCAGCATGTAGGGCGACTCGCATTCCAACTCGAAATAGTCGCTCACCCGCTCACGCAGCACGCTCGGTGCGAACGGCCGGAAGCCTTCGCGGAACTTGATTTTGATGTTCATATCCGCCTGCATCTTCGGGCTGCGCGGGTCGCCGAGGATGCTGCGGCTGCCTAACGCGCGTGGCCCGAATTCCATGCGGCCATCGAACCAGCCGACGACCCGCTCATCAGCGAGCATCTGAGCTGTGCGTTGCATGAGACAAGCGTGATCTACGCGCTGGTACGGCGCGCCGATGCTGTCCAGGAACTTGGCGATCGCTTCCGGTGAAAAGCCCGGTCCGAGATACGCCCCTTTCATGGCGTCTCGGCCAGGCGTGACTCGACGCGGCTTGTTGAGGTGACGATGCCAAGCCAGCTGCGCGGCGCCTAACGCACCACCGGCATCGCCCGCCGCGGGCTGGATCCATATGTTCTCGAACGGACCTTCGCGCAGCAGACGGCCGTTACCCACGCAATTGAGCGCCACACCGCCTGCTAAACACAGATGCTTCATGCCGCTCTCACGCTGCGCCGTCTTGGCCATGCGCAGCATGACCTCCTCACACACGACCTGCACGGAGCGGGCAAGATCCATCTCCTTTTGCGTGAGCTTCGACTCCGGCACTCGCGGCGGTCCACCAAACAGAGTGTTGAACTCCGGGCTCGTCATCGTGAGCCCGCCGAGGTAGTTGAAGTACTTCTGATTCAACTTGAACGAGCCGTCTTCCTTGAGGTCGATTAGCTCGCGGTACATCAGGTCGACGTACTTCGGCTCTCCGTAAGGAGCGAGGCCCATGACCTTGTATTCACCCGAATTGACTTTGAAGCCGGTGTAGTATGTAACCGCAGAATAGAGGAGGCCTAACGAGTCGGGCCAATGCAGCTCGTGCGTCAGTTTCAGTTCGGCGCCGCGTCCAATCCCGATGGCGGCCGTGGCCCACTCGCCGACACCATCCATCGTGAGAATCGCAGCTGCTTCGAACGGCGATGGATAAAACGCGCTGGCGGCATGCGATTCGTGGTGTTCGGAGTAGAGCACATCACCCTGGTAGCCCAGCGCATCTTTGATTGCGCGATCCTGATAGAGCTTCTCTTTGATCCAGAGGGGGCCCGCCATCGCAAAAGAGCGGAAACCTCGCGGAGCGATCGCGAGGTACGTCTCGAGGATGCGTTCGAACTTGAGAAGTGGCTTGTCGTAGAACGCGACGAACGTGAGATCCTCAACTGAAATCCCACCTTCCTGCAGGCAGTATCGCGCGGCGTTGATCGGGAACGCGGGATCGCCCTTGATCCGAGTGAAACGCTCCTCGCTCCCGGCTGCGATGATCTCGCCGTCGCGCAGTAAACACGCCGCGCTATCATGATAGAAGGCTGAAATGCCTAGGATGTTGACACGCGACGTGGCCGCCATTCGTCCGATTTATCCTCTGTTCCGGTGCCGGGGAGGGGGCAAGTCCTAAGCCAAAAAATGGGTGTCCGACTTGGTATTCCCATTGCCCCGGGACCACTCTAAATCCTGCAGCTACTGCAGGTTCGCGCGCGATCGAGGGCAGCGATTTCGCCAATAGGTGACGATTCGCTGCCCATAGAGTCGCAAAGCGTCGCCCGCACGCAACATATCGTAGCGCACGACTTGAATCCGGCTGGAGGGTAGATCGTTGGCCGAAAGGACAAGAGGCTCCCAAATCGCGCGCCTGACGCGAGACCTATGGATCGCTCTAGGGATCACGATTTTGGTATTCGCAACGCTGGAAGTGGCCTACGTCGGTCAGCGCGCCCTCCGAGCTGCGATGTTCGGTTCAGACGCTGAGCGCGACTCGCGGCGTGAGGGCCACCCATACGCCGGCCAGGAGTGGTACAAGGACTTCCTCCGGGCGCGGGAAAGCGTGCGGGAAAGGTTCGATCCTTGGCGTACGTATTGGGCGTACCCGCTGACGAGTCGGTACCTCAACGTCGACTCGGGCGGCTATCGCGTGACGCGGCAGAATCCGGCGCGCGACGGCGGGCGGACCGTTTACTTGCTAGGCGGATCCGCGATGTGGGGATTTACATCGCGCGACTCCCTAACGATTCCGTCGCTCGTTGCTGCCGGGTTGGATTCGGCTGGCTACCCCGACGTTGCCGTCGCAAACCTCGCGCAGCCTGGTTACGTCCTCGGTCATGAAGTCGCGACGCTAACGCAAGAGCTGTCACGCGGGCGCAAACCTGCTGTTGCGGTTTTCTTCGACGGGATCAACGACATACGCACGACGCAGCTTTACAAAGAGCCCGGACGTGCGTTCTTCGAGCCGCGCTTCAAGCACCTCTATGAGCGGGAGTCTCAGCGCGGATTTTTCGGGTCCTTCGTAACTCCCGGTGAGCGCTCGAAGGTCGTCGGACGGCTGTTGCAGGCGTTAGGCGCCGATCCCTGGGCGGTGGCGCCGCAGCAGCCTGACGTGTGCGCGCGCCTCGGCGCGTATTATCGCAACATGCACCAGACTGCGACGGGACTCGGCGGCACGTGGGGTTTTGCCGTCCTCTTCGTGCAGCAGCCGACGCACGCGACGACTCGTAAGGCGCTGACGCCGTTCGAGAAATCGTTTATCGGGCCTGCGTGGCACGTCAAGTACACGCGCGACTGCGCCGAAGCAATTGACTCAGCGCTCGCACCGGTTCATGGCACGAGTTACGTGTCGTACGCGACGATGTTCGACGATGTGCACGAGTCAGTTTTCTTGGATCGATTCGGGCACGTCACTGAGGTCGCCAACAGACGAATTGCGGATGCTCTTGTCCGCGAAATTGCCACGCGGCTGGCTCCCGATACCGTTCGCCGCTCCGAAAAGCTTGACCGCTGATGTACGCGGACCAACAAGCGCGGATTCGCGCGGATACTGCCTTGCGGCAGCCTGCTGCAAGCGTGCCGGATACCACTTGTCCGAGCGTCATTTTCAGAACCGCGCTGTGAAAGCGTTTGCTGCCTAAACGCGCAGGTTCAGCGCGGGCCACAGCGGACCGTCCGCTGCAACCGGTTGTTGGGCGGCGTCATCGCATCCTTCGGTCTAGTTGGTCGCACTGCGATCATTCGATCCTTCATTTTGCCGCCCGACTTTTTTTGAACTGAATAATTTCAACAATCAAATTCTTCGGCAAGGGCAGATTGTTGGGGAACTGCACCGAAGCCTTTCCAACTTTGTAGTGTGCCAATTCTTTTGAAAAATGCTCCAAAATGCCGGTGCCAGTGTAGAACCCGACAAAGGTCTTGTAGCCGGCAATCATGATTTGCCTGTCTCGTTTTCCGCCTTTCACTAGTGCGTACGCGGGGATGTCGTAATTGAACAGTTCTGTAGCATCGGGAGCAGCTTGCTTGATGATCGCCCGCAATGCCAGCAGAGTTCTCTTCGTATCCTTTGGCTGCCTTTCAATGTAGTCGTCTACAGTCTTGAACTCTCTCTTCGCGCTCATCGCTTTCTCCGTTGATCTGCGCCCGTCTCGCCTTTGTTCATTTGCTCCAGCAGAGCCGCCTAACGCCTGAATTAAGCCGACCCGCGACGCAGCGTCGGCTTGAATGAGTTGTTAGGCAGCTTATGCGGGAGCATTAGACGACCTGCCTTTGAGTTGTTGCATCAATGACGCTACGTCAAACAGTGGAATGTGCTCCACGACTTTCCCGGATTGACATCGATCTTGACAGAATCCGATAACGTCGAAGTCCCTTCCTGAAGGTTCCACGCCAAGAACGAGCGCGGCTTGTCTTCCGCGCCAGCGCATCCGGCAGAACACGAGATCGCCCTCACCGATTACGTCCTCAACCAACATCGTGATCTTCTCAAAAGCAGCGACAAATTCAAGGTCACCTTTCATGTAAGCGTCTCGATCAACCCAGCCGTGGCCAAAGAAAAGCGCACGAAATTCTTTTGCTAAGAACTTGTCGTAAGCGGATTTCAGGTTGGTGGTGCCAAAAGCCTCGTGCCCCTCCCGAGATGCTTGTTTGTTCGCTTCAACGCTCATGAATCCTCCTAAGCTGCCTAACGCGCGGGAGTTAAGCTGCGGCGCAGTTGAGAACTACTCAACCAAACTGCTTGGGGCCGCCGTCGGCTTCAACTCCTCGTTAGGCCACGCGTGAGGTGGCGCTTTCTGCCCGAGATAGGTGCCGGATGCAAGGAACATCCAGCCAGCGAAGTATTCTCGGACCTCGAAGTCGGATAGACGGGGTGCGAGCAAGGCCCACGGAGCAGCGTCAGGAACCGGCGTCGATCGAAACGTCAGTTTGGGGAACAGGCGCCGGAAGACTGGATTGAGCAGCCAACGCATAGAGCGCGCCGAAGTTTTCGCGCCGAAAAAGACAACCCGCGCGCCGGGCTGCAAATGCGGAAGGAGGTTCGCCAGAGCGGGCTCCGTGGCGTAGACGTCCGGCGCGGCAAACATGTGAAGGCCATCAAACTGACCTGTGAGATCGACGGTCTGCGCAGGCCCGGTAATCACCCGGACATTGTTCCAGCCATTGCTTGCGATCCGCCGCGCCGCATTAATGCTGACGTCGGGACTGATCTCGACACCCACCACTTCTCCGGTTATGCCGACAGCGGCGCGCAAGAACGGAAAGCTTCCGCCCGGACCACAGCCAACGTCGAGCACCCGGGCGCCCTCCCTCAGTTGCAGCAGCGCGGCTGCACGCGCGCGCACCGACTTGATAAACGCAAAGTCAAAATTGGGAAACGGACGGAGGAGACGAATGACAAGCCGGAAATACAACGGCGTGGTCGCTTCAGCTGCCATTCGATTCTCCCGGAGAGTGCGGCGTGTGTTGCAAGCCGAGCCCTTGTTCTGTCGGCCTAGAAAGTATGACTGGGCTGGCCTCCGATCGTCGCGTGGGTTAGCTCCTCCTTCGCGTTAGGTCGGAGTCACCAGAGCCACCTGCGACGTTCCTACGGGTCGCGTCTTCTCCGGAGGACCAGCCCATGACACCGTTGACTGCTGCAACTTCCATCATT
>JBQTIF010000103.1:0-14532 GCA_052388395.1 Gemmatimonadaceae bacterium | reverse complement strand
TAGGCACATCCGGCGCAACAACGCCCGCTCGAGTGCAGCCGGCGCGCAATGTCACAGCGTACGACGAGTATCTGCAGGGACGCTACCACTGGAACAAGCGCTCCGCGGCGTCGCTGCGCGACGGGTTGGCGGCGTTCCAACGCGCGATCGAAGCCGATCCGACGTACGCGCCAGCATACGCCGGTCTGGCAGACTCTCACGCACTCATGGCCTCGAGCACGCTGGTGCGTCCGCACGAGTCGTATCCGGCGGCGCGCGACGCCGCGCTCAAGGCGATCGAGCTGGATGCGTCACTCGCCGAAGGGCACGCCTCACTTGGTCTCGTTAGGCTGAATTACGACTGGGACTGGGAAGGGGCGGAGCGTGAATTCCGCGCGGCGATCGAGCTGAATCCGAGTTACTCGACGGCGCGACAGTGGTATTCCAGCTACCTCTCGAGCATGGCGCGCTTCGCCGAATCGATCGAATCGGCGCAGCAAGCCGCCGCCGTCGATCCGTTCTCGATCACCGCGACGGTGCGGGTTGGTATCGCCTACACCTATGCGCTGGAGTACGAGAAAGCGGCAGCACAACTCGAGCGGGCGATGGCGATGGAGCCGGGCTTCCTCCACGCGCACAGTTGGCTCGCGAACGCGTATATGGGCCTGGGCCGGTACGATGATGCGGTACGCATCGCCGAAGAGGCGTACGAACTGAGTCAGCGTGCGTTGCCGTTTCGCGGCCTCTTAGCGGGAGTGTACGGCCAAGTGGGGCGCAAGGCGGAAGCGCGCGATATCATCGGTGATGTGCTGCGCCAGCCCGATCCGCCGCCGTTCTTCATGGCGCTGCTGCACCTAACGATTGATGAACACGACAAAGTCTACAAATGGCTCGACCGCGGCGTTGTCGAACGTGCAGATCTGATGCACAGCCTGCGCTCGAATCCTTTCTTTATCAGCGAGTGGAAGGACCCGCGCTTCGCGGCGCTGTTGCAGAGGATGCGCCTCGGGTCACCGCTGGACCCACCCGAGCCGCTGCCGCCGTTCGAGCGCGAACCTTCCACTCGTTAGGTGAGTCCTACAGAGTGCTCTTGTAGAGCAGCCGATTCGGTGTCCCGGACGGATTGCCGCTGATCACATTCGCTGTCGCGTTGTTGATCAACCAGCTGCGAATCGTCGCATACGATGCGTTCCCGTTCACAGCTTTGTAGAGCGCGCCCACGCCGGCGACGTGCGGCGAAGCCATCGACGTGCCGCTGATCGTCCTGGTACTGCTGCCGATCCAATCGGACGTGATAGAGGAGCCGGGTGCGTACAGATCCACGCAACTGCCGTAGTTCGAGTACGAAGCCTTAGCATCGCTACTCGTGGATGCCGCAACCGTTGTGGCATTCGCGGCGCTGGCCGGCGAGAAGTTACAGGCGTTCGCATTCGAGTTCCCCGCGGCGACGGCGAGGAAGACACCGGACGCAGCCAGGTTGTTTGCGGACGTGTTGACAGCAGACGAGAAACCGCCGCCGAGCGACATGTTCGCGACCGCTGGGGCAATGTGATTTGAGGCCACCCAGTCCATGCCCGCGATCACGCCTGAGTTGCTACCGGAACCGCTGCAGTTGAGCACCCGCACCGCGCGCAACTTGATCGACTTCGCGATGCCATACGTAGCTCCACCGACAGTCCCCGCAACGTGTGTCCCATGGCCGTTGCAGTCCTGTCCGTTGCCGCCGAAGGCGTCGAAGACAGCCGACGCGCGACCGCCAAAGTCCGGATGACTGGTTTGAATTCCGGTATCGATGATGTAGGCCCGCACCGCGCTTTGCTGCGTCGTTGTTGCATTCCAGGTATAGCTGCCCGAGAGCGGCAGCGAGCGCTCGTCAACGCGGTCGATGCCCCAGGACGGGACGGGCGATTGCGTTGTCGTTAGGTGGACTTCCTGATCTTGTTCGATGTAGGCGATGTCGGGATCTCTGCGCAGGGCGTTCAAGGCAGCGTCAGGCAACGCGGCCGCGAAGCCTTTGAGCACCCTGGTATACGTGAATCTGACTGTCGCGCCGTGCAGCGTTGCTTTGCTGCTCGTGGCGCCGACTGCATTGGCTACGTGTTCGCGGAAGACGACGATATACTCACCGCGAGCGGCCTGCGCTCCCGGAGCCACAGAGTAGAGCGGTGCCATCGTTGGCAGGGCGTCCGAGGGGTTTACATTTGGCGTTGACGGACTTGATACAGGATCCGTGCACGCGACGATCGATAGAGCGATAATCCCAGGAACCGTGCGTCGAAGCATGAGCGACCTCCCGTTAGGCAGCCAGTCTCGGAGTGGATACTCGGAGCGACGCATTGGCGCGCGCACCGGGCTCCGGTTACAGCGCGGCACGATTATAGGATTCCCAGGAGGCTCCGGTAAGAAGTAGCGCTAGTGCCGCGTTGAGACGACCTGAGCCGTTTCACGGGGAATCTTCTGCAATCAGACGCGCCTCGAGTCCGCCGCATCGGTTAGCGCGCTTGGCGTGACTCGTTAGGCCCGTCCTAACGACCGTGGCGCAAGGCTCTTAGCCGGGCTGGATTCTTAGGTTGACCGCGTCGCTTCATGGACCCGCTCCCGATATTAACTCCTACCATGTCTGACTTTCGCACTTGCACACTTCAAGACTGGGGCAACATGCTATCGGCGTGTGCAGACCAGCTGGAACCTCGGAGCGGGGAATGCAAGCCAAGCTGGGAGTTGTATTTGCGTGCCTCGCGCTGAGTGCGTGCGCGCCAGACCAAATCAGCATTGTTGTTCCGAGCTCGCGAGAATCGATCCGCGATCAAGCCGGGACGATTTCGTTTTGGAGACCGCGGGACATGGGAGTCGATGCTGGTGTCCTCGGCACGTTGGCCACTGCGGTCAGTCGAAGCGGGCACATGGGCCGGCATTTCGACTCGGACTGGTATGCTTGCGTTACCATTTGTTCAGCGCGTGGGTGCGCAGCGTCGCTACCTCCCGCCCCTGCCCGGGGACTCCGGAGCCAAGGCAACAGGAATCAACGACGCCGGCCTAATCGCGGGTTTTTCGCGGAGCAGCTCAACAGTCCTCGCGGTGCCAGTGTTCTGGGATAGCGAAGGAAGAGTCAGCCCTATTCCGGGGATTCCAAATGGCGAAACGTTCGAAGTCAGTGAAACGGGCTGGATTGTTGGGTGGGCCTATTTCTTTCACCAAGGATTATTCGGCTTTCGTTGGCGGCCTGGCGGTCCGCTTACGTTGCTCGGCGGTGATTTGGGCAGCCAGCCTGCGCAGGCGTTCGCTGTGAACGACGCTGGTGTGGCTGTGGGAATTGCGCCGGGCGGTAGCGGTTTCGTTCCGGCGCTCTGGAATGAGCAAGGTGTTGTTCAGCGGCTCCCTCTACCAGCGGGCGCACGCGGTGGCCGCGCCTCAGACATCAATAACGCTGGCGATGTAGTGGGCGACATTGATATGGCAGGTGGAATGCGAAGGGAGTTCAAGTGGACGCGGAGAGAAGGCCTAACGCTGCTTCAGAATCCGACAGGCACGACATCTTCATACGCGACCGATATCGACAGTCAGGGGCGCGTCTTCGGATATGCCGGAGCGACACAAAGAGCCTCCCAGGCAGCGTACGTTTGGGTCAATGGATCTCCGATGCTGCTACCGCAGTTGTATCCCAATGGAATCTTTCTTGATGTCAACGCATGCGGCATCGCTGTCGGTGGTGCACAGGCTCCTGACATGCGTACGCACGTAATTGTCTGGCGAACGGAGTGCTAGGCTTGCGGCGAAGCACTGCGCGTACGCGGCTCGTGCAGCAGGGCAGCCGAACGTGTCCACGTCGCGCACGCTATTACGTCATCGTGCTATGTAAAGCATCCGTAAGTTCCTGAGATCCGGGCACAACCTCGCCAGGAGAGGCACGCTCCTCGGAAACGCTTTCGCACACCAGGCTGGCGCGCCCGGCACCAACAATCCTGGCAAGAAGTAACGCATCAACACCGGACTCACGGCCGCCAGTTTAGACGGACATCCGAGAAACGCCTAACGAGCGATACTGAACATTGGCGATGTGAACACCGTCTACCTCACCGTCTCCTTCGAGATCGGCGACCGTGCGCGCGATCCGCAACACACGATGGTGCCCTCGCGCCGAAAGCCCCAGACTCTCAGCGGCCTGCACGAGTGTCGCGCTCGCTTTTCTTAGCAAGCCGCCGTGAGAACGCGATTTCTAAGACGTGTTGGCCCAGAAAGTTGCGCCGAGCACGAACAGTACGATGGTGGCGGCAAGACAAAGCATAGCCGCGCGAATGTAAGCTCGCCCGCGCGCGCTATAGTCCCGCGGGCGGAACCAACGAACAGGAATCAGTCGCGAGAAAACGCCGCCAGAACCCGACATGCGGTGCTTCTGGGCGCGAGCATCGAATTGATGCATCGCTATGGGCCGCGATGGCGGCTCCGGCGAAGTAGATGAAGGCCATAGTAGCGAACTCACAAAGCTTCAAAATGGATGTGCTATCACTATGGTCGCCTAACGGCGGTTGTGTCGGAGGCGGCGGTCGTAGATAAAGCCCGCTTCCGCATCGGTGACTCAGATCCCTCTACTGAAACGGTGACCGGCGAAACTGTAGGCGAGCTGACACCAAGGTTCAGCATAATAGTCTCGTTGGTAACTGTCACACCCAGATGTCGGCCCCACACCAACAGAGACTGCGCCTCGCTTCTCGTTCGGCTAGCTGATCGAAAGCGAACGCCAACGTCGACGCTAGCACCAACCGAAGGCGAGTTTAGCGGCATGAACTGAATCCGGTTTCGTAGACACGGGGATTAGACTGCCGAACCTAACGCCATCTTCCGTTCGAAGCCCGCGGGGCTGAAGTAGTTGAGAGTTGAATGTCTCCGCCGTGGGTTGAAGAACCGCTCGATGTAATCGAAGTGTCCTGGCAGGCTGAGTCCGTGAGAGGAACTGACGCCGGTTCACTCGCTCGGTCTATACGTGCGATCACTCAGCAGAAAACTCGAGCGCAATTCGGCGCTGATCAGCACATCAGTGAGGGCGCGCTGACTCATGGGCCGATCGGCCCTGGCATAGAACCCACTCCGCGAGACACCGAGCGCCTCGCAAAACCACTCCACCGGCCAGATCCCTCGGTGCTTTGCCACGAAGCTGAAATTCACAGCGACTCCTTGGCAAGGTAGGCCGCGGCTTTTTTAGGATATCGCTCGCCCGCAACCTAACGACTTCACGCCCGGAGCCGAGTCAGTTCCGCGTGGTCAGGCTTTTGACGTCCCGCTCCAGGAAGGGCGTGCGCCGGATTGTGGGCTAGAATTAGCCGTTAGGCTGACTCACTCGTCTTCAAGGCTGCGACGTCATCAATAGAACTTCACATCGGCTTGCCCGCACAACTATTTCGCTTTCGTTATCGAACACAACGCGAATCTCGCCAACGCCTCCCTGTAGTCGATGGTACTCGAAGAAGTCGATGCCCATGGCTGCATCGGATGTGGGAGACACGTACTCTCCCGCCAGCCGTACGGTCCTGACCGAAGACAGGATCATACTTAGCCCCGCCACGGTGCGGCGCTGTGTTGGTTCCGGCAGTTCGGGGCTCTTCCATGCTGGCGTCTTCGTTTTCCAGTGCAGCCCTACACGACGTTGCTCGAAGTCAATCTCAAGTCGATCGAGTACAGCGTCGTTATGCAGGTCGTACACCGTGCCGGAAACCCGTACCTCGGCGAGCGGACGACCATCCTCAAGCGGGTCAAGTGAAATAAACTGCATCTTTACCTAACGCTGGTGCGACCTAGCGGATAATTCCAGCTGCTTTAGCTGCGTCAATCACATCCTGTCGAGTTGCTGGGCCACCGAATGTCTTCTTCAGTTGCGACGCTCCAGTCAGTGGGTTGGTGTGAACCCTATAGGTCACAACGTGTGGTGTCGGCACGCCCGCGTGAGTCCGCCCAACCAAATCTATTCTCTTGAACCCGCCTTCGATTGGCACTACGACGCTGCTCTTACCCAGACGCCGCGAAAGCGCCTGGGCTGCTCCTGTAACCAGTCGGCTCGACTGCTTCGCCCCTTGAGCTTCAAGACCTCCGATTAGTAAGAGCGCATCTGCAAGACCCGCCTCCTCACGCGGCTGATCCTTCTTGACGAGTTCCTTTACAGCAGGTGAGCAGCTTTCACCCGTTATGAAGTCACACCTTCTGCGCGTTGTGTCCGCTTGAAGTCCAAACGGATCTGAGAAGTTGATCGGATCCCCATTCGCAAAACCGTACAGGTTGAGCCCACCTTCCAATCCGATCGGATCTTCCTGCGTGAATGCACCTCGTTCGGCGTTGTAGTAGCGATTGCGCTTGAATTGCAGGCCGGTGGCTTCCTGCCCCTGGTGAATCACACTCCCAAACCATGTGCGTGCCTGTGCTCCAACGCCGATGAAGCCATACGCACGCGTATCGAGAGCGGGCCAATTCACATGCCTGTCGAGCGCGAGAGGACTTTCATTGTCTGTAGAGCCTGACGCGTCGCCGCGATGATTGTATTGCGGATAGATCGTCGCTTCGCCGTATGAGGTCGAGTCGATGCCGTAATACTTGCGGTACAGCACGATCGGGCGGTCGATTACGCCATCATATCCGTACGTGACCGTGCCGTACTGCTGCGAAAGTGTGAACGTCGTGTCAGGGCACGGATTCGGGTACGGCGGGCACTGACTGCTCAAGGATCTGGTTCGGCGCTTTGCCTTCAAGCACATTCGGATTCGCTGGTACCATCCGGAGTCGAATGGCCCTGTGGAGCGCTACCATCGGTCGACGCGGGAGGGCCTCAGCGGGGAAGAGCTGCGGAATTTGGTCCAGGCGCGCGAGATCATCGCGCGGTGGGTGCAGCACTACAACGAGGAGCGGTTGCATGCAGCGTTAGGGTATCTGCCACCAGCCGAGTTTTATCGCGGGGACCCGGACGCACGGTTCGCCGAGCGCCAGGCGAAACTGGAGGCGGGGCGTATTAATCGGCGGCGGCGCAATGAGGAGCGACTGCGCGAGGCCGCCTAACACTGGAGAGGAATCCTGGAGAAGGGTAACTAACTCAGACCGCCGAAAAGGTCGAAAAGCTCTGAAGCACTACAATTCCCCGCGTGCGAAACTAAACCACTCCTCAAATGACGCCTTCGTCTCGTCACTTTCAGGACTGGGCCGAGCGATCATGCGCGTGAAGGCGTCGCGCTTGGTCTGAGTATCGAGATCCGTTACGGCCTCTATGCGTCCTAGGAGGTTCGTGGTCACAACGACAAACGCAGGCGGGCCAGCGGCGCGCGTTAGGCGGGTTTTCGCCGTGCGCCACTTCTCATGACTGCTACCGGTGCCGGCCCCGTTGAACCACCATTCCGGCCACCGCGGAGCCTCGACGGACGACAACAAGTCAATAGTTCTCGACGCAAGTTTTTCCTCGACTGGCATGAGACTGAAAGCTCGCTGCTCCTGTTTTGCGTCCCACGCAAGCAGGCGAAAGACGAACACGCTCTCGTCGCCATCGCAGAAAACGAGACCCGCCATCGGACCGTCATAGATCTCAAGCGCCACCAGCCGGACAAATGGTGATGGTCCCTTGTGGGTTGAAAGCAGAGGATCAAGACACGATGAATTGCGCATACTCGACGCATAATGGCTCATGGGATCCGCCTGAACAGTCTGTTGATCAGGTCTGCGGTCTCCTGAGTGACTGGCTTTGGTAAGAAGATTGTATGATGGGCCGGGTTGCCGCCGGTCTGTTCTACACGGAAGTGTGCCTCGACGGCTGCTCGGCCCGCCCTCACGACGTCAGGGCGAGCTGGAACTCGAGACAAGGCCGAAATGCCGTGTCGACCCGTCACAGCTTCGGACTTACCTGCGTCTGCGGCGAGTTTCTCAACCGATTCGGCAGCACGGCCAAACCGGAACAGTGAACCCCCGCGTCTCGCTGATGATGCCGCGCCGCCGAGCGCACCTGCAAGTGCCTTGCCGGCGAGCTGTCCAGTTGCCAGGTCATTCGCCGCGCCGATTGAATTGATCGTGCCCTGCATCCCGCGACCCCAAAACTCGTCGCTATAGTCTAGCGCCGCTTGCGCGCTGGCGACTGCCATCTGTCCGTGCAGCACAAGATGGCAGCACGGTTGCAATCCAAAGGGATCTGAGAGGTTCACCGGATCGCCATCGCCGAACCCGTACAGGTTCATTCCGCCCGCTAGCCCAATCGGGTCTTCCTGCGTGAACGCGCCTCGTTCTGCGTTGTAGTAACGATTGCGCTTGAAATTGCAGGCCTGTTGCTTCCTGGCCCTGCTGAATCACGCTCCCGAACCATGTGCGTGTCTGTGCTCCAGCGCCGATGAAGCCATACACACGTGTGTCGAGGGCTGGCCAATTCACATGCCTGTCGAGCGCCAGCGGACTTTCATTGTCGGTCGAGCCTGACGCGTCGCCTCGGTGATTGTATTGCGGATAGATCGTCGCTTCGCCGTACGATGTCGAGTCGATTCCGTAGTACTTGCGGTACAGCACGATCGGGCGGTCGATCACGCCGTCATATCCGTACGTGACCGTGCCGTACTGCTGCGAGAGTGTGAACGTCGTGTCAGGACACGGATTCGGGAACGGCGGGCACTGACTGCTCAACGTGAAGACAAAGCCCGTGTCAGCCTCGAGAGTGTCTAGGGGCGTGGTGTTGCTCCCCTGGTAGCGGATTTCCCTGACCAGGTCATCGCCGTCCCACACATAGCGCTCAATCGCGCTGAAGCAGAACGCTTCGCATGCGTCGCGACGTGCCCGGCGTAACACGCGTCGGCCTAACGCGTCGTAGCGGTATTCCTCAAACGTATCCAGCCAGGTGTCCGGCGCTTTTTGCCCGGCAAGAATGGCGACTTGCTCCGCGCGTCGATCGAAAGCGCGAAGTTTGTTATCAGAGCCGTAGTACGATTGAGCCAAGGACCGCGCTTGACCACCTGTCACACCTGGCCGGGTGAACTTGTGAAATGAGTAGTATTTGGAGACGTTGCCAGTCGAGTCGTATACCGTGCTGTCGCTCAGTTCGCCCGCGGCGTGCTGTGATGCCCGGGGTCGCCCAGTCAAGGGCTCATACGTCATGGCGGTACTGTCGATCGACCCGCCCGGGGCATCTCCGCGCCTGAACTTCACGTTGCCTAACGGGTCATACGCAAAGGTCTCTTCGCGCAAGCCGCCCAAATTAATGCGCTGAGTCGGCTTAAAGGCCGACACGTGACCCAGGCCATCGTACCTGAAATCGGAGAGTTCGTTTTGCGCTCGCACCGTCAAGCGTTTATTGCGACCATCGTACGTGACGGTATCGGCGTGGATGGTGCTATCGCCGTTTGGGCCAGTGAAGAGGTTCCCGGTTTGCCACCGCCACTGTAGCCGCCCATCCAAGTCGTAGTAAAAGCGTTCGATCGATCCTTGCGGACCCGTCTTGCGCACAAGACGCCCCGGCAAATTGTATGCGTAGGTGAACAGTGCTCCGCGCTCGCTGATTGTCGCTAACGACCCGAGTTGCTGGTGATACGAGTACTGCACGACGTCGCCAGCCTGCCGTGTAAAAGACGTTCGACGACTATTGAGATCGTAGCCCCACGCGAGCTGATAGACATGCTTATTCCACCGCTCCGAACTCGTCGTGTCGTACGTCGAGATTTTTTGGATCTCGGCCGTTAGGCGATTTGCCGCATCGAAGCTGCGATGGATCTGAGCGGAGGAGTTCTTCGCGCTCGTATCATTCCCGATCTTATCGTACTTGAACACGGAGCTATCGCCGGGCACCACCATTGGCCCAGTCGCCGGATAGAGTGGAAACGAGAATGCCGTTCCGGGTTCAGTGTAGCGGGGGATGGAGACCGCTGGCGACACGCGCTGCGTCATGCGGTTGAGGGCGTCGTGGACGAACGTAATCGTGTGATTTCGCCGCGTTGTCACCTGCAGCGGATTCCCGGCTTGATCGAAGCGCGAGGCCTCGATGCGTAGGTCTGGGGCTGTCTCAGTCGCCACGCGACCGGCTTCGTCATACGTCCATTGCGTGACAAGCGGCAAGGTGAGGTTAGTCGGATTCGGCGATAGAAACCGCTCGGCTCGAGTGACGAGGCCATCGTTGTCGCGAATATTCGTTAGGCGCACAAGTGTATCGACGCCGGTCCGTGGGCCATAGGTGATCTTGATGGAATCGCGGTCCATCTTGTCGAACACCGTCGAGTCCAGCTGCCGCATCGCATCGCTTACCGTTTGCATGTCGATGTCGCGGTATACTGCGACAACGCGACCGATCGAATCCGATCGGTAATCCGTTCGAACGCCGAGTGGCGTCGTGGCGCGCGTTAGGTTGCCGATACCGTCGTATGCGTAGTGTTCCCGGCCCACATGGTTCGAATCGTCACGGGGGTACGTGATGCGTTCCAACTGGTTCTTCGCGCCTCCAGCTTGCACGTAGTCAAACGTGACGCGGGTTGAGTCACCGCGAGCGTCCTGCCTCCAGAGCAGGTTTCCGTTGGCGGTGTCGTACTGCATCGATACGAAGTCGCCTTCAGGCTGCACCATCTCTGTCGGGCTATCCCACTTGTTGTCCCATTTGACACGGGTGGTGACGCACTTAATGCCGACGCAGCTGATCCGGCGGTCTGTCGTGCTGTCGGCGTTGCCACGTGGCGAGTACCACGCGTCGATGATCCCGTCGTTAATGTGCCGAATGCGCGTGACGAGGCCGGGGAATGCCGTGTCGCTGCGCTGAATCAGGGTGGAATCGCCAAACGCATTGCGAATGCGGGTGGGAGCACCAAACCGGTTCACCCAGTAGCGCGTCGTGTCACCGACTGCGGCCGGCCGTGGGCCGTCGATTAGCGTGAACACATCGATGGTATCAGGCGGCGATTGCAGAGGGCCGGTCGGTGAGGATACGCCCCTGGATTCAGACGGCGTGATGGCGCTTGCAATCGGGCTGTTCGGTGCAGGCATGAAAAGGCTATCGCCGGTGACCGTGTAGGCGCTGTCATACTTGAAGAATCGCGTGAACGCGCGCTTCGTGGTGCGCCTAACGATGAGGTGTGAGCTCGCCGCCTGATACGTGAAGGCGACATTCTTGAGATCAAAGTCGCGAAGGCTGGCGATCTGCCGCGACGTCGTCGACGTAGCTTTCACGCCGCGCGTCACTGTCGGCGCGACGGCTCTGACGCTGTCGAGAACCCCATTAGTCGCGCTGAACGTAAAGACATATGACCGTTGACTTCCGCCTGGTGGAAGGCTGATCTGTTGCAGCGCCGGCTTGCCGAGCACGGTCTGATAGCTGAATGCCGTGGAGTCGCCACGACGATTGATCGTCCCGATGTGGTTGCCCGCCGCGTCAAATCGAACGCGCAAGCCACCGGGCAGGTATCGGACGTGCTGCGCGCCAACAGCCTTCAGCGTATCGACACCGTCGATAAGACGCGTGGCGAATACGCTGCTCGCACCAACGCGCGTGTAGAGGCGGGTGCTTCCGTCACCGCCGATCCAGAGAACGGAGTCGCCGCTCGCAATCGTTTTCACCAGTTGCTCAAGACCGGCCAGCCACCATCCGGCACCAAAGGGGCTTCGCGAGCGATTGACGACTGCCACGCGCCATGGCGTGTCCGTCGTGTCGCGGCTGGCTCCGCGGTGCGCGATGAGTCGCAGCGTGTAGTTGTACACACCAGTTGTGTCGGCCAAGGAATCGGCCTTAAACCCGATGACCAGGCGACGTGCTCGCGTCGTATTGAGGCTCGTGCCAAGCCATCGGCCGGTGCCTTTGATCGTGCTGCCTAACCTGAGTTGGCCAATGACCGAATCCGGAGCCGTAAAACCCCCCTCGAGCGTGACGTTGGCTGCCACACGTATCTGCGGACGCGCGTGCGCGCTGGAGTAGAGTAACGTCGGTGTTCGGGGCGTGCCTAACGTGCGAATTGTCGGAAGTGCGTGAACGATCCGCAAATCACCACATTCCGATGCGGAGTTATCTCCGAGCGCGATGGTCAAACACTGATCCCGCGCGATCGTCGTACCGGTGTTTACGTCGGCCAGAGAAACAACGAGCGAGCCCGCGATGGTGGCCGACGATGTAGTCGTAGTGATCGTGCCATTGTCGGTCACTGAGGGATTCGTCGTCAGCCGGGCCGTCACGGTAATGGACCCACTCGTCGCCGGGTTGCCAGTTGTGAATCCGACAGCAACGGTATCTATGGCGCCGGCCGCCAGATTCTGAATGATGACAGGCGTTGCGCTGCAAGTATTTGCGATGATGCCAGAACCGCTACAGCCTACGGTAATATCAAAACTCCCCGGCGCCGTCCCAATGTTTTGCACCGTGAACTTGACTGTGTTGGCGGCGTTAGGCGTTAGGTTCGTTGCGGTGCCGGCGTTAGGAAGCACGTCTACCGCTGGCGTGCCCGGTGGCGCGATCGTGACGTTATAGAAGCCGGTGTCGAACACGGCCGGGTTGCCAGCGAGTCTACCGGTGAGCGTAACCTTACCGGATCCACTCGCGGCCGTCTGAAAACTGACGTTCACCGGTGTTGGGGTCGCTGGCGCAAGATTGTTTATCACCCCCGGTGACGGCGCACACGAGCCAGCAACGACCGCTGTGCCGCTGCAGGCCGCCGTGAAGTTGAAGCTCGCTGGCAACGAACCGCCATTTGTAGCCGTGAAGGTCAACGTGCGCGTGGATAGCGCTGGCAGGTTTGACGCATTCCCGTTCTTCGGCGTGACAGCAATGGTCGCGCTGCCCGTCGCCGCAGTCGTAATGTTGTACGTTCCTGTATCGGCCGACGATGCGATGCCCTCAATCTGCGCAATCAGCCGCACCGTGCCGGGCCAACCCGGATTTCCTGCCGTGAAATAGACGGTGTCTTGGAATGAACCGCCGGGAGCGACGTTGCCAATCGCCGATACCTTGGGCGCGCACGTATTGGCTATCACTCCATTGCCGCTGCACACAGCGGACATGACGAAAATACCGGGGCTGCCGCCGACATTGCTTACCGAGAAGCCCAGGGCGTGCTGTGCGTTAGGCGCGAGATTGAGCTTCGTCGCTGTATCCGGTGTTACCGCGACGCGCGCGGGGTTTGTCGTTGTGCTGATGAAAAACGAACCAGTTTCTGCGATGTGTGCGTTTGTGTTCGCGACTGCCGTTAGGTGTACTTCGCCTTTGCCGGTCCCGGTGGTCGTGTATGTGACCGTTGCTTTCAGCGTCTCAAGGTCCTGTAGCGTTAGGACCGAGGGTGAGACCGTGCAGCTTTGCACGTCGATCGCCGCGCCGTAGCACGCCGCGTAGAGCTTGTACGTTTCCGCCGTGGTCTCTGATGTGTTCTTGATGTCGAAGGATACGCTGTTTGAACCTGCCCCGATTTCGTGGACACCTGGGTTAACTGACTTGCAGCACTTCCTCCTCGTATTGCACCGGACTACGATAGCCTAACGAGGAGTGCCGCCGTCGGCGGTTGTACCAGATCTCGATGAACTCGAACACGGCACGACTCCCCTCGCCGCGACTATCGAAGATACCATCGAGCAGCAGCTCCTTCGTGAGCGTGGCAAAGAAACTCTCCACGACCGCGTTGTCCCAACAGTCCCCGAGCCGGCTCATGCTACCCGTGAAGCCGGCCGATCGTAGGAGCGCCTGATACGCGGCACTGGCATACTGTACGCCGCGATCGGAATGATGCAGCCCACCAGGAGCAGGGCGCCGATGTTGCAGCGCCATCTGGAGCGCGCCGAGGGCCAGCTGCTGGTCCAGGCGCGGGCGCAGCGCCCAGCCCACCACGCGGCGCGAGGCGAGATCGAGAATCACCGCGAGATACAACCACCCTTCGCGCGTGGGGAGATACGTGATGTCCGCCGCCCACGTGCCATTCGCGCGCTCCTGCTGTGTTACACTGAATCGACGATTCAGGACGTTCGGCGCCACCGGCTGCTGGTGCTTCGATTGCGTCGTCACGCGATAGCGGTGCGGGCGTTTCGCCTGCAGACCGTGCTCGCGCATGAGCCGGGCTACGCGCTTGCGGCTGCACGGAATGCCTAACGCCTTGAGTTCCATGCGCACGCGCGGACTCCCGTAGCGCCCTTTCACTTCCTGCTGGATCTGCCGAATGCGCTGGTGCAGGATCCGATCCTCTTTCACCCGATCACACAGTGGACGCGCACGCCAGGCATAGTATCCGGCCTTCGACACCTCGAGGACCCGGCACATGGTTGTTATGTGCCAGATGCGCTCGTGCGCGCGGATGAACACGAATCTCATCGTGCATCCTTGGCGAAGAAGGCCGTCGCTTTTTTTAGGATTTCACGCTCCTCGAGCAAGCGCGCGTTCTCGCGCCGCCGACGACGATTCTCGTCGTCGAGGGATGGCACAGGACCCGCAATCTCTAGGTTGCCATTGCGTGCTGCCTGCGCTCGCCGTCGCCATCCGCGCAAGGTTTCCAGATGAATTCCCAGCTCGCGAGCGATCTGCGCGAGCGGTTTGGTGCCAGACTCCGCGAGGCGGACGGCTTCGTGACGGAAGTCTTCGTTATACGCTTTCGGTCCTCG
>JBQTIF010000102.1:0-28741 GCA_052388395.1 Gemmatimonadaceae bacterium | reverse complement strand
ACGCGCCCGGAGCCCAGGTCGCGTTCGGTCGCATCGCGCAGCCGGATGAGATCACGACCGTGGTGACGGACACGCTGCACCCGATTGCGGGTCAGTTTCGCATCCGCGCTGAGCAAGCTGATCCGGTACAGGGCGAGCTTGCGAACAAGGTTGGCCGCACGACGGGTTGGACACAGGGCGTGACAACTCGTACGTGCGTCGACGTTCTGGCCTTGGGTACGACGCACATCCGACTCTGTCAGGTGCTCGTGGGCGGGATCGTGGATGGTGGTGACAGCGGCTCACCTGTCTTCCGCCGCAAAGGGGGAGGGGCGAACGTCGTCCTCCTAGGGATTCTGTGGGGTGGCAGCACCGATGAGGCGGTGGCCGAGTGGGCGCATAGTCCGATGTCAGGAATAGAGCGGGACATCGGGCCGCTCAAAACGCACTAACCTGCAAGGACGGTCCCGCTGTCGGGCGATCTACCGATGCGAAGCTTGCAGTCTGCGGTCGCAAGTTTTTAGCTGCGAGTGAGTGGTTGCAACTCACTGAGAGCAGGGGACTCACAGCTGTGGACTGCAAGCTTCGCGAAGGCGCTGCGATCTAACTCGGAGCCGGCCTGCTTCGCTCGATCGCGGCCACGACCCGCCACGGCGTGAGCGGCAGTTCTGTGAGATCTACGCCTAACGCATCCGCCACTGCATTGGCTATCGCCGGCGCTGTGGGAATCACTGGCGGTTCGGCGAGCCCGCGAGCTCCTACATGATTGGCGCGAGCGTCCACCGATTCGATGCAGCGTGCGTCGATGTCGGGACAGTCGGCGATCGTGGGGATCTTGTAGTCGTGTGTTGTGGGATTGAGCGGCAGTCCTGACGCGCCGTCGAGTACGCGCTCCTCGTACAGGCCGTAACCCATCCCTTGCAGGATGCCTCCCTCGAGCTGGCTTTCGGCAAGCGTCGGATTGATCACGCGACCAACGTCGTGCGCGGCGACAATTCTGAGTACGCGCACGTGACCGGTCTCGCGATCTACTTCCACTTCGGCGAACTGCGCGCCGAAGCTCATGATGCCGATCCCACTCTCGTTGGGTCCGCGTGTCCCGTGACCCATGATCATCACGTTGCCAAGCCGTTTCGTTAGGTCGGGTACCGTGAAGGCGCATGTGCCATCCTGCGTGAAGATCTTCCCGTCGCGTGTTTCCAGCGAATCGGCGTCGCACTGAAGGAGCTCTGCCGCCGCCTCGAGGATCCTGGCGCGCGCGTCGATCGCCGCCATGCGCACCGCCGGGCCCACCGACGCAGTGGTCATCGAGCCCCAGGAGTTCCCAGCGTACGGTGTGCGCTCCGTATCACCAAGCACCACTCGCACGTCGCTCAAGCGCACGCCTAACGATTCGGCGGCAATCTGGGCGAGGATCGTGCGTGCTCCGGTTCCGAGATCCTGCGTGCCTGTGAGCACCTCCACGCTGCCGTCGGATTGAATCGTGATGGTTGCGTGCGCCGGAGGGCCGCCCCCCGCCGGCCACACTTGCGATGCCAGGCCAAATCCCCTCACGAGCGAGCCGCGCCCGTCGCGACGCTGCGTTCGTGTAGTCCAGCCGAACCGCTCCGCGGCTTCTGCGTAGCAACGGCGCAAACCATTCGACGAATAGTCGCGATCCTTGCGCTCGTCGCGCGCAGCGAAGTTGCGCAGCCGTAGCTCGAGCGGATCGATGGCAAGCTCGCGCGCCAACGTATCCATCGCGCGTTCGAGACCGAACGCCCCCTCGGTATGTCCGGGACCGCGGAACGCCGCCATCGGTTGCGAATGCGTGTAGACGAAGCGCTCCGTCGTGCGAACGTTGGGACAGGAGTACATCTGATGATAGATCTGCGCTGGCCCGCCGTCCCAGCCGCCGGCGCCGAGGGCGACCCACGTGTCGGCGACGATCGCCGTCAGGCGGCCGTCGCGGCGAGCGCCTAACGTGACGCGCTGCACCGTCGCCGGCCGGTGACCGGTATCAATCTGCTCAGCGACGCGGTCCAATACGCAGCGTACGGGCGAACCCGTGCGCTTGGCGAACAGCGCCGCGGCAAGCGTATGCGCGCCAGCGTGGTTCTTGGCGCCAAAGCCGCCGCCCATGTAGTCCATGAGCACACGCACCGCTGAGCGCGGCATGCCTAACGCGCGCGCGATCTCATCGCGTACACGAAAAATACCTTGCGTCGACTCCCATACGGTCAGACGCTCACCGTCGTACTGCGCGACAGCGCCGTGCGGCTCGATCGCCGTGTGCAACGCGGACTGAGTACGGTATTCCCGCCTAATAAGCACCTCCGCCTCGCGCAAACCGCGCGTAACGTCGCCGCGTTCCTCGATCTCCGCCGCGCCGCCGTATAGCTGACGCTCGGGCCAGACGCGTGGTGGGTCGCACGCCGCGGCGGCGACGGGGTCGAGCACGGGCGGCATCGCGACGATGTGTGCATTGAGTGCGGCGGCGCCGGCCGCAGCCGACTCGCGGGACTCCGCACAGACGGCGGCGATCGGGTGACCCGCGTACTTGATGTCGCGGTCGAAGACCGGGACGCCGTCGAAGCGTATTGGTCGTGGGAGATCGTCGACCGTGAGGACGTCCACAACTCCAGGCACCGCGCGCGCCGCGGCGATATCGAGACGCTCGAGTCGTGCCGGTCCGATCGGTGCGCGCACGAGGATAGCGTGCAACATGCCAGGGAGTGCCACATCACTCGTGTAGACCGCTCGTCCCGTGACTTTAGCAGTCGCATCCACGCGCAGCGCACGCGAACCGACGATCTCGAGCGCTGCATCTGCTGTCCACGGCGGCACTTCGAACGCCGGCGTTTCCACGATCTTGCGTTCGTCGCGTCCTTCCACCTCAACGACCGTGGAGACGAAACGTTTGTGCGGTTTGTTAGGCACGCGGCTCCCGCGCTGTTGCCTCGATGGCACGAACGATTTTTGGATAGGTGCCGCAGCGGCACAGGTTACCGCTCATGCCGTGTGCGATGTCTGCTGCCGATGGCGCCGGCTGACGCTCGAGTAAAGCCACGGCGGCGAGGATCTGCCCCGGTGTGCAAAAACCGCACTGAACCGCATCGTGCGCGATGAACGCTTGCTGCAGCGGATGTAGTGCGCCGCCGGGAGCGAGTCCTTCGATAGTCGTCACCTGCCGACCTTCACATGCCAGCGCTAGCGTCAAGCAACCGTAGACGTTGTGGTCATCGACAAGCACCGTGCACGCCCCGCACTCGCCGCGCTCGCATCCGGGTTTTGCGCCGGTGAGATGTAGTCGCTCACGCAAGACGGTAAGCAGCGTCTCGCGTGCGGTGACAGCCACTTCGCGCTCACGTCCATTCACGACGAACTTCATGACAGGGTATTAGCCGGGTCCTGCGGCGCTGTCCAGCCGGCGCAAGGCGGCCCTGCCGTGCCTTCTACCGTCCCTACGGAGCGGCTATCTTAGCAAATGCACGCCCACTCCCCAGCACAGCTCCGTTTTTCCGACCTTTCATGCCTTACGTAATCACCGAAGCCTGCATTGGCACCAAGGATAAATCGTGCGTCGACGTCTGCCCTGTCGACTGCATTTACGAAGGGGAGAAGATGCTCTTCATCCATCCGGATGAGTGCATCGACTGCGGTGCGTGCGAACCGGAATGCCCAGTGACGGCGATCTTTCCGGAAGAGGACGTTCCGGGCAATCTCAAGCAGTACGTGCAGATCAACCGGGACATCTTCAAGAGCGAGACTCCTCCCGGCCGCCCGCAGCGCTAATTCGTCGCGTTAGGTTCCTGCGAGCCAGCGCGTCATCCGATCGATCGCTTCGACAACACGTGCGCAATACGCGTCGAGAAAGGCGTCGTCCACGCTAGCTATTCCGGTCTCGCGCACGGCTGCCAGCGCGCGCGCCCCGTCGAAGTCAACGTACGAAAGGCGCAATGTCAGCTCTTCCGCAGGCCGGCCGAAGGCTGAGCCCGGAAGGGTCGCGACGCCGGTCTCCTGGAGCATGCGGCTGCAGAGGTCAGGGCCCGTGCGTAGGCCTCGCGCGCCGAGTTGCTGGCCGAGCGGCGTGCAGTCGGGAAAGAGATAGAATCCGCCGTGCGGCGGTGCCACGTCGGCAGCGACCGCCTGCAACATTGTCGCACAGCGGGTGCCTAACGCGCGCAGAATGGCGCGCGCGCCGTCGAGGTACGCCACGATGTCGTCGCCACCACGAAAGGCTGTAACCGCCGCGTACTGAATTGGTGCGCTCACGGCGGTATAGGTCTCGCTCGCGGCAACTGCGAGGGCATCAAGCAGCCATCGCAGTCGCGGCGCGAACGTGAACGTGCCGAGTCGCCACCCACCGGCACCGCACCACTTGCTGAGCCCTGAACTAACGACTGTCCCTTCGGGATAGAACGTTGCGAAGGAGGCGGCGTCGCCGCTGTGGTCCAGCAGTCCATAGATCTCGTCCGCGATGACTATGATGCCGTGCTCACGCGCTACATGGGCCAGACCCTCGAGCGTTTCGCGTTCGATGTTGTAGCCGTTTGGGTTGTTCGGTGAATTGAGGATCAGAAGCTTCGGGCCGGGGGCTGCGCGCTCGAGCGCATCGCTCAGCGCGTTAGGCGTTAGGTGCCAATGCTCGGCGCGTTGCGTCGCGATCCACGTCACCTGCCGGTTCGCCAGCCGCGCCTGCGGGACGTACGACACCCACGAGGGTGACGGAACAAAGAGCTCCGCGTCGAGCACGAGTTGCGTGAGGAAGATCAGCTCCTTCGATCCAGGGCCGATCACGACGTCATCCGCGGTCACGCCCAAGCCGTGGCGAGCGCGATGGTGCTCTGCCACGGCAGCGCACAGCTCAGGGAGGCCTTTGACAGGAAGGTAGTTGTTCTGATGCGCAGATGCCTTGAGCGCTTCCACCACCCGTTCGGGAACTGGAAACGGCGACTGCCCCATCCCGAGCTTGAAGACTGTGCGTCCTTCATACTGGAGGCGATTGCTCAACTCATGGATGGCGAGCGTTGCTGAGGCGCGCTGCCCGCGGAGGCGCGCATCGATCCATGCCGGACTTGGAGCATTCGCGCGCTGTCGGTCGGCCGTCGCTACAGGTTCGTTAGGCATGTTTCACCACATCGAGGAACTCACTCACCACGCGATTGAAGGCGGCTGGCCGCTCCACGTTGCTCACATGACCCGCCCGAGCCAGGACCTGTAAGCGGCTGCCGTAGATCGCCCGATGCATCGCCTCGGCGTCTGCAACCGGTGTCAATGCGTCATCTTCACCGACGACGATAAGCGTCAGGACGTCGATTGTGGACAGCGTTGGCGTCGAGTCGGGTCGTTCCCGCATCGCCTCCAGCGCGCCAACGATCCCAGCCACGTTCGAGCTCGCGAGCATGCGGTAAACCGAGTCCACCACATGCGGCGCGGTCTCGCGGGTATGCGGTCCGACCATTCCGGTAATCATCGCGTCGGCAACGGCAGAAGGCCCACGTTCGCGAGCGAGCTGCGCCATCGATCGACGCTTTTCACGCCCCTCTTCCGCGTCAGCCGTCGCACGCGTGTCGGCGAGAATGAGGGCGTGAACGCGCTGCGGGTGCCGCCGCCACATCGCGAAGGCGATGTAGCCGCCCATCGACAGGCCGCAGATGACAGCACGTTCGATCTGCAGTTTATCCATGAAGGCAGCGATGTCGTCCGCGTACTGGTCAATGGAGTACGGCGGCGAAACGGTGCTCTCGCCGCAACCACGCAAGTCGATTGAAATGCAACGACCATGGGGCGCGAGACCAGCCAGCTGGGGAGTCCAAAGACTGCGGTTATGCGGAAAGCCGTGTAGAAAGAGAACCGGCGGGTCGCTTCCGCGCCCTGCTTCGTCATATCCGAGCCTGATCCGATCGACGGTGGCGATCATGCGTTATGCAGCGATTGCGAGATGCGAAAGACAAGCGCCGAAGGCGGCCAAACATGCCGTTGGAATCGCACCGGATGCTAGATTTGGCCAACTCTCGAGCCGGTTCCTTTCCGCATCCGATCCGCAGCGGACCGACCGGACCCCGAGAGGTGTAGCCGGGCCCTGCCGTTGAGAGGATCGTGAAAGGAGCTTCGCAGAGCACAACGAGCGCACCAGCCTATCTCGACAGCGCCGCCGCCGTCGAGCACTTCGTCGGCTCACTCGGGCCTACGCCGTCGCTCGCCATAGACACAGAAGGCGCGAGCTTCCATCGCTACCACGACCGTATCTACCTGCTGCAGGTGTCGACCGCGGATCGGCACGCGATCATCGATCCGTTAAGGGCGGGTCCGCTGGACGCTTTGCGTCAGATCGTGGAGTCGCGTGAGGTCGAAGTTGTTTTCCACGACGCGGACTACGATCTGCGCCTGTTGCACCAGGACTATGCATGGCATGTCGCCAACATTTTCGACACGCGAATCGCGGCTCAGTTGTTAGGCATCCGCGCCTTTGGGCTCGCCGCGCTCCTGCAGGACTTTTTCTCGGTGCGACTGGACAAGCGTTTCCAGCGCGCCGATTGGTCGATGCGTCCTCTCTCGCAGGAGATGCTGGCGTACGCGGCGCAGGATACGATGCACCTACTCTCGCTGCGCCAGCGTCTCCGTGAGGAGCTCGAACGGATGGCGCGCTGGACGTGGGCCGCCGAAGAGTTCGAGCGTCTCGAAGGGACGCGTTGGGACGACGACGCTCCCGATCAAGCATTTCTTCGCATCAAGGGCGCCCGTGATCTCACGCGCCGGGAGCTAGCGGTTCTGCGTGAGTTGGTGCCGTGGCGCGAGAACGTGGCGCGCGAGCTCGATCGCAGCACGTTTCGCGTTGTGGGGAACGAAGTATTACTGGAAGTGTCACGACGCACCCCGTCGACAAAGGCCGAACTGGCGACGATCAAGGGGATGCCACGCGGCGTCGTCGAAACGCGGGGCGTGGCTATGCTCGAAGCCGTCCAACGCGCACTGCGCGTGTCCGAGAATGAGTTGCCGCGCTTTCCCAGGTCGGCGCGCTGGGCGCGCGACCCCGATTTCGACGAGCGCGTCAACCGTCTGCGCCAGGTGCGCGACGCGAGAGCTCGTGAACTCGATTTAGAGCCGGGTGTGCTGTGTGCCCGCGAACGACTCGAGGCTATCGCTCGCAGGCGCCCGGACACGGTGGATCAGTTGGCCGACGTCCCAGAGTTGCGCCGCTGGCAAATCGACGTGTTAGGCGCCGATCTCGTGCGCGCAGGGAAAGGACGCGATAGTGGTGGGACGGGGGGGGGTGGGCGCGGCTCCAACGGCGGCGCGACAGCCACCTAACGATGCCGTCGTTTGTCGCATGGCTGGCGCGCTACGTCGCCGCGCTTCTCTTCGCGAGCGGCTCAGCGTTCGCGCAATCGGGTGCCCCCCCCGCCGCCGCGCCGGCGGTGGGAGCTGCACTTCCCGACACGACCGGTCTGCCGATCATCATGCGGGAGTTCCGCGGAGTGTGGGTCGCGACCGTGGACAACATCGATTGGCCATCCAAACCTGGCCTGAGCACGCGACAGCAGCAGAGCGAGCTGCGCGAGCTGTTGGATCGTGCAGCGGCGCTGCGCCTCAATGCGGTGATTTTTCAAGTGCGTCCATCGGCCGACGCGCTGTATCTGTCGAAGCTGGAACCGTGGTCGACGTTTCTCACCGGACGGCAAGGGCGCGCCCCAAAGCCGGTGTACGATCCGCTCGCATTCGCTGTGAAGGAAGCGCACGCACGCGGTCTCGAATTGCATGCGTGGTTCAATCCCTACCGCGCAAAGCATCCGGCCGACAAATCGCCCGCCGCAGCGTCACACGTGAGCCGCGCACGACCCCAGCTAGTGCGCCGTTATGGATCGTACTTGTGGATGGACCCTGGCGACCATCGAGTGCGGCAGCAAACGCTGCGCGTCGTACTCGATGTTGTTCGGCGGTACGACGTAGATGGCGTGCATATCGACGACTACTTCTATCCGTACCCTGAGGGGGGTGTCGATTTTCCTGACGCAGCGAGTTATCAACGCTACGCCGATAACGGGGGTACGCTCGCGAAGCCAGATTGGCGCCGCGCGAACGTCGATTCGCTGGTACACGAGTTGTACAGCGGGATCAAGGATCTCAAGCCGTGGGTGAAGTTCGGCATTTCGCCATTCGGGATTTGGCGGCCTGGGTATCCAGCGAGCGTGCGAGGCCTTGATGCGTACGAACGCCTGTACGCGGACGCGCGCAAATGGATGAACGAAGGGTGGGCCGATTATTTCACGCCACAGCTGTACTGGCGCACCGACGCCCCCGAGCAGCGCTACCTGGATTTGTTAGGCTGGTGGATTGGCGAGAACCGCATGGGGCGGCACGTCTGGCCGGGAAACTACACGAGCCGCGCAACGTCAGCAGCGCGCAGCGTGTGGGCGCCGAGCGAGGTCGTGGCGCAAATGCTGATCACAAGACAGCAGCCCGGGGCGTCGGGCAATGTGCATTTCAGTATGAAGGCCTTCGGCTTGTCGCCGGTGTTGTCGACGATATTGGCTTCAGACGTGTACGCGGATCGAGCGCTCGTGCCGCCGTCGCCATGGCTCGCGGATAGCGCCCCGCCACAGCCGCGCGTGGTCACGCGGCGCAGCGCCGCGCGCTGGGAGCTCAGCCTAACGCCGGCTGACAAAACCGTCGTTCGGTTCTGGACGGTGCGTTGGCGCGACGAGAATGGCTGGCAGTCGGCGGTTATTCCCGCGACACAACGAAGCGTTACGCTTGCGGGAGCGAAGAGCGCCGTAGTGACAGCGATTGATCGCGTGGGACTCGAGTCGCCACCCGTCATACTAGGACCCGCGGCTGCGAACTCCGTCCATAGCGAACGCTGAGAGAAAGCGGAAGCGCAGACAACACAGACTACTGCAAGACAAACGCGGACGGTACGTGAATGGGTTTTTCTTATCGTCCGCATTCGTCATAGCGCTGTCCGAGTTGTCGGCGCTGCCGCTTTTGAAGACTAGAAGCCTAAATAGGCCCTAACGCGCGGTTCGATCCGATCAGGCGTCCATGGCGGCGACCAAACGAGATTCACGGCTACGTCGCCAACCCCAGGCATCGCGCGCAACTCACGCTCGGCATCTGCCATAATCTCCGGTCCCGATGGGCAACCAGGTGACGTTAGGCTCATATCGATCCGCACATCCTTTCCATCCAGCGAGATCTCGTAGATGAGCCCCATGTCTACAATATTCAGGTTGACCTCGGGATCCTTCACGCGCCGCAAAGCGAGCTGCACCGCATCGACAGTGATTTCACCATCATCGACGTCGCTCTGAGCGGCTGTGGGATCGCTCGGATCAATAGGATCGGCGCGCTCGTCCATACGTTCCTCCTCGAACGTCAAATGTCCCCCGCAATATGCCCTGGGGAGCCTATTCGGCGCGATTATTTGGGGGCGCTAGACCGCCGTAGGAACTAACCGGCGCTGGCTTTCTTAACCGTGGGCGTCTTGGTTACAGCCTTCTTCGATGCGGCCTTCTTCTTGATTGTGGTCCTCTTTTTTGAAGTCACTCGCGCCGAGGTCGTCTTGCCGCGCCGCGAAGAGCGCGCCGAGCGACTGCGCATAGGATTCCAGCCGACGCGCCTATCGGCGCGATACGCAACCTTGTCGTCGATCGCGAACTGCGCATCGGTGACCGCAAACGCCGCCGCATCCGAGAGATCGGCCCGCACGTCGGCGATAACGCGACCAGGGCGCTTGGCCTTCGCGGCATGCACGCGGTTGGTGAGCAGGACAACGAAGAGCTCTCTCTCCGGATCGATCCACATGGACGTTCCAGTAAAGCCAGTGTGGCCGTAGGCGTCTGACGTGAGATAGACGCCGGACGAGCCATCGCCGTCCGCGGTATCCCAGCCTAACGCGCGCGAGCTACCAGCCCAGCTCCCGGGACCCGCCGCACGCTTCGTGAAAAGCTCGACGACCGAATCGCTGAGGATGCGTACGCCGGCGTATTCGCCGCCGTTCAGCATCATCTGCGCAAAGACCGAAAGATCCGCCGCCGTCGAGAAGAGTCCAGCGTGACCAGCGACGCCGCCGAGCACGTACGCGTTTTCATCGTGCACTTCACCGCGCAGCGGATAACCACGCGGCGGCGCGATTTCTGTTGGCGCGATGCGGTACTCGAGGGAATCAGCTGGATTGAAGCCGGTGTCTGTCATGCCTAACGGCGTGAAGACGAGACGCTGGACGAAGACATCGAGCGGTTCCCCGGCAATCGACTCAATGGCCCAGCCAAGGACGTCGGCGCCAAGATCGGAGTAGATGAAGCAGGACCCAGGCGCGCAGACGAGAGGTGTCGCGACGACAGCCCAGCGGGCTGCGGACGGCGAGTTCGCCAGACGCCAGAGTTCGCGACCGGCCGGAAGCCCTGACCGGTGCGTGAGCAGATGGCGCACTGTAACGCGATCTTTCTCGCCGCCGGAAAAGCCGGGGAGGTAACGCGCGACGGGGGCGTCGAGCTCGAGTTTTCCCTGGTCGAACAGGATCATCGCGGCGGTCGTGGTTGCCACGACTTTGGTCAGCGACGCGAGGTCGTAAATCGTCCGCTCGGCGCGGACAGCGCTGCTGCCGGAGCGCCAGTCGACTCGTCCGAAGCCCTTTTGGTAGACCGAGTAACCGTCGCGTCCTACAACAACTGCCGCACCTGGAAAGCCTCCCGCGTCGAGCCCACGTCGCACGACGCGGTCAATTGCCCGTAGTCTGTCCACTGACATGTTCACTTCAGCCGGCGAGCGCGACGGGAGACCGTCGCCCGCAGTCAGCAGGGCAGCGAGCGTGAGGGGGAGAAACACGGCGGCGCTAGAAGAGTTTTGGTATCAAAGGGTTACGTCGTTACTCGGAGCAGCCGGTTGACTAGCACACGCGGGTGCGCGTGCAACACAAGGAGCGTTTAGATAGAAAAAGTGGCAGCCACTGTCAAGACGAAATACACGTAAGCGCGTCATTCGTTCTATTGATGTCCCAACAAGTTACGGCGTTGACATGAAGTACAGGATGAGACCCATCTAATCATGGATGCGTCACTTCTACTGGCGACCTATAGGTCAAGATCCGCGCCTGAGTACCGGCTAGTCGTACGATTCCGGCTCCTGGCGGAAGCCGTGAGGTGCCTGCTATGAGTTTTCCAGGCATCAGTCCAGTTGTTAACTACTGAACTCACCGCTGTATCACTCACAGCTCTCCCCTCACAGCTTCGGGTCGGGAGCCAGTATCCACAGCGGCAGCGCGGGCAAGATTGAGCAACCTACGGCTCGGTTTTAGTGACCTACTGAACGCATGGCCACGCACGAAACGATCGCACGAGCAATAGCGGGCGATGAGCGGGCGCTGCGCTCTATTTGGGCGCAGCATGCGCCGCACATCGACGCGGTCGTTAGGCGCCTCGTGGGGGATCCTGACCTTTCGGCCGACATCGCGCAGGAAGTCTGGATCCAGATCTTTCGCGCGTTGCCAAGCTATCGCGGCGATTCCCAGTTCGGGACGTGGGCGCACCGCATTGCCGTGAATCGAACGTTGAATGCGTTGCGCAGTGCGCGACGACTGGCACGCGTCGAGTTCGAGATCGACGAATCGTCCGCGTCAGTGGAGCACGACAGCGATCGGACGCTGCTGACAGCGACGATCGAAGAAGCGACGGCGAAGTTATCGCCAGGCGCCAGGACGGTGTTCGTTATGCATGATGTTGAAGGGTACACGCACGAAGAAATCGCACGAGAGCTCGGCATAACGCCGGGTGGGTCGAAATCGCAATTGTTCAAGGCGCGCGCGAAACTCCGGCGCTTGCTCGCGCACGTCGTTGAAGGACTTCAGGCCGGCAAAGAGGGAGAACATGCAGCACCTGCCTATTGAACGTCTCGCGGAGCTCGGCGATGTCGAGCCGACGCGCGACGAAGCGGCGCACCTCGCGTCGTGCGCGCAATGCGCGCGCGAGCGAGCTGCCTATCGACAGCTCGCCGGTCTAGCGAGTGGCGAGCGTTCGCGCATTCGCCCGCCTCTGACCGACTGGAGTCAGCTGCGCTCGCGCTTGTCGGAGGATGGCCTACTCACGAGCGAGAGTAGAGAGTGGCGCGTTGCAGCGTTAGGCAGCACGCGCAAACTGCTGCAGATGGCAGCGGCCGCGCTGTTGATCGTGGGTGGTCTGTTCGCCGGACGTCTTTCGGCGGGCATGTCGTATTCCCAAGCATTGGCATTCAAGCAGCAGGCGCCGAGCCCCGAGGCCGCCGCCGCAACCGATTTCAGTTCGACGGACGAGGCACTCGAAGTTCTGAACCGGGCGTACCAGCAGTACTCGTCGGCGGCTACGTATCTGGCGGCGAATGACACCGTCAGCAGCGGGCAGGCGTTCGAGCGTTTCCGTTCGCGACTCGCGTTTTTGGACGAGGTCGCACAGAGCACGCGCGAGGCGCTCGCAGAAGCGCCGCAGGATCCGTTGATCAACCAGTTCTACGTGTCCACGTTAGGTGCGCGCGACGCCACGCTCCAGCGCATGGGTCAAGTCGTGTCATTCGGCAATCGTTTAGGAAGGTTCTAGCAGATGGCATTCGGATCCATCACCCTGATGCTCATGGCGTCGCTCTCAGCGGCGACGCCCTACGCAGCGCAGCAGACGCGTGTGAGTGTGCGTGCTGGGGAGCAGGACTCACTCATCGTCCTGCGCGGCGCGCTCGAGCGACTCGTACTCACGCAGCAAGGGCTGGTGCGCGACATCAGAGTCGCAAGCACCAGGCTGCAACGTGCCGCGACAGCTGCGGAGAAGACGACCTTCCGCGCCCGTATCGCCGACCTGAGTGGGCGGTTGGAGCGCACTCTCAATGAAGCCGAAATGCTGCAGGCGCATCTGAGAGCGATATGCGACGCGCGACCGGCGCCAGAAGGTTGGTTAGGCATCCACATCAGCGAAGATGCCGATATCACAGCCGCACCGAACGAGGCCGCGATTGTCTACCGGAAGTATCCGAAACTGGTCTCCGTCGAGCCAGGATCACCGGCTCAGAAATCCGGTCTCGCTTCCGGCGACGAGATCCTCGCGCTCGCTGGCCGCGACATGGTCAGTGGCGTGGTCGACATCGTCGAGCTACTCAAGCCGGGCTCTCCGCTGCCGGTGCGCTACCGGCGAGACGGCGAGATACGTATTGTCAACGTCGTCGTAGAGCCGCGGCCTGAAGGCTTCAACTCCAACTGTCCCTGGATCGAAATCAACCCGGCACCTGCGATCGCGGCAGCGAGGCCGAAGATACGCATCCTGGAGTTGCCTAACGGGCAATTCAGTTACGTAATGACGGACAGCGCGAATCCCAAGGTTTGGGCGCGCGCACAAGCTCGCGGCGCCCCAATCCTTCCACCGACGCCGCATGTCCCGCTCCGATTGCAGGGGACTATCGCCGGCGCGAACATGATCAGCGGCGCGATTCTGATGCCCTTGTCAGAGGCGCTGCGCGAAGGACTCGGCGTCGATGAAGGGCTTCTCGTCTTCGACGTGCTGCGTGGCTCTCCAGCCGTGGAAGCCGGGCTGCGCGCTGGTGACATCATCACGCGAGTGAATGGTCAGAAGCTCCAGTCGGTCATGGCGCTGATAGCCGCGCTTGACGAGGCAGGGGACCGAGAGGTGGAGCTTCAGGTATCGCGTCGCAATGCGAAAGCGCGTACCGTGCGACTGCGAACCCGCTAAAGCAGCCTAACGCGCAGCGAGGCGCGCGCGTGAAGAACCGAGGGGGCCGGGCGGGAGCGAGTACAGCAGGTACGCGGTCGACCGATCGGCGATCGACAGGTCTTTCACACGCACGCGCGGCGTCATGATGCTGGTCGTATCGCGCGTGTGATCGAGTCCGATGAGATGTCCGACTTCGTGGAGCGCGATCGCACGCGTGGCATCGAAATCGAGCGCCGTCCCATCGCGGTGGTGTACCGCCAACTGAATGCTGGCGTCGACGATCCACCAGCCGTCGTTATGCGCCCACAGCGTCTTACCGCTGATAGACTCGTTGAAGTGATCGGTCCACGTCACGTGCACGTCGGCTGTCGCTGAATCCACGACGAACGCGAAGCTCAACGGCAGGCCAGTATCGGACCAATCCGAGAAGGCTTGTCGCACGATCGTGTTTCGCTCCTCGCTCCAGTCTGGTAACGTGGCACCATTCTGAACCCAGACGCGCAGCGGGTTCACCAAGCGGTCCGGCCATCGGGCCAGCGCTGAGTCGTGGGCGACGATGACGTCGTCGATGAAGGTACCGCCCGCACGCTCGCGAACTCGTCGCAGCACTTCATCCGGACCTAACGCGGGACGGGCAGGACTCTTCGTCCGAACCGAAATCACCGGGAGCAGCCTGCCACGAGCGGAATCGACCAATCCGCGGCGTGCGGATGCTTTGCGGTCGAGTGCTGCTGCTTCCCCATGACCTTCACGCTCAACACTGATCGCGCGCGTCTCACGCGCTTGCATGCAGACGAAAACGGCGAAACTCGAGAGTGTTGCGAGGAGCGCGAGATCGAGACGCTTCATGTACGGGCGACGGCGTTGTTTAACAGAAAAGGCGCTAACCGAGCGCCATGGAGGTTTCGACTGCTATTTCAAAACGGCCAGCTGCTTCGCCGCCCGACCGGGGCAATTGACGCGCCAACCATCATAACGACGCGCGCGAAAAAAACGATGGCTGTTTTGTGTTTTTTTCTCTCTGCGAATGACGCGCGCGTGTCTATGAACGCCACTTATGAGAAGATTCCAATAAATCGCGGCGTCGCGTCCACGCAGCGAGTGATGTGCGCACGCGACGTTGCAGCGCGTTCAATCGCGGGATGTTTTGGTTCAGCGATCAGCGAATCGCGATTTGAATTTCCTCATGAACGGAAGAATCTTCCTCGCGATCAAGCGCACCTCGTAGCGCAGCGTGCGCGTGAACGTTCCCTCGAAAGCAACCGAGTGCCCACGCCGCGTGACGGCGCACTTCAGGATCGACGTCAGTCGCGAGCGCGCGAGCCAGCGCAGGGACGTCACGCGCGTTCCGCCGGTTTCCCAGTGCTACAGCGGCGTTGCGGGCGAGCCCACGACGCTTCGCGCGACGCACGGCCGAGTGGCGAAAACGCGCGCGAAATTCCTCTTCGCCAAGAGAAAGGAGCTCAGCGAGGTCGGGGTCACGATTCTCATTCCGTGGGAGCAGGGCAGCGTCAGCCGCCGGTTTGGAGAACTTCTCGTTCCAGGGGCAGACGTCCTGACAGATGTCGCAGCCGAAGACCAGCGACCCCATGGCCGCGCGCAGTTCGCGCGGGATCTCGCCGCGGAGCTCAATCGTTAGGTAAGAGATGCAGCGCCGGGCGTCTAGCTCATGCGGCCTAACGAATGCGTCGGTGGGGCACGCGTCGAGACAACGCCGGCACGTCCCACAATGCTCAGTCTCGAACGGCGCGTCGGGGTCAAGGTCCAGGCCGGTGAACAGCGTGCCGAGAAGAAGAAACGAGCCGAGCTTGGGGTGAATGAGTGTCGTGTTCTTCCCAAACCACCCGAGGCCAGCCTGGCGCGCCAGGTCGCGCTCCAGAAAGGGACCGGTATCGACATACGATCGCAGCCAGACGTCGTCGCCGGCGTCATGTCGCAGCCACTGCTCCAACATGCGCAGCTTCGCCAGCATGACGTCGTGATAGTCGTCGCCGCGCGCATAGCGCGCGATGGCGCCGCTCGGCTGTGTGCCGCCGTAGTTGAGCGCGACGACGAGCGCCGTGCGGGCTTCAGGTAGGTGCGCGCGAGGATCTGCGCGACCGGCAGATCCTCGCTCCATGTATCGCATCGTGCCGGCGTGACCGGCCGCGAGCCAGCGCTGGAACTGCGGGAAGGTTGTTGACTCGCGGAGCCTAACGACGCCGGCCAGATCGAACCCGACGCCGTACGCTTGCGCTTTGAGACGCGACGCGAGAGTTGCGGCGACGACCGGCGTCACGGCCCGGCGGCCCAGCGCACGTAGCGGATCGCCTCTTCAACGGTCGGCACCGTCTCCGGATCACCGTACGCGGTGTGCATGCGCCAACGCGTGTATGCGCGCGACGGCAACGGAAGAAAGGGCGCCTTGCGATACCAGGCGCGGTCGCGAAAGCGCCAGGCGACGACGACAAGGGCGCGGGCAAGGGACGGACTAAGAAGTGCGCGACCGGCCAGGGCGAGGGAGAGGCGACCCCAAGACATGGTCGAAACCTCATGTTACTGCGAGGCGGCGACAACTGCGGGACACGTGAAGAACAAAAAGGGCGTTAAACGGTACGTACGCGCGGGCGTTAAACGGTCAACGGTGTTAACGGGTCAACGCGTCGGCGCCAGAACGCACTTACCCTTTCACGAAGTTGACGTTTTAACGCTCGCGTCCCGGGTCCTTTTTAACGCATTTTTTCGTTAACTCGTACCGCACTATATCGCCATGAAAATTTCTGTCTGCCTCGTTCTCGCATTTGCGAGTTCCCTCTCGGCCCAGGAGCCCAGTAGCGTTGCGCGCATCGTCATCACTCCTGCGACGCGACAAGTGAGCGCAGGCGACACCGTGCGCTTCACCGGTCAGGCGCTGAACTCTGCGGGCGCCCCGCTGCCAGGTGTCCGCGTCCGCTTCAGCATGGTGCGAGGCGAGGGGGGTGACATCGATACGTCTGGGGTGATGATCACCGGTTCGACCGGCGTAATCGCCGTCAGTGCAGTTGCGAGCGTGCCGGGACAGCGGCCCAAAGTCGAGCGCTTTGATGTTCGCATCATGCCTGGCCCGGCCGCGCGCATCGAGGTCGCGCCGCAGCCGACAAAACTGGTCGTCGGTCAACGCTTGCTGCTGAACGCGAAGTCGTGGTCTGCGCAGAACGACGAGCGCAAGAACGACGAATACACGTTCACGTCATCCGCGCCGCGCGTGGTGCGTGCGGGAAGCGACGGCGCCATAACGGCGCTCGCTGCCGGGCGTGCTACAGTGACGATCGCCGCGGGGAAGGCCACGAAGGTGCTTGCGATAGCGGTCGTGCCTAACAACATCGTCTCGCTCGAGCTGACCCCAGGTCGCACTCGCGCCAAGCAGGGTGACGTGCTGCGCTTTGCCGTGTCGACGAAGACCACGGCCGGCCAGACGGTCACCGGGCTCACGCCGCAATGGTCCATGACGGGCGGCGAAGGACTCATCGAGTCGGATGGGGGCTTCGTTGCCTACAATCCAGGGCGGTACACGGTCTCTGCCTCGTTAGGCAGCCGCAGCGCCGATGCCGTCGTCACCGTGGAAGATAGAGACGTCAGGCGCGCTGTGTCAGTCGTGAGCCGTCTCCCTCGCACAGCATTCACGACAGCCGAGGTCTGGGCGCATCCGAACGGACGCGTCTTGTATCTCGGTACTCATGGAGGCGGCGATCGCTTCTACAGCATCGACATCTCGAATCCGGCGAAGCCAGTCATCGTCGATTCGGTTGTCATGAACACGCGTCTTGTGAATGACGTAATGACCGATGCCGCGGGGAAAGTGCTTGTTGCCACGCGCGAAGGCGCCGCCGACCGCAAGAACGGAATCGTCATTGCCACACTGGACGATCCGCTACATCCGAAGGTCGTCAGCGAGTTCACGGAGGGAGTGACAGCTGGCGTGCACTCGGCGTTCATCTATACACAGCCGCGGCACGGGACGCACGTCTACCTAACGAATGACGGCACTGGCGCGATGCATGTGATCGACATCAACGATCCGGCCAAGCCGAAACAAGTGGGGGTGTGGGCGCCGCCGCGCGCGAGCGAAGGACGCTACATCCATGACATCGACGTGCAGGATGGTCTGCTTTATGGAAGTTGGTGGAACGATGGGCTTGTGATCCTCGATGTTGGAAACGGGATCAAAGGCGGGAGCCCGAGCAATCCGATGCTCGTCTCGCAGTACAAGTACGATCTCAATGAGATGTATCGCGAAGTCGAGATCGTGAGCGGCGCCGGCCACACGCGCGGCACACACACGGCGTGGCGTCATAAGAACTACGTCTTCATCGCCGACGAGGTCTATCGCGCGGAGGACGTGAAAGGCGCGAAGGACGAGTCAGCGAATCGCATGTACGGCAATCTGCAGGTGCTCGACGTCTCGGATATCGAGCGCCCCAGACCCGTCGCGTACTACAGGCCTGAGAACGGCGGCGTGCATAACGTTTGGGTCGCAGGGGACACACTGTACATGGGAGTGTACGACGGCGGCTTCCGCGCCTTTGACATTACCGGCGAGCTGCGCGGAGATCTGCGCGCTCAGGGTCGCGAGATCGCGTCGTTGAGCACGGCAGACATGGACGGCAACATCAAGAACGCCGCGCAAACGTGGGGAGTGGTTGTGAAGAATAACCTCGCCTACGTGAACGATTTCAATAACGGGCTCTGGATTATCAAGATCGAGCCGAGGGCGCAGGTCGTCCCCTAGTTACTCGGTCTTAGCTCTTAGCTCTTACCAAGCGTTGTAGGTTAAGAGCTAAGAGCTAACGAGTAAGGACTATATGGAATCGGTAACCGGCATTCATCACATCACCTGCATTTCAGGCGATGCGCAAGAGAATCTCGACTTCTACAGCGGTGTCATGGGGATGCGTTTGGTCAAGCGCAGCGTCAACCAAGATGCCCCGGACACGTATCACCTCTTCTATGCCGATGCCGAGGGACGTCCTGGAACTGATCTGACGTTCTTCCCTTGGCCCGGCATGCCGGCGGCGCGCCCAGGCGTGGGCCTAACGATGGAAGTGCAGCTTGCCGTCCCCGTGATGTCGCTCGGCTACTGGGCCGAACGTCTCGCGCAGTACGGCATACGCCCCGGCGATCTCGTTACACGTTTCGGCGAACGCACGCTGACGGCAACGGATCCGCACGGTTTGCCGATCGCACTTGTGGAAACGGACGCACGAGAAGATTTCGCGCCGTGGACGTCGAGCCCAGTTCCGGAAGCACGCCAAGTGCGCGGACTCCACGCGGTGCGGTTGTGGGAACGCAACGTCGCGGCCACGGCGCAGCTGCTCAGCAGCACGCTCGGGTTCACCGCGTTAGGCGAGGAAGGTGGTTGGCACCGCTTCAGCGTGGTCGGCGGCGGCTCCGGACGCACGCTCGACATCGCCGAGATGCCTAACGCCAATCGCGGCGCCTGGGGCGTCGGCGGAGTGCACCACGTCGCCTGGCGCACGCCGGACGAGTCGGCGCAACTCGCGCTACACGACCAGGTGCAACAAGCCGGGCGGCGTCCCACGCCGGTGATCGACCGCTTCTGGTTCAAGTCGGTGTACTTCACCGAACCCGGTGGCGTGCTCTTTGAGATCGCTACAGATGGTCCTGGCTTCGCGATCGACGAGGATCCCGGCGCACTTGGCGAGCGACTGATCTTGCCGCCGTGGCTCGAGCCGCAGCGCGGGGAAATCGAGCGTGGTCTGCCGGCACTACACGTGCCGACGTTCGCGGCGCGCGAAGCGAAATAACGATGGGCGCTACCTCGCGCGAGCTCGGTTTCATCCACCGCTTTGTCCCGGGGTCGGCCGCGGGAGCGCCAACGCTGCTGCTGCTCCATGGGACCGGGGGCGACGAAAACGACTTGATTGCATTAGGGCAGCAGCTGTTGCCTGGGGCGCCGCTTCTTTCTCCGCGCGGTCGCGTGCTTGAACGCGGCATGCCGCGCTTCTTCCGGCGCTTGGCCGAGGGCGTATTCGATCAAGAGGACCTCGCGCGTCGGACCGATGAGCTCGTCGATTTTATTCGCGAAGCGTCAGCCGAGTATCGCGTAGATCCTGCCCGGATCGTTGCCGTTGGCTACTCCAACGGCGCGAATATCGCCGCGAGCGTGCTCCTGCGGCATCCGGCAGCGTTGCTTGGCGCGGTGCTCCTCCATCCGATGGTGCCATTCGAGCCGGCGCAGCCACCAGTCCTTCGCGACACACAGGTTTTCATTTCAGCGGGCCAGTCGGATCCGCTTGTCCCGCGCCGGCTGACCGAACGGCTCATCGAATTGCTGCAGAATGCTGGGGCTCGCGTTTCGGTCCACTGGGAACAAGGAGGGCACGAACTAGTCGCGGCGGAGGTAGATGCAGCCCGCCGCTGGCTGGAGGAGGCATTTCGGCGCGGGTCTGCCTAACGCGACGTGCGGAGCTGGTCCCCTCGGCGCCGGACCACTGCTGTCGAGGTGTCTCTGTGACATTGACGCCGCGCCCCTGCGGCCTTCAACGTTGAAGTCGGTCGAACTCTCTTGCGGAGTATGTACACATGTTGTTGACCTTCGCACTCCTGCTGCAGGCTGCGCAGCCGCCGCGCATCGTCATCACGCCGGCGCAGCCCGTTGTCATTGCTGGTGATACACTGCGGTTGAGAGGTCAGGCTGTGGACGCAACTGGCCAGCCGATGGCGAATGTGCGCGTTCGCTTCCAGCAGCAAGGGGGAAATTTCGAAGGGACCGTCGATAGCACGGGACTCGTTACGTCCGGCGCAGCGGGTGTGTTGCCCGTTGTCGCCAGTGTGATCATCCCGGGAGCGCGGCCGGTTGTGCAGCGCATCGAGGTGCGCATGGTCCCCGGTCCGGCTGCTCGCGTCGTCATTGCGCCGCAGCCACGGCGCATGGCCGCGGGACAGCGACTGCGTCTCGACGCCAAGGTCTATTCGGCCGCTGGCGACGCGCGCGACGATCGTGTGGAATGGCGCAGCTCAGCGCCTAACGTGATCTTCGTAACCGATGCCGGTGTGATTTCGGCAGGCACTCCCGGTCGTGCAACTGTTACGGCATCCGTCGGAAATGTGCGCAGCACGCTGGACGTCACGGTTCCACCCGGGCGCGTGAGCCGCGTGACGGTAACGGCGGCCCAGCCACGCGCGCGAACGGGTGATGTCGTGCGGTTCCGTGTGGAAGCTCGCGACAGCGCCGGCCGTGCCATCGAAGGCCTAACGCCGCTCTGGCTCCTGACGCCGGGCAAGGGAGAGATCGACGCCGATGGAGCGTTCGTGGCCTATGAGCCCGGGACATACGCTGTAAAAGCCGACTTTGGCATTGCGTCTGGCGACGCGACAATCACCGTCGCCGAGCGCGATGTGCGCCGCAAGGCGACCGTGGTGGGTCAGGTCGTGCGCAGCCAATTCCCGACGGCGGAAGTGTGGGTGCACCCCAACGGGCGCGTCGCCTATCTCGGCACGCACCTCGGGGGTGACCGCTTCTACTCGATCGATATTTCGAATCCGGCGAACCCGGTGATTGTCGATTCCCTCGTCGACAACTTCCGCATCGTCAACGACATCATGACGACGGCGGACGGTCGCTACATCGTCTACACGCGCGAAGGTGCCGACAATCGAGTGAACGGAATCGGCATCGCGTCGGCGGAAGATCCGCTGCATCCGAAGAAGATTGCGGACTTTTCCCAAGGCGTCACGTCTGGCGTGCACTCCGCATTCGTGTACACCCAGCCGACGCACGGGACGCACGTCTACCTAACGAATGACGCAACCGGCGCACTGCATATCGTCGACATCAACAATCCGCGCGAGCCGAAGGAAGTCGCCACGTGGCGCACGCCGCGCAAATTCGGCGACGCCGGGAGGCAGCTACACGACGTGGATGTTCAGGATGGCTTGCTGTACGGCAGTTGGTGGAACGATGGGCTTGTCATCCTCGATGTCGGCAACGGCATCAAGGGTGGCACTCCGCGCAATCCGCAGTTTGTAGCGCAGTACAAGTACGATCTGGACAAGCTCTATAAGGATGTGGAGCTGGAAGGCGGCAAAGGCTTCATCCGCGGAACGCACACGGCGTGGCGCCACAAGAACTATGTGTTCATCGCTGACGAAGTGTTCGGCAACAACGAGGTCCAGGCGTTGATGATGGGGAAGCCGGCGCGTGCGTATGGCCGCCTGCAGGTCATCGATGTGAGCGATTTGAACAATCCGCGTTCTGTGGCGTGGTATGAGCCGGAGTACGGCGGTGTGCACAACGTGTGGGTGACGGGAGACACGTTGTACATGGGTGCGTACAACGCCGGCTTCCGCGCCTTCGACATCTCCGGCGAGCTGCGCGGCGATCTGCGTGCGCAGGGGCGCGAGATGGCACACGTGAATCCGGCGCACGAAAAAGGGTTCGTGCCTAACGTGGCGATGACCTGGGGCGTGGTGGCAAAAAACAATCTGGCTTTCGTCAACGACTTCAATTCCGGGTTGTGGATCGTTCGCCTGGAGCCGAAGACGCAAGTCGTTCCATAGTGTCCGGTGCAAAACGGCACGTTCACAGGCGCTCGGTCGCATCCGCGGCCTAGCACGGCCTAGCCGCCAGGTCAGCGCGGTATCGGCTTTGCGGCGGCGACAGTTTCCAGCTTCATCTCTCGCAAAATGCGCGCGACACGCGGCGCACCGTGCAGAGATCGGAGGTCGGAGTCAACTTTCACGAACGCGACGCCGGGGATGCGCTCGATGTAAGCCCGCTCCAGCCACTGGATCGCGCGGTCGGCATCGCCGATACGTGAGTAGATCCTCGCCACCCGCAGTGGATCCGGAGAACCCGACGATTGTCTCTCGTCCATTTCCAGCCAGCGACGCCAGAACGCGCGCATTCCTCCGCTGTTGTACGCCGTGCGAAGCTCGGCCAGTTCATGCGCCGTCGCTCCGCGTCGCCGAGCCACCTCCAAGTATTCTTGGACCGCCTCATCGTATAACCCCTGGAGCTCGAAGACCTCGCCCGGTCCGTGTGGGAGGTCCGAGCCGATGCCGAGCGCCAGCGGGTTAACCGGATTGAGCTCGACGGCACGCCGAGCATGCTGCATTGCAGAGCCGAGCTCGCCCAGCTGGAGATAGTCGTGCGACAGCAGCATACCAGTGCGCGCGTTTAGCGGATCCAGCTGCAAGGCCCGGCTTCGGGCGGCGACTGCCTCGCTGAAGCGACCCATCGCGCGGAGATAGTTGGCGTACATGTGGTACGCGTGCTGATCGTTCGGATTCAGCTGGATCGCCCGCCCGAATCGTCGCTCCGCTTCGGACCAATCCCAGTCAAAGAGGAACGCGACGAATCCGAGTGCCACCTGCGCTTCGCCTAACGTCTCATCCAGCTCGACCGCACGCCGCGCGGCCGCGCGCATGGGCGGGAGTCCCTGGGCGCGGGTGATATTTCGGAACCAAATCAGCGGCCCAATGGCTGTTGCTTTTCCGGCGTACGCCGCCGCATATGTCGAGTCGATCTGAATCGCACGATCGAACAGCTCGACGGATTTCATCAGGTCGTCGCGCGTGAGCCGATTGCGCAAGAAGATTCCGCGCAGATACAAATCGTACGCTTCGAGGCTCTTAGTTCTCGACGCAACCGGATCGACATTCACCAGCTTCATCGCCAGCGCTCCCGCGATTGCACGGGCTATCTCATCCTGAAGCGCGAATACGTCCCTCAGCTCGCGATCGTATTCTTGCGACCAGATGTGGTAGCCGGTCACGGCGTCAACAATCTGTGCCGAGGCGCGCAGCCGGTTCCCTTCCTTCCTGATGCTGCCTTCGAGCACCGTCGTGACGCCCAGCGTGTCGCCAATGGCGCGCGCATCGAGTTTCGCATCGCGCAGAGCAAAGGATGAAGTGCGCGCTGCCACGTGGAGACCATCGATCCGACTGAGCTCGCCGATTAGCTCCTCCGTTAAACCATCACTGAAATGCTGATTCTCTGGGTCGGCGCTCAGGTTGACAAACGGCAAGACGGCGATCGAGCGCCCCGACGCGCCCTCACTCACCGATCCGCTCCCGCGGTTCTGCAGAAGAAAGACCCCGCCAACAGCGAGCGCGACCACGAGTCCGAGCGCACCGCCAGCATAACGACGCAATCCGGGAGGCCGCCGCGAATCGAAGGAAACTGATCTCGTCTTCTCCAGCGAAGCGGTGATTCCCGCGTCGATCGTGCTCGACACAACCTCGGATATCTCGGAGGATGTCGCTGGCTGCGCCGGTCGACCGGCGAGAATGGCTGGAGACGGCGCAGCTGGCTCTGAGCGGAATCGCTCGATCAGCGCCAACACTTCAGGATCTGGTTCGGCGCCAAACTCATCTCGCAGCAGCGTGCTGTATATGCGGGCGTGCTGCAGCGCGGCGGCACGGTTGCCGCTCGAGTCCAGCGCACGCATCAGGCGAAGCGCGTTGCCGCCGGAGTACGGATCGTGCGCGCTGAGGCGGCGCCACCAACCCACAGCAGCGGTCCACTCGTTATGCGCCTCACATGCTTCAGCAAGCGCTTGCAAGGCACCGGCGAATCGCTCGCCGAGGCGGGCGCGCTCGCCATCGACCCAGCGTTCGAAGTCAGGTGCGCCAGATATGTGAAAGCCGTCCAGAAACGGACCACAATAGATCGCCACGGCCGGCTCGAGCTGACGTTGATCTAGCAGACGCTCGAACTCTTGGACGTCGCTCGAGACGCAATCTCCGTTCAGCCTTAAAACGTCTCCGGCGGAGATCACTGCCTCCTCGCCAAGGGCGCTGCGCAGCAAGTAGAGAGAGTCTGACAGCAAGTGCCGCCCTCGCTCGATGTCCGCTTCTGGCCACAGGAGACCGAGGATCTTGTCTCGGCTCAGCGCGCGCCCGCGTGCACCCGCTAAGAGCGCAAGGAGTGCCAGCCTGTGCCCACGAGCCGCTCGTGAGGCCACCGGCCCGTCCCGACCCACGATAGCGGCGCTGCCCAGGAGCTCGAGAGAGAAAAGCGAGGACATAGCCTCTGCTACGAAATAAGCGCGAGAGCTACGCGACAAGGGCACGAGACCGCGCGCCTACAATAGGGCCGCATTGCAACCGTCGCAATCGGCCATTCCATCCACGATGAGGGAGCATTATGCGGGCACCTTACCGACCATGCAGCATCGCAGCGGCAGCTTTTCTCGCCATCACGGCGTGCGAGAATCCTGCGCCGGACGCGATCGCGGGCACACAATCATTAGTCACGCTAGCCGACTATCGGGACGCGCAACAAACGACTGCCCCCGTCATGACGCACCCTTCGCAAGGTCCGGTGACTCAAGTGCCGGGGGCGCAGGCAGTGCTCACTAGCAATGACAACGGCATCCGAATCTGGCTCAGAACGCAGAATCTGGCGGCCGGAAATGCGCACACACTATGGTGGATCGTTATCAATGAACCGCAGAATTGCCTAACGCGACCGTGTAGCGCTATGGATGTGCTGACACGTGCTAGCGCGGTCAAGGGCGACATCGGCTACGCAACGGGGCGGTTCACAGAGGGAGCGGCCACGTTCGCGGCGCTGCTCGAGAACGGGCCTCTGACGCGTGCCTGGTTTGGCCACGGGCTGACGAATCCGCGTGGAGCCGAGGTGCACGTCGTGCTGCACGATCATGGACCGAGGCTGCCCGAGCTCGCTCGAAACATGATCACGACGTTCCGCGGCGGTTGCACTAACGCCAGCATTCCCGCCGCATTCCCGCCGGCCGCCTTCGCCGACGGGATCCCGGGTCCCAACACGTGCCGGCTCGTGCAGGTCGCCATCCTGCAACAGTGAAACATCACGCTCCTCACGCCGGTTCTCGCTACGCGGGAGTCGGCGTAGGAGCCTCGAATAACGACGGACAACTACGAGGAGCACACGATGGTGTCCCCGCAGATTCTCATGACAAGCCGGCGACGGCGCCTAACGCGGCAACACTCATCCGTGGCGTTGCTCGCGCTTTTGTTCATTGGCGCGTGTCGCAGTGACGTTGTCGGACCCACCACAACAGAGTTCACACTCTCCCGTGCCCACGAGCCGCGGGGAGAGGGCGAAGTGCTGCTGTGGAATCGCACGGCCTGCAACCTGGTCAGCCAGTACCAGGAGGTCCCGCGGGCTGATCGCGGCTACGCGTTGCTCAGTGTCGCGCAGCTCAAGGTGCTCAGCGCCTTGCGTGATCGCCGCTCCACCGACGCCGCCACTGCGGCGTCGGCCTCCTCAGCTGCTGTTTCCCGCGTCGAGCGCGTGGCCATCGCAGATGCCTCGAGCGCGGTGCTCGCCGCATTGTTCCCCAGCTGCTGACCTGCGGTCCGGGAACTGACGCGCCTACAGCTCGCGGTGAATGCCAACGGGGGAAGCAACGCGCGCGACGCCACGAGCGCCGACAATTTGGGGCGCGAGATCGGCTGACCTGCCGACCCCGGCCGTCGGCATTGCTTGCTTTCACGTCAGCCGCCTGGCATACTTGGGGCGGCGTATGATGGTTCTTCGGACCTCGGTCCGGAGCTAAGAGGGAATCCGGTGCGATGCTCGACGCATCCACGCCGGAGCTGCCCCCGCAACTGTAAGCGGAGAGCCGAGCTGTCGTGATGGGCCACTGGCGTGAGGAGCGCCGGGACGGCCAGACAGCGGCGACGACCCGCGAGCCAGGAGACCTGCCATCCCGCGCCGGGTGGTGCTTCACAACGTCCTCGGGCGGGGTGTCCCGGTGGATCGGTCGTCCAAGTCACGCGTCTTTTCGGACGCCGTTGCTCGGACACACGATCTGGCCTCCCGTCCGTCAAACCATCGGGGAGGGTCGCCATGTCACTGTTAGTCGATGCGCGCGCGAGCGCGCCAGCGTCCGCTGGGTCCGCGCTGATCGCCGCGCCACCAACGTTCCATGTCATCCGGCGGAACGGTGCCGTGTCGCCATTCGACGCGACCAAGATCGCGGTGGCGATGACCAAGGCGTTCCTCGCCGTCGAAGGAACCGGCGCAGCGACATCGCCGCGCGTGCGCGAGATCGTGGAATCGCTCTGCGCCGGCGTTATCGACTCGCTGACTCGTCGTGCCGACGCGCAGCGCGCGCTGCACATCGAGGACATTCAGGATCAGGTCGAGCTCGCGCTCATGCGTGGCGGCCATCACAAGGTGGCGCGCGCGTACGTGCTGTACCGCGAGTCGCGCGCGCAGGTGCGACGCGCAGAGGGCGGCGCTGCGATAACCACGGAACGCCCGAAGCAGACGATCCAGGTGCGAGATCCCGATGGCGCTCTTCAGCCGGTCGACCTTGCTCGGCTCGGCCTGGTCATCGAAGACGCGTGCGCTGGCCTTGAGGGCGTCTCCACCGCGACGCTCATCGCCGAGACGACCCGCAATCTGTATGATGGGATGAGCGCCGACGAGCTGGCACTCGCGCCGACCATGGCGGCGCGCGCGATGGTGGAGATCGAGCCGAACTACGCCTATGCAAGTGCGCGTCTTCTGCTCGATCGTGCGCGGACGGAAGCACTGAGCTTCGTGCTCGGCACACCGACGGAGGCGCGCCAGGACGAGATGGACTACGCGACGTACTTCCCTGCCTATGTCGCGCGCGCCGTCGATCTCCGGTTGCTCGATCCCGAGTTGCTGACATTCGATCTGTCGCGGATGGCCGCGGCGTTACGTCCGGAGCGCGATCTCTACTTCCAGTTCCTCGGGCTCCAGACGCTCCACGATCGCTACTTCATTCAGACCAACGGCACGCGTATCGAGCTGCCGCAGGCGTTCTTCATGCGCGTGGCGATGGGCCTCGCGCTCCGCGAGATCGACCGCGAGGCACGGGCGATCGAGTTCTACGAAGTGCTGTCGTCGTTCGACATGATGTGCTCGACGCCGACGTTGTTCAACGCGGGAACGCCACGGCCGCAGCTCTCGTCGTGCTTCCTCACGACGGTGCCCGATGATCTGGACGGCATCTTCGCGAGCATCAAGGACAACGCGCTGCTGGCGAAGTACTCCGGCGGTCTCGGGAACGACTGGACACGGGTACGCGGACTCGGTGCGCACATCCGTGGCACGAACGGCACGTCGCAGGGTGTCGTTCCGTTCCTCAAGGTGGCGAACGACACCGCCGTCGCCGTCAACCAGGGTGGCAAGCGCAAGGGCGCGGTGTGCGCGTACCTCGAGACCTGGCACATCGACATCGAGGAATTCCTCGATCTGCGGAAGAATACGGGCGATGATCGGCGGCGCACGCATGACATGAATACCGCAGCCTGGGTCCCCGACCTGTTCATGCAGCGCGTGGCCGAGGACGGGCGGTGGACGCTCTTCTCGCCCGACGACGTCCCCGACCTGCACGACCTCTACGGTCAGGCATTCGCGACGCGGTACGCCGAGCACGAGGCACGCGTCGAGCGCGGCGAGATCACGCTCTTCAAGCGGGTGCGTGCGACCGACCTCTGGCGGCGCATGCTCACCATGCTGTTCGAGACGGGGCATCCGTGGATCACGTTCAAGGATGCATGCAACCTTCGCTCGCCGCAGCAACACGTCGGGGTGATTCACTCGTCGAATCTCTGCACGGAGATCACGCTCAACACGAGCGATGACGAGGTCGCGGTCTGCAATCTCGGCTCGATCAATCTCGCCACGCATGTCGCTCGTCATGGGATCGATCACACGCGGCTCGAGCGCACCACACGTATCGCCGCGCGCATGCTGGACAACGTGATTGACATCAACCTATACACGATCCCGGAAGCGCGGCGATCCAATCTGCGGCACCGTCCGATCGGGCTCGGCATCATGGGCTTTCAGGACGCGCTTTACACGCGCCGACTCCCGTACGCGAGCGAGGAGGCCGTGAAGTTCGCCGACGAGACGATGGAGGCGGTGAGCTTCTACGCGATCAGCGCGTCGGCCGACCTTGCCGAGGAGCGCGGACGGTATCCGTCATTCGCCGGGTCACTGTGGAGCAAGGGGTGCCTACCGATCGATTCGTTGGAGCTGTTGGCCGCGGACCGCGGTGCGTACCTCGAAACAGATTTCACGACCCGCTTCGACTGGGGCGAGCTTCGTGCGCGTGTCAGCACGGTCGGGGTGCGCAACTCCAACG
>JBQTIF010000101.1:0-9983 GCA_052388395.1 Gemmatimonadaceae bacterium | reverse complement strand
TGCGCGATCGTCTTCTCGTAGCACTGTCCGATCAGAACGCGATACACGTAGGGCGCTACCTTGGTCTTCTCGAACGACTTGGCTCGACCGGCGACGACATGGACGCATGGCGCTGGGCCGCCGCCACCAGGCCGCGGGACCCCAAAACGCTCGCGGCCATTCGTTCACGCCTCGCGGAACTGTCCGGCCTTGCCGTGTTTAGCATGGCTCAGGTCGCGTTTTTCGCCGGACTCCCGCTGGATGACGTGCAGCTGGCATTGGAAGCGAGACGTAAACAGGCGGTGACCTCGACGCAGTTCAGCGGCGAAACTACACGGTGGCTTTTTCACGTCCTTGCTGCGCGCGGTCGGCTGCGCGATGCGTTGAGTTTGGCTGACTCGGTAGCGCAAGCGCCCGACACATCAAGAATGTCTTTCGCCGAGCACATAACTCGTCAGGCGCTGATTGAACCAGGCGCCGGATACGAGCGGGCCGCACAAGCGGCGGCACCGGCGCTCCGCCCTCTGGTAAAGAGTCTTTGGTCCTCTCATCAAGCAGCAGAGCGAAGCGCACTCTGCCTAACGACAGTGTTTCAAGTGCTGGAGCATGATACGTCGCACGTGCGCGCCGTGATTGATAAGCTTCACGAGACAGCCGATAAGTCACCAGTTTTCGCCGTCCGCGCTACTCGCGGTGGGAGTTGTCCCGCGCTATTGGCTGCGCTGATGGATCAGGCGCAGAACTCGAAGGAGGCGTCGCGGACCCTGGAGCGACTGGACTCGCTGCTAAAACTAGGGCTCTATTGGGACAGAGTCGCTCCCACTGCAACGATAATACTCGCGCGAATGCACGAGTCGCAGGGATCCTACGCCGCAGCGCTCGATTTGGCGCAGCGGCGGAATCGCTTTGTGGTGGGCTACAACGTTGGGATCTTGCCGGCGGTGCTGCGTCTCGAGGGCCGCCTCGCCGCGGCTGTCGGCGATACGACAGCGGCGATACGAGCATACCGGCACTACCTAGCGCTTCGCGATCAGCCGGAGCCCGGCCCCATGGCAAATGAGGTCGCCGAGGTCCGCGCGCACTTGGCAAAGCTGGACCGTGCACGTGTACGTTAGGCATATGTTCCGCCTGAGCACACTCGGAACGTTCGGTCTCTTCGATGCCTCCGGTGCGGACACCTCCCTTCCGCCCCACAGGCTTGCACTCCTCGCGCTGCTCGCGGCGTCGGGCGATCGCGGGATGGCCCGCGACAAAATCCTCGCGTACTTGTGGCCGGATGCGACAGCGGCGAAGGCCCGCGCGGCGCTCGAGCAGATGCTGCACGCGCTGCGCGTGTCACTGGACGACCGCTCGATCCTGCTTGGCAATCCGCTGCGTCTCGACCCAGCCGTGGTGTCGAGCGACGTGGGCGATTTCCGGAATGCAATAACCGCGGGGGACCACGCGCGCGCGGCCGCGCTCTACGAAGGACCGTTCCTCGACGGCTTTTATCTGTCGGAGGTTCCGGAGTTCGAACGGTGGGTAACGACTGAGCGGTCGCGGCTCGAAGCACAGTATGTAAGCGCACTGGAGAAACTTGCGATTGAATCGGCGGCGCGCGGCGAACATGCGCGCGCGATGGAATGGGTGCGCTCGTTAGGCTCAGTGGCGCTGGCAACTACAACGAGGGCGCGGCACTTCATGGAAGCGCTGGCAGCTTCTGGTGACCGCGATTCCGCGCTCGAATTCGCCGCAATCCATGCCGCGAGGATTCGTACGGAGCTCGGTACCGAGCCTGATGCAAGCGTCGCAGCGCTCGCTGAGCAACTGAGAGCAGGGCACCATGTTGTCCGAACCGTCCAAGCATCAAGCGATGAGAAGCTTCCTGTTCAGGGAGCTGCACCCCGGCGCAAACGAATTGTCGCGTTTGGCGTCACCGCCGCTGTGGCGGCAGTGATTCTGCTTTTTGGAGGGTGGGCCTGGTTCTCGCGGTCGAATGGAGCCCGCCTCGATCCTAACGTCATCGCAGTGATGCCATTTCGCGTGAACGCGTCCGACAGCTCATACAACTATCTGCGAGAGGGCATCGTCGACTTGATGAATGCGCACCTAACGGGCGACGGTGTACCGCGTGCTGTTGATAGTCGTACGCTGCTGATAGCGTGGCGTCGCGTAGCAGGTGTCCGGAGTGAGCTGACGGAACACGAATCAACGGCACTCGCGCGTCAACTCGGCGCACAGAAGCTGTTACTCGGAAGTCTCGTGTTTTCCAGTGAAGGGAGCGTTCTCACGGCTTCCCTGCGCGACGCGCGTTCTGGCCGCGAGATCATGCCTTACAAAAGTGAGAGAACCAACGACGAGCTCCGGTTAGTTGCTGACCTAACGCGGGCGCTAATGGTTCACACCGTAAACCTGAACGATGTAAGGTCACCAGGTTTGTCCGATTCGCTCGAAGCCATCAAGGAGTATCTCAGCGGGCTGCGCGCGAGCCGCAGCAATCAATGGCTCGATGCCTACGAGCATTATTCGCGCGCGGTGAAGGTTGACTCGGCGTTCCCTCTAGCCGCCCTGAGGGTTTATGAGGCTGCCGCCGCTGATTTCGGCCCAGCGCCTCCCGGACCTTCAGTCCTCGAGCCGCTATGGAAGCGCGTGTGGTCCCTCCGCCACCGCCTCAGCGCGCGCGATACGCTGCTCTTGCGATCGATGGGCGCTTTTTATCTGTACCCCGATCGGGCTAGCGCCGCTGGGGTCCGTGAGCTTGCGGTACGCGCCGCGCCGGATGACCCGAGAGTCTGGACTAACTGGGGCATTTCAAGAGCGTACGCTGAATCACCCACAACCCCTGAGTCAAACCGCACGGCCGCGATGATTCTCGATAGCGCGATTGCACTCGACCCGTCGAATGCTATCGCTGTTCAAGCGCGGCTGTACGTGGCCCTCAGGCAGCGCGATTCGACAGAGATTCGCAAATACAACGCCATGCATAACGACGTCGGCGGAGCAGGTCAGGACGTCGATGGTTGGCGTTGGGCCGCTGCGCACGCACTGAGTGATACTCGATCGCTAGACTCCGTGCGCACTCGAGCCCATGAGGTCTCAGACGAGAGCATCCGCACGATGGTGTACCTTGCACTCAACGAAGGATTCCCACTAGACGATCCAGCTGCGCTGTTGAGTCGTCGTCTCTCGCATCCAATGCGAGACGCCGCGCTACGAAGGCGCGATTTCTTGTGGCTGTTCGAAACGGCGGTTGCGCGCGGGCAGGCACGATATGCCCTCGATCTAGCTGATTCCGCTAGCAGGGACAGCGTTTTACGCGTGCCATTCGCCGAACGTGTGATCCGCCAGGCGCTGCATGAACCAGGCACCGGATACGATTCCGTCGCTGCAGCAGCGGCCCGTTTCGTTGGCGGGCTGCCTCTGGAGCGTGCCGGCCGATCGGCGTATTGCCTAACGCAAATTTGGCACGCGGTCAGCGCCAATCAAAAGGGTGCGCGCGCGGCCGCCGCGGAATTGCGCGCGATGGCCGATACGAGCTCCGTTCCGGCGCTCCGTGCAACACGTGGTGGCATCTGCCCGCATTTTCTCGAGGGGCTCGAGAAAGTCGGCGCTTCATCACAAGTGCCGGTGTCGCTCGTTCGGCGAATCGACAGCATCCTGGCCCGCGGCCTGTATTGGGATCGCGCGGCAGCCACAACGAACGTCTTGCTTTCGCGCTGGCAGGAGAGGCGGGGCGACCTCCTCGGAGCGCTGGCGACGATCCGCCGACGCTCGCGGGGGCTTTTGGACTATCAAATGGCAGGTCGGGCGGCGATGGCGCGATCCGAAGGGAAGCTCGCCGCACTTGTTGGCGATACGGCCGGGGCAATTCGCGCTTACGCTCACTACCTAACGCTGCGTGACAAGCCCGATCCAGGGCCCATGGCGAAGGAAGTGGCTGAAGTCCGCACTCATCTGGCACAACTCCAACGCGCCTCACGCCGCTGACGCACCATGTTCCGGTTGCTCACACTCGGAACGTTCAAGCTGATTGATCCGCGAGGGTCGATACTCCCCTCGCCCCATTGGCGAAGGAGTTTGTCACGGTCCTGAAGTGGACCACACAAATGCGCCGGGCGGGAATAACAGTTATACGACCTGTTCTCTTTTACGATTGCGTGAACGATATTAGTGTCGTCATACAGTATTCTTATCGATAGAGGTAACGATGGACATCGTCACTATCTCACCGAAGTTTCAAGTCGTAATCCCGCGTCAGATTCGCGAGAGCCTCCGGCTTACCCCCGGCCAGCGCGTCCAGGCCATCCTTTACCAGAACCGCATCGAGTTTATCCCACTGCGGCGCGCCAAGAGCATGCGAGGGTTTCTCAAAGGCATCGACACCACCCTACGACGCGAAAAAGACCGTCTCTAAGCGATGGCCCGCAAACGCCGCGCACCGAACGTCGTCGACTCGTCCGCCTGGCTAGCCTACCTCGCGGCGGAACCGGGGGCCGATCACTTTGCTGCTGCAATTGAAGACACAGCTTCCCTCGTAGTCCCGGCGATCTGCATTCTCGAAGTATTCAAAGTGGCCCTTCGCGAGCGCGGCGAAAGCGAAGCGCTGCAGGCGGCCGCCCTCATGCAGCAAGGGCGCGTTGTGGATCTGGATGCGTCGCTGGCCCTCGCCGCCGCAAAGCTCGGGGTAGAGTATAAGCTGCCGTTGGCTGACAGCATCGTTTACGCGGTGGCAAATCTTGTAAACGGCGTGGTTTGGACGCAGGATGAGCACTTCGACGGACTCGCCGATGTCAAATACTTCCAACGACGTGTGCGCTAGGACTTGCCGATGAAACGCTCGATCGCTCGCCTCGTGGTGCGCACGACCCTCCTCGCTCTGGCCGCGACCGCTGCTCCGAGCCAGCAATCCACGACGTCGAGCCAGCGCGTTGCCAACAGTGATTTGGCACCGAACCTAACAACGCTGGTCTCGACCTTCGACAGCGAGCTGCGTTCAGTCGTTGCGCGTTACACCTCAGACCGCGCTGCCCTCCTCCGGCGCTACGACGTCGACTTCGGTAGCGAACGCCGCGCGCGGTTGCGCGAATTCGAGCGCGGTTGGCAAACACGTCTCAACGAAATTGACTACAACCGACTGGGGCCGGAAGGTCGAATCGACCACGTCCTCCTATCCAAGCGCCTAACGCATGAGCTGCGCCTGCTCGACCGCGAAGACGAGCACGTCACGGAAATGCGCCGTTTCGCGCCGTTCCTGGAACGCCTAACGGCCCTTCCGGAAGAACGCCGCAACCTGGGCCAGCCGGACTCCCCTGCTCTGGCTCGAGCCCTCGCTACGATAGCAAAAGCGATCGACAGCGCGCGCACGTCCGTCGACAGTGCGTGGCGCTCGCCGCCCAAAGGTGACACGGTCGCGCTGCGCAAGACGCGCGTGATCGCCTACCGCACAGCCAACGCGATCGACAACCTCCGTCGCAATACCCTCGCGCGGTGGTATGGCTACTACGCTGGCTACGATCCGACATTCACGTGGTGGGTCAAGGACCCGTACGCTCGCACAGACACCGCGCTCACTCGTTATGTGCGCACGCTCCGCGAACGCGTCGTCGGCTATCGCCAAGGCGAAGACGAACCGATCATCGGCGATCCGATCGGCGCTGACGGACTCAAAGCCGATCTCGAAGTCGAATTCATCCCCTACACACCGCAAGAGCTGATCGCAATCGCCGAAAAGGAGTACGCGTGGTGCGAAGCGGAGATGAAGAAAGCGGCGCAACAGATGGGGTTCAGCGATTGGCGCGCCGCCCTCGAAAAAGTGAAAAACCTCTACGTCGAACCCGGCAAACAGACACAGGTCATCCGCGATCTCGCCTTCGAAGCGACCGAATTCGTCGAGAGTCGCAAGCTCGTCACCGTTCCCGCGCTGGCAAAAGAAGTCTGGCGCATGGAAATGATGTCCCCAGAGCGCCAGAAAGTAAGCCCATTCTTCCTTGGCGGCGAGACAATTCAAGTGTCGTATCCCACTGACGGGATGGAACACGAAGACAAGATGATGAGCATGCGCGGCAACAATCCGCACTTCTCGCGCGCCACAGTGCATCACGAGCTCATCCCCGGACATCATCTGCAAGGCTTCATGACGCAACGCTTCAACCAGCACCGGCAAGAGTTCTCCACGCCGTTCTGGGGCGAAGGGTGGGCACTCTATTGGGAAATGATGCTGTGGGACATGGGGTTCGCGCAAAAGCCGGAAGACAAAGTCGGCATGCTCTTCTGGCGCATGCACCGCGCCGCACGCATCATGTTTTCGTTAGGTGTTCACCTGGGCAGCATGACGCCTAACCAGGCGATCGATCTCCTCGTCGATAAGGTGGGCCACGAGCGCGCCAACGCCGAAGCTGAGGTGCGGCGGTCGTTTATCGGCACGTACCCGCCTGTGTATCAGGCGGCGTACATGTTAGGCGCGCTGCAGTTCCGAGCGTTGCGCAAAGAGCTGGTCGAGAGCGGGAAGATGACGGAGATCCAGTTCCACGACCGGATCCTGCAGGGCGGGCGCATGCCATTGGAGATGGTGCGCGCCATGTTGCTCAAGCAGGCGCTCCCCAAGGACTATCGCACGCAGTGGCGATTCTATGGCCATCCAATTGTTCAAAGCGACTAGGACACGTACTCCAGAGATTACGATGACACAGATAACCCTTGTGGCGCTGTTTGCTGTCGCGGCTGCGTGCAGTGGAGGAACGAGCGGCTCATCGGCCGGCGCGTCCGCTCCAGCGCCGGCAGCGCAGACACCGCGTCGGGACCCGAACGTGATCACGCGTTCGGAGATTGAACAGGCGACCTGGGCGACGAACGCTTTTGATCTGGTTCAGCGGCTGCGTCCCAGCTTTCTGCGCGTCTCAGGCCCCACCAACGCTTCAGGGTTGCCGCGAACGCCTCTGGTCCGACTGAACGAGCAAGAGCTGGGTGACCACGGCGCGCTGCGACAGATCCAGTTGGGATCCGTGCAGGAGATCAGGTACTACTCGGCACCTGACGCGACAGCCAAGTTCGGCGGCATACGTGGCCGGCCTGTTATTGCGGTGACGAGCAAGTAACTAAGCGACGAGCAGCAGGTATCCGCGGCTTCGATGCCGATGACGAGGATACTCGTTAGGATCTCAATTCCGGGCGTCCTCTCAGCCGCGGCGGTCACTTGCGCTTCCGATGGCCGCCCTGACTCGGAAGCGCCCGACGTGGGCACGGCCGTCGAAGTGACGCTGACGACAGGCGATCGAACCAAGTTCCTCTATCGCGAAGCCGACGTTCACTTCGCTGAGCCAACGTCTGACACAGTCGCGACAATTGCGGTGGATGCGACACGCCGATATCAACAGATCGTGGGCTTCGGCGCCTCGCTTACCGATGCTTCGGCGTGGCTCATTCAAAACAGGCTCACGCCAACGCAACGCGAAAAGCTTCTGCAAGAGCTCTTCGGCCGTGACCCTGGTGTTGGGTTCAGCTTCGTGCGCATCGACATGGGCGCCTCGGACTTCTCGCTACGGCACTACAGCTACGCCGATTCGGCGGACCCAACGCTGGCGACTTTTTCGATTGCACCAGACCGTGACGCGACGTTGCCGATTCTCAAGCGTGCCCTCGCGATCAATCCACAGCTCACGGTGATGGCCTCGCCGTGGAGCGCGCCTGCGTGGATGAAGACGACTGGGAGCTTGATCAAGGGGACATTGCGCCCTGAGGCGTACGCGTCGTTCGCTGAGTACTTCCGCAAGTTCATCGAAGCATATGCCGCCGAGGGCATACCGATCCACTTGATCTCCCTGCAGAACGAGCCGCACTTCGAACCGGACAATTACCCCGGCATGCGCTTAAATCCAGCTGATCGTGCGACGCTCGTTAGGGATCACTTCGGACCACTCTTCGCGCGCTCGGGAATAAAGACGCAGATTCTCGACTGGGATCACAACTGGGATGAGGCGGACTCGCCGCTTCAAATGCTCGCCGATTCAGGGGCGCGACGGTACGTGGCCGGCGTTGCGTGGCACTGTTACGGCGGCGACGTGTCTGCACAAAACAAGGTCCACGACGCCTATCCCGACAAAGACACCTACTTCACGGAGTGCTCGGGAGGTGAGTGGGCGCCGCGCTTCGCCGACAACCTTGTTTGGGTCGTTAGGACGCTCATCATTGGATCCACGCGCAACTGGGCGCGCGGGGTGTTGATGTGGAATCTCGCGCTGGATGAGAAACACGGCCCGCATTTGGGTGGATGCGCCGACTGCCGCGGCGTTGTCACGATCAACTCGTCCGACGGCTCGGTCGCGCGCAACGAGGAGTACTATGCCTTCGCGCACGCGAGCCGCTTCGTGCGTCCCGGCGCTCAGCGCGTCGAGTCCACGTCAGGCGTTGAGGGGATCGAGAGCGTCGCGTTTCAGAACACGGACGACAACTCGATCGCGCTCATCGTTGTGAATACGAATGCCCATGAGAAGGCATTCGCAGTTCGCGTTGCGGGGCGGATGTTCGTCTCCACGCTACCCGCTGGCGCCGTCGCGACATTCAGTTGGCCCTGAGCCTCCTACAGGCTAAGGAAAGAGCGGCGGCGGGACCCGCTTCTTCGTCGCTTGCTCGAACGCGTATGCCAGCTCGATGAGCTTTGGCTCGCTGCACGCCGTGCCGGTGAAGCTCACGTTGTACGGCGACGGCTTGGGATCGAATCCAGCCGGGAATGCAGCAGCGGTCGCGCCCGGCGGTGCCGCGTTAGGCACAAACCCATACGGCACTGTCACGGTGGGATATCCTGGCCGCGCGCCGATATTGGCGCTACTCACGCCCGGAAAGAGCAATGCGTCCAGCTGCTGCGCCTTGAGGGCCGCGTCGATGCCGTTCGTCGCCGAAAGATTGATGTCCTTGCGGCGATCGGCTTCGTAGCGTGAGCGGTCAGCCTGTACGTCCATCTCGTCTGAAATATCAAGCTGCGCCTGAGCGTATTTGATCGCACCGGCGCGTTGATGCGCGATGTTCCATTGGCGCAATTCAGTGAGCGTCTTGACGGGAGCCTTATCACCTAACGACTTGAGCCAGGCGTTGAAGTCCCGCTTCATGCCGTATTTGAACGCCACACTGCACTCGGCGTCGCGCCCTTTCGCTTGATCACCGCTGCACGGATTCCAGTTGAGGAAGTTGCTGTCCGGATGTGTGTGGACGATGCTGGGAATGTCGGCCGGATCGACGATGACTGCCCCCTGCTGCTTGAGCAGCGCGATGACTTCGTCCATGAGTTTCTTTTGCGCGTCATTCAACCCGCCGCGCGGATTCGTTCCCCCGCGCGCAGGTGGACCCGTGCGTTCGTAGAAGAACGACCGCGGAATACCGACGCGTGCCCCCGTTAGGCCGCGTGGATTGAGAAACCGAGTGTAATCGCGCCCAGCTGCGGGTGGGCACTTCGTCGTAGCTGAATCGTTAGGGTCCGGCCGAGCGCTTTCCATGGCGCCTAACATGATCGCCGCGTCGGACACTGTGCGTGTCATGGGGCCCGGCGTGTCTTGATCCGCTGTAATGGGGATGACGCCGTAGCGGCTAATGCGTCCAACCGTCGGCTTGATCCCGACGAGCATGTTCTGATTCGACGGGCTCAGGATCGAACCCGACGTTTCAGTGCCGACGTTCCCGGCCCAGAAGCTCACACTCGTTCCCACGCCGGAGCTCGAGCCCCCAGTCGTGAGCACTGGACGTCCGTCAAAAGTGTTGTCACGCGGATCGCGGCGCGGATCCCAGGGATTCATGCCGTAGCCCACGAGCGCGTTGTAATTCCCAGGCATTCCGCTGGCAACCCAATTGGCAAGCTCAGTGAGCTGTGCTTTCGCGAGGATGATGGCGCCCGCCTCCTTCAAGTTCTTCGTTAGGGTGGCCTCGTAAGGCGGAATGAGGTCGGCAAACGCGAGGGCGCCGCCGGTGGTGGGCATGTCGGTGGTGTGGACGTTGTCTTTGAGCGCCACCGGGATGCCGTGCAGGGATCCAAGGATCCG
>JBQTIF010000100.1:0-56949 GCA_052388395.1 Gemmatimonadaceae bacterium | reverse complement strand
GTCCCCGAGTCCCCCCAGCCCGAGCGGTGCCTAACGTCACGAGCTCGACGTCGCGTATCGCGCCGCAGGCCGCTGCGGCGGTGCGCGCGGCTATCCGGCTCGCTGGCGGGCGCGAGGTCTGCTTCGTGTGCACCACGGATGACGACGGATCGGTGCAGACCGCACGCGTGGTGGCCCGCGGGGACATTCAGAGCGTGTTGGCGCTGCCGGCATTCGCCGCTCGCGGCGAGATGCTTTTGCATAACCATCCGTCCGGCGACCTGGAGCCATCCGGCGCGGACATGGACATCGCGGCGCGCATGCACGATGCCGGCGTCGGTTTCGCGATCACAGATAACGACGTGCGCGAGTTGTATGTCGTCGTGGAGGTGCCGCGCGCGCGCGAAATCGCGGCGCTCGATCCAGGGTCTATTGACAACGACCTCGGCCCCGACGGCGCGATCGCGCGTTCATTGACGCGTTACGAGGATCGCGAAAGCCAGCGTGCTTACGCTCGCGCCATCGCCAAGCTGTATAACAGCGGCGGGATCGGCCTCTTCGAGGCCGGCACGGGCGTCGGTAAGTCGTTAGGCTATCTGATTCCCGCGCTACGCTGGGCCGCGCGCAATGGCGAGCGGACCGTGGTCTCGACGAACACGATCAACTTGCAAGAGCAGCTCGTCGGCAAAGATCTCCCCGGCGTCGCCGCCGCGTTTACCGATCAGAAGGTCCGTTTCGCCCTCCTCAAGGGGTGGCGTAATTACGTCTGCTTACAGCGCCTTGATCACGCGATGAGCATCGGCGGTTCGCTCTTCGAACCGGGCATCGTCGATGAGCTGCAGACGATCGCGGCTTGGGCGCAGCAGACACCTAACGGTTCACTCAGCGACTTGGCCGTCGCGCCGCGCGATGAAGTCTGGGATGAGGTCGCCGCGGAGTCCGACCTGTGTGGGCGGCTGCAGTGCCCATTCTTCTCACGCTGCTTCGTCTTCCTTGCTCGGCGTGAGGCGGCGCAGGCGGACGTGCTGGTGGCGAACCATCACCTACTCCTCGCCGACCTCGCCGTGCGGCGGGCGTCGCAGAATTGGGACGACGCGGCCGTGCTCCCGCCCTATGCGCGCCTCATTATCGACGAAGGGCACCATCTCGAGGACGCGGCCGCGGCACACCTGGGAGCGTCTATCAGCGCGCGCGGGCTGCAACGCGTCTTCTCGCGCCTCGAGAGGCGCGGCAAGGGGCTGCTCCCTGCGCTCCGGCAAAAGCTCACTGGCCGCAACGATATTCTCAGCATCGCGAGCCTCGATCACGTCGAAGGACGGCTAATACCTGCCTTGCGCTCAGCACGACTACAGGCGGACCGGTTGTTCGGTCTGCTCGACGGCGTGCTCGTCGACGCGGGGACGTTCATGCTGCGCCTGACGAAAGGCTTCGCGTCACACCCGGTCTGGGAGTTGGGGCTCGAAGCGGCGCTGATCGATCTCTCCCGTGAGATCGAGTTGTTAGGCGAAGGGTTGCGGCTGGTGCGCGAGCGAATGGATACCGACGAGCAGACGGCGGCCACGCACGCTCAGTTGCTCAACGAGATGGGTGGAGCCGCGCGACGCCTGGCGTCTGCGCGCGAAGCGCTGCACGGGACGCTGCAGCCGGCTGCGCAGGGCCCGGCAGCCGTTCGCTGGATCGAAGCGCGCGGGAAGGACCGTAACATCGCGGTGACGTCGGTGCCGCTCGACCTCGCGCCAATTCTGCGTGAAGATCTCTTCCGTCGCGTTGAGACGGCGATCGTCACGAGCGCGACGCTTACCGCCGATCGCCGTTTCGCCTTTCTGGCGAACCGGCTGGGACTGACGGAGTCGGACGTTGAGCCTGAAGTGGGGGTCTTTCCGTCGCCCTTTCGATATCAGGAACAAGCCCTCCTGGCAATTCCGACGGACGGCCCGGCGCCTAACGTGGATCCGCAAGGCCACTTCGACCTGGTGGTGCGCTGCGCGGCTGACGTGGCGGCCGCCGCCGACGGCGGCATGTTCGTGCTCTTCACGAGCCGGCGCGACGTCCGCGCTGCGGCGGAAACGATGCGCGCGTTAGGTGTCGGCAGCCGCTGGCCGCTTCTCGTCCATGGTGAAGACCAGCGCGACGCGCTGCTGCGGCGCTTCCGTGGTGACGGCCGTGCAGTCTTGTTAGGCACGTCCAGCTTCTGGGAGGGCGTGGATGTTCCAGGCGACGCGCTCCGCGCGCTGGTCCTGGCGCGACTCCCGTTCCGTGTCCCCACTGACCCGCTCGTCGCGGCGCAAGCCGAGGCGATCGAAGCGCGCGGCGGCGATGCCTTTCGCGACTACATGCTACCGCATGCGGCGCTGCGCTTGAAACAGGGCTTTGGGCGGCTGATCCGTTCGCACGACGATCGCGGGGTTGTCGTCCTCTGTGATCCGCGAGCCGTGAGCAAAGGCTATGGAGAGGAGTTGCTAGACGCGCTGCCGCCGGCGCGGAGAGTGGTGGGGCGCTGGGCCGAGATACGGCGCGAAGTGGCGGCAATGTTCACGCGGTAATGTCCAGCTGCTGCGTTAAGGGGGAAGAGTTAAGGGTAACGGCGGAGGTAGGTTGGATGACGTCGCTATCACGCGGGCGTTAAGCGGTCTGCAGCGTTAACTTGTAGTTAACGCTCGTCTGCCTAACGCGGTTGACATTTTAACGCAGCTCCTCTGTTACTGTTAACGTTTAACTCTTAACGCGGTGGCAGTTGAGATCACAACCACACCAAGACCCGTCATGAAGATCGTTTGCGTCGGTCGCAATTACGCCGATCATGTCAAAGAAATGGGCAACGTGCTGCCTGAGGGATCGGAGCCGCTCATCTTCCTCAAGCCGCCGTCCAGCCTCATTGCCTCGGGCGACCAGATCGTCCTTCCGCCGCAGTCCCAGGACGTGCACTTCGAGGGCGAGATCGGGGTATTTGTGGGGAAACGGCTCAAGGGAGTCACTGCGGATATTGCCACGGCTGGAATTGCCGGGCTTGCACCGGCCAACGATGTCACGGCGCGTGATCTGCAGCGGAAAGACAGCCAATGGGCACGGGCCAAAGGCTTCGACACGTTCTGTCCCGTGGGGACGCCGAAAAGCGTAAATGGCGGCCTGGACGACCTTGAATTGGTTACGCGCGTCAATGGCCAGGAGCGTCAACGCGGCCGCAGCGCCGACATGATGTTCCCCATTCCTGAGGTCTTGTCGTATATCAGCCACATCATGACGCTAGAGCCAGGCGACCTTGTCCTTACCGGAACACCGGCAGGTGTCGGAAGACTAGTTTCCGGTGACGAAGTAGAGGTGGAGATAGTTGGGGTGGGGAAGCTGACAAACCGCGTGTTATAGGGGATAGGGCATAGGGGATAGGGGATAGGGGATAGACAAACAACAAGCAGTGTCTGCGTGATCAAACTCTGGACGACACAGCCTAACGATTCTGTGCGGAAGCGGCCAACGCCGGCTGCCGTGCTGTCGATCGGGCTGCACATCGTTCTGCTGACTGGACTCTGGTACGCGCTCGAGCTTCCCAATCCGCTGGACGCGTTTCGTACCTCAGACGAGCGCCGCGAGGAGCGCCTTACTTTCGTCGGCGTCCGGCCGGCGACTCCGTCTGCCGCACGGCCTACTCAGCTGCCCAGACCTGCCACGCCAGTCGTCGCGCCAGAACCGGTTACGCCGCTCCCTGTGCCGCGCGAAATACCAACGGGGATTCCGGCTCCCCCCGCCCGTGCGCCCGTCAATCTCGGTCCGACCAGCGGTCCGGCAATTGGCGGACAGGGGCCCACGAGGGGCGTACAGCCGACCTACGTCGATCCGCGAGTCTGGGTCGCCGCTGCGCCGCTGGAACCGGCGATCAAGACCGACGAACAGCGTATGGATAGCGCTGTCGCCGCGCGCATCAAGGCGTACAACGACTCCGCGGCGTTCAACCGCCACGAGCCTAACAAGTTCGAACGCGGCGACTGGACCATTCCGGGCGCCGGCGGGAAGATCGGGATCGATCCGCAGTTCATCCGTCTCGGCAAGTTCTCTATCCCAACGGCGCTGCTGTCACTGCTACCGATCCATGCCGCTCCTGGGGCAGCGGCGCGCGAGCTCCAGCAGAATCCAGCGCTAGCGCTGCACCGCGCCGAGATTCCATTTCAGGCGCAACGCGCGATCACGCACGAGGAGTTCCGCCGCGCGGTCAAGCAGCTGCGCGAGCGCAAGGAGCGCGAGAAGCGCGAACAGGAGCGCACGGTCGCCAAGAAGCCGATCGCACCAAGCTAGCCAGCAGTCGTTTCTCCGTCGTTAGGCGCGGCGCGCAAGGCTCGAACAACCGTCGCGACCACCCCCACAATCGTAAAGTCGTCGCCCGGCCCTAACACTCGCTGAGTAGGTTCCGCGTCGGCTGTCCACAGCGCCAATGACGCCCCGCGGTGTTCCATGGTACGCACCATGTGCGTTGCGTCGATGCGCGCGACCACGAGATCGCCGTCGCGCGCCCGCGCGGCGGGATCCACGAGCACGAGGTCGCCGCGAGCAAGCCCGCGGCCCAACATGGCATCGTCAGGTACCGCGAGGAGAAACGCATCATCCGCCGTCACGAACGAGCGATCCATAGCGACATAGCGCACAACGTCGTCCTTGCCGATCGCTGATATGCCAGACGCGAGCGATGCGTACTGCGGAATCGGCTGCACGTTGCCGATCGACGAATAGCCTAACAACTTGACACCGCGCGACCGGCCGGGTGCGCGCTCGATGTATCCTTTGTCGGCGATCGTCTGCAGCAACGCGGCGACCGTCTTGGTCGAACGGATCTGAAAGCGCTGGCCGATTTCACGCACGCTCGGCTGGTATGTGTGCTCCGCCAGAAAGTCGATCAAATAGCGATAGACTTTACGCTCCAGCGGTGTGAGCGGATCCGGCATAGCGTCGTTAGGCGCCGAGCGTCGCCAGTGCATTGTCGAGCCGGCGCAGCGAGGTATCGCGGCCCAGCAGGACCAGGACGTCGAAGATGCCCGGGCTGGCGCTGCTTCCTGTAAGCGCCACTCGCAATGGTTGGAATAACGCTCCCGCCCCAACTCCGCTCGCTTGCGCCAGCTCGCGTAGCGCCTGCTCCATACGCGCCGCGTCCCATTCGGTCACTGCCAGGCGATCGCGCGCGGCAGCAACGAGCTCACGCGCCCCATCTTTCCAATGTTTGGTCACGGCCGCTGCCTCGTACTCGACGGTCTCCTTGAAATACGGCGCGGCTTGTTGCACGAGATCATCGAGTGTGCGCGCGCGTACGCGCAGCAGCTCGAGCAGTCGCAAGTACCACGTTCTGCGTGCAGCAAGCTCTTCGGACGTGGCGTATCCCGCCGCCGCAATGTGCGGCGTGATCAGCGGCGCGAGCTGCTCCAGCGGCATCAGTGCCAGGTGCTGGCCATTCATCCACTCGAGCTTCGTCGGGTCGAAGACGCCCGCCTTCTTGATCAGGCCACTCTCGTCGAAGCGCTGAATCAATTCCGCGCGTGGCATGACTTCGAGATCGCCGCCGGGGGACCAGCCTAACAACGCCAGGAAGTTGACCATCGCGTCCGGGAGGATGCCGCGATGCTGGTAGTCCCCGACCGCCGTCGCTCCATGGCGCTTGCTGAGCTTCTTTCCGTCGAGGCCGAGCACGCTCGGCAGATGCGCAAATCGGGGGAGGGGAGCGCCTAACGCATTGTATAGCAGGATCTGTTTGGGTGTGTTCGAGATGTGATCGTCGCCGCGCATAACGAGCGTGATGCGCATCGCGCTGTCATCCGACACGACGGCCAAGTTGTACACGGGGGTCGCGTCCGAGCGCAAAATGATGAAGTCTTCGATGTCCTTGTTCGGGAAAGCGATGCGTCCGTGCACCATGTCGTCCCACTCAGTCGTACCCTCGGGAACACGAAAGCGGATTGCATACGACTCACCGGCCGCCGCGCGACGCTCCTGCTCCGCCGGCGCGAGCTCGACGACAGCCCGATCTACGCGAAACGCTTCCCCGCGTGCTTCGGCGTCCTTGCGCGCACGCTCCAGTTCTTCGGCAGGTGTGAAATCGCGATACGCGGCACCACGCTGCAGCATCGCGTACGCGTCGCGTCGATGCCGCTCGAGATTTGCTCCCTGGTAGCTTACCTCTTCATCCCAGTCGAGTCCCAGCCATCGCAACCCTTCAAAAATCGCGGCCGTGCTCTCCGGCGTACTGCGCGCGCGGTCGGTGTCCTCAACCCGGAGGAGAAACACTCCGTCGTGTTTGCGTGCATAGAGCCAATTGAAGAGTGCCGTCCGCGCGCCCCCGACGTGCAAATAACCCGTTGGGGACGGGGCGAAACGAAGTCGCGGAGGATCGGAGGGCGGAACGTTCATCGTTAGGTGCCAGCGGGCTGCCGTGCCCCTGCCGGTGCAGAGATGCAACGACGGACGGGAGAGCCGGGGGACGATGGGTGCACCGGTCCCCCGTCGAGGAGCGGAGAGAGAGGGATTCGAACCCTCGATAGAGGTTTAAGCCCCTATGCCGGTTTAGCAAACCGGTGCCTTCAGCCTCTCGGCCATCTCTCCAGTGCTGCGGTCCTAGTGCGGCGTCGCATCTTATTCCCCGCCTGAGGCGGAAACAAGGTTACGCGCCGTTCGTCGCAGCCGTGTCGAGGAGGTGGCGGACTTTTCGCGCCAGATCGTCTGGCGTGAACGGCTTTTCGAGATAGTTCACGCCCGGCTCCAGTACACCGTGCTGGACGATGGCGTCATCCGTATAGCCTGAGACAAACAGCACTCGCGTGTCAGGGCGCAGCCTCCCGAAATGCTCGGCGAGCGCGCGGCCACCCATCCGGGGCATGACAACGTCGGTGAGCAGCAAGTGGATTGGGCCGTCATGATCGGCGCCGATCTGGAGCGCGTTTTCGCCATCGACGGCCTCCAGCACGTTGTATCCGTGGCGCCGGAGGACTTGCTGAATGATCGCGCGCACGGGCGCGGCATCCTCCACGACGAGCACGGTCTCGGTTCCGGTGAGCGGCGTGAACTTAAGCACTCTGTCGCTGCGCTCTCCCACGGCATCGTCCACGCGCGGAAAGTAGATCTTGAACGTCGTCCCGGCGCCCCGCTCGCTGTAGACGGAGATGAACCCACCGCTCTGCCTAACGATTCCGTACACCGTGGCGAGACCGAGTCCGGTGCCTTGGCCGGGCTGTTTGGTTGTGAAAAACGGCTCGAAGACGCGCGCCTGGGTCTCAGTGTCCATGCCGCCGCCGGTGTCACTCACCGTCAGGGTCACGTACCGGCCAGCTGGCAGCGACGCGTTGTTCTGATTCACCGGTTCGGTGAAGGTGACGTTCTTCGATTCGATGAGCAGGCGACCGCCGTTAGGCATCGCATCCTGTGCGTTGACGGCGAGGTTGACAACCACTTGCTCCATCTGCCCTGGATCGACCTTCACGCTGCCAGCGTCGCGATACAACGACGTAACGAGCTCGATATGGGCGGACAAGAGCCGTTCCAGCAGGTGCGCCGTATTCGTGACGAGCTCATTGAGCTGCATGACGCGTGGCTGCAGCACCTGCCTCCGGCTGAACGCGAGCAGCTGACGGGTGAGCGCGGCCGCGCTCTTCCCAGCGTTGCGGATCGCCTCCACGTCCGGGAAGTGCGCGCTATCGGCCGGCAACTCGGCGCGCAGCATGTCGCTGGAGCTGATGATGATCGTGAGCAGGTTATTGAAGTCGTGGGCCACGCCACCGGCGAGAAGTCCCACCGCTTCCATTTTCTGCGATTGGTGGAACTGCCGCTCCATGCGCAGTTGTTCGGTCACGTCCTCCCAGACCGCTTCAACCCGCGATTCGCCTAACGCCACGTCGGTCACGAGCCGGCCCGTAAAGCGCGTGGTGATGAGCGATCCGTCGCGACGCAGGAGCTGGATCTGCTCGCGGTTGATACGGCCGCTTTCGCGGAATCGCGTTTGCAACGCCGCTTGCTGTTCTTTGTTCGCGTACAGGTCGCTGATGCTGAGTGCGAAGATTTCATCGACCGAGGAGTACCCGACCATGGTCGCGAACGCGCCATTGACGACAAGGAAACGGCCATCATTCGAGGTCAGCGTCATCCCGATCGGCGCTTCGCTCAACAGGCGGCGGTATTTCTCTTCCGACTGTCGCAGCGCCTCGGCGGCGCGGTTGCGTGCCGTCACGTCGTGCATGATCGCTATGCGCGTCGGCCGGCCGTCAATGTCGAGCGAATGTCCACTCGTTTCGACCTCGATGATCGTGCCGTCTTTTTTCAGGTGGCGCCACGTACCGCCCTGGAAGCGCGGGTCGTCTATGTTGTTGATTGCCTGGCGCAGGTACGGGACATCATCTGCAGGCCGCAGGTCGGCGATCGTCATCGCGAGGAATTCTTCGCGGCTGTAGCCGTAGTGCTTCATGGCGGCCTCGTTCACGGCAAGGAGCTGCAGTGTTTCGCGATCGAACACCCATTGCGGGAGCGGCACGGCATCAAACAACCGGCGATAGCGCTCTTCAGAGGTGTGCCTGGCCGCGAACGCGTCCTGCACGCGGCTTACCATCGTGTCGAACGCTCCGGCCAGGCGCCCCAACTCGTCATTTCGTTTCGCGAGCCCCGACTGCTGCGTGTAGTCGCCCGTCGCGACGGCCTCGGCAGATCGCGTTAGGCGCGCGAGCGGGCGTGTGAGCGAGACGCTTAAGGCGAGCGTCCCCAGCAAGCCCACGATGAGTGTGAGCAGGCCGACCAACCAGGCGCGCTCGAGAAACTCTCGTGTCTGGGCGAAAGCCGCGGCGCTGGAGCTCTCGATCACGATGGCCCAAGGCGTTCCGGCTACGGACTTCGCGATGGCAACAACCGGTTCTGCACTCGAATGCTGATAGTGCAGCAGACCATCACTCGAAAGATCCACGTTAGGCGACGGGATCCGCTGCGACAGATCGGTCCAGACGTCGCCCGCGCGGTTGGCCAGCAACACGCGCGTCCCCACGCCGAACAGTCTATTGAGCTGATCGCGGGCCGCTGTCGTGGATCTCATGCGGCGCCATTCGACCAGGTAGCCGACGTGCTTTGCGCTGGCGATGACCCGCACAGCGTTCGCGAAGAAGAGCGAGTCTCCAGCGACACGGAAGCTGCCCGCCGCTCCGGAATCGCGGGCGCCTGCTGCGCGAAGCAGCGTGGCATTCTCGAGCGCGTTAGACCACGTGCCTGCTGTTCCGAGATGCAATAGCTCTCGGCCGGCCGTGTCAATGAGCTGAACGGTGGGGCGCGTCGAATCGATTCGGAATAACGCGCGCAGAGCCGTTAGGCGCTCTGGCTGCGCGGCCGTATCGGGATGCAACAAGAAGTCGCGAACAGCGGCGCTGTCACGCAGCCTGCGAAGAGTGCCGAGCTGTGTTTGCCGTGACGTCGCGAACGTCGATGCCCACTGCGTCGCGCTCCCTTCCAGCCGCGCGGCGACAGCCACCTCCGCCGACTCACGCATCTCGCGGTACGCAGCCCACGAGTAAAACACGGTGACAATGACCAGCAGGCCGCCAATAAGCAGAAAGAGCTTAGCGCGGATCGAAACGGTGCGGAGCGATGAACTGAAATCGCGAGGCATGTCGGCCGGTCCCTATCGTCTGCTAAATGCGAGCCAGGCGCGAGTCCGCAGATTGGGTTAGCAACGGAGATTCGCGCCTGAGCCGTCATTGCCTGACGGCGCCAACGCGCTCGGCGTCACACTCGCCCTGTGATCGGGGGACGGATCTTGAAATATTGGCTCTAAAGAGCGCGGCGCTGTTCGAATTCACGCCGCAGTGATTTTGAACAGCGCCGCGACGTGTAGAGCCAATATTTCAAGATCCGACCCCCTAACGGAGGGCACAGGACTCGAACCTGTAAGGGTGTCTCCACCCGGCGGTTTTCAAGTTCTCCCTAGCCTTTTCCATTCCGTTCCACGCTCCTGCAATCTCATTCGCACGTGCCGGCAATCGATGGGCCAAGCGTTGCAACGGACACTGTGACGTTTGGGCTCGCTGTCGCCAGAAATGTCGCCAAAAAAACAGCTAGCTTCTCAGTCGTGGTTGGCGCACAGTCACTGACGCCGCTTGGGCCACAGAGTCAAGTGTTAGGACCGCATTGAACCACTGGAGGGCATTATGAGATTCCCCCTGCTGGTTGGTCTTCTTGCTTTCCTCTCCACAGCGAAAGTGGGTGCATCGCAGCCTCGATGCACAAAAGGGATTCCGTGTGGCAATACGTGCATTGCCGCCAACAAGGTGTGCAGAATCGGCTCAACGCCTCCGCCCTCTCGGCCATTGCTCAGCGCTAACGCGGAGACCTCGCGGGACGGGCTGAGCAAACCGCTAGTTGCCCACAGAACGCTACGCATCTACATGCGATCCAGCTGTCGCGGCGCCTTGCTCATTCCAGTAGATCAGCGGGTCGGTCTCGAGTCCGACGCTGAAGCTCGTATCTATGGCTACCAGCTCGCTGCGGACTCCGTGTGCGCCGCTGCCAGCACGGTTGATCAAGCAGCGCTTCTGCGCCAGCTCGATAGCGCACGTGCGGAAGCCGACTCCATTCGCCGCGAAATTCGCGGTCCTTGGGCTGCACTACCAAACGGCCGCTACTACTACCGCAGTGATTGCATTGCGGCGCTCGAATTGCCCGGCAAAGTGTACTTCGCAACTGAAGAAACCGCAAAGTCCTCAGGCCGTCGGCGGTCGTCCGTGCCAGGTTGCTTTTGACACAATGCGACCTAGCAAGCTATTGCCGCAGACGCCGCAGACTCGTTAGGATGGCCTCCGCGCGCTCCGCCATGGCGGACCTCGGTGAACCGCGGCGGGACTGAACGCCAGCTCCGTGTACGCGCACTATCTCCAAAGCAAATGAACGATCCGTGGTCGGAACTCTCACTGTTCGAGAGTAGGGATGTCGTCGAACGAAAGTTCCGTAAGCGACACGATCGATCTTTGGGTGCGGAGAAGGCACGCGAGATCGTCTCCGCGTTTGCACAGGCGCGCGAGTTTTTCCGTTCCGCGGCCGCGGCCGCCGACCTTGTGCGACCGCTACTTCTTTACTATGGGGTGCTAACGCTCACGCGAGCCCTGGTCCTATTCCTGCGGCCCCGGGTGCGTGAGGCGGCACTCAAACAGTCACACGGACTTGGTGTTCTCGATTGGGGAGAGCAGTTGTCTGGAGGGGTCAAGAATCTGCCCGAAGTCCGCATCCGGCTGGAAGCTGGAACGTTCGCCGAGCTGGCCGAAGCCACCGAAAATACGGAACGCACGCTGATATGGAGGGCGCCGTATCCCAATCGAGGTCTGCTCACGCAGATGGGGTCTAGTCAGTACCCGCAGGGATTCGAACTCACCGCAAGTGACATTCTCGGACGTATTCCGGATATCGCTCCCCTTTATGAGGAAGTGTTCGCGTCCCTGCCGGCCTGCGTCCCCGGGTTCGTGTTCCTCTTGTCGGAGGCTACTCACACCGGTCTAAACGTATTTCCGTTGAATGGCCGGCTCATCCCAGAAGACGAGCTGCGACAAGCGTTCATCCGAACCGAGGTCTCGGAATTACGGCAGACCACGAAGCACAACTTTCGGAGAGAGGAGCTGCATTGGAGCTGGCGTGTTGAGCACTCTTCTCTCGACGAGTTGACGGCCGCGCTGCCGCCGATCGCGGCAGATGCGAGAGACGAGATTTATTTGGTTCGTCCACTCGCGAGTGGCGTCCGAATGTCGACGCTTTCTCTTCTGTTCGGAGCCTCCTACATGCTCGGAATGTTGGCTCGTTACTACCCAACCCACTGGCTGTCTCTTCTGGCCCGGCAAAAGGGAGACTTCACCCTTCCGCTGTTGCGTGAGGCACTCCGCGTCATCGCTACACGCTACCCTGAGCTTGTTCTAACGGCGTTGTAGCTATCGTCGTGCCCTCGTTAGGCGCAACCTACTTCTTTGCGTTGGCGCGCTTTCGCGTGGTGGCGCGGGGCTTCGCGAGCTCGGCGGGGGTCCGTCACGTCGGTCTCGTGGGACCGCCAGGCGACAGCAGGTGTGAAAGGACCCTTCTGCGGCGCCGGCATCTCTCGCCGCATGATCTCCTCGTGTTTCAAAGTTCCTTCGACCAGGCATCGGACTCGATCGCTCGGCTGAGACGTTAGCCCGTGCTTCAACGCGACCTCCTCTATGTGCGCTGGCTTCAATCTCTTGGTCGCGAGCATCAAGGTCCCAACCCAGTTGTAACCGAGGCGCACCACGTCGAGGTCCTTGACGATCTTCTCACGCAGCTCGGCACTGCTGGCGGTCGAATTGATCGCAGCACCAAGCAGGAACGTCCACGCCATTAGTGAGTGTCGAATAGCCTCCTTCGTGCCGGGATGGATGACAGCCTTCTCTTCCACGCCGAACTTCATGGTGGCGGGAACGAGCGCCATCGCGGCGCTTCGAACGGCGAACGGCAAGCGATAGAACGCATCCGCGGCCTCCGCTGGGAGTTCTACCGCGTCAACGAGACTCGTTTCGACGATGCAAGTTCTCTTGCAGTCAGGCCGATTCAAGATCGCCAGCGAGCTGACATTCGCATCGACTCTCACTCAAGAGCTACTCGCCTTCCGGGTGAAGATCGACGTGAGCGGCCACGACACCTACGGCGTGTTGCGTGAAGGCGGCCATGATGACCTCCGGCTCGCGTGTGCTGTGGCGTGCTGGGTCGGTGAACGAGACAAGCCGCGCGATTACTCGCTGGAAGCGTGGGGCCTCGCGGGCCCTGCCAAGTTGCGGGACTGGCTCGAGCGCGCGCCGGGAGGTACGATGCTGCCCGCGGCCGAAGTACTCGCGCAACTCAACCACGGCGAGGTGGGAGCGCCTAACTATTCGCGTGCCGACCACGCGGCGCCGGTGTCGTGGCGTGAACGGCTCTGGACATGTCCGCCGGAGACGCGGCTCGGCGTAGCGGAACTTGCTGAGGCGCTCAACCGACCGAAGTCCTGGGTGCATCGGCACACCTCGCAGAAATCTGGCGTCCCTTGCTTCCGCATCGCAAACTTGAGGGCTCGCTCAACTTCATCGCCGCAGAAGTCCGCGCCTGGCTCACCGAGCACGAGCAACGCTGTACCGAACCCCAACCGGCGCCGTTTGTCTTAGAGCCTCGCGGCAACGCTCGCAGCCGGCGCCATCACGCCCCGCGGAGCGCATCACGATGACGGACGCACGTGCAGGTGTTATGATCGGGCGCATGAGCAAACGGAAGCGTAAGCGGCACCCTGGCTATCTGCAGCCACGCGGCGACACCTTCCGGCTTCACCTCTGTGTCGGCGGCGTTAGGCACTGTTTCACGATCGACACCAAAGACCGCGCGATCGCTGAGCGATTCGCGATCGACCGGGCCCGCGAGCTCGAGCGTCAGGTCATGCGGCGCCGTGGCGGCCTCCCCGGCGTGGTGTCCTGCTCGGCCCTCTTCGATCTGTTCGAACGCGACGAGCTCCCGGCGCGCGCGAAGGGGACGCGCGACGCCTACCGCGATTCGCTCAGGCCGATCCGGACCTACTTCGTCCAGCAGTTAGGCAATCCGACGATTGACCGGATTCACGCTAAGCATATCGCGCAATTCCTTGCATGGCGACGTGGAACGCGAGCCGCGAGTTCGGCGCCGCTCACGAACCGGACGTTAGCGAAGGACCGCGCCGTGTTGCATCGCATCTTCGCGATGGCTGAGCAGCTGGAGTATCGCGACGGCAACCCCGTGTCGCGCGTGGCGGCGCCGAAGGCGGACGGACGGGACCCTGTCATTCTTTCCGACGAGGAATACGAGCGGCTTCTGGCCAAGTGCGCCGAGCGTCCTACGCTAGCGCTCTACATGCTCACGTTAGGTGAGGCCGGCCTTCGGTGCGAGAGCGAAGCGCTGCAACTTCGATGGGAAGACGTGAACTTGCAGGACGGTTTTCTGTGGGTGTCGAGTGGCAGGGAAGGGCACCGCACGAAGAGCGGCAAAGGCCGGTGGGTCCCAATGACGCCGCGCCTATGCGCAGCCATGCGTGAACACTTCGCTGCGTGTCGATTCGCTTCCTACGACGGAACCCGGCCGGTCTGGGTGTTCCACCACGCCGTGACGCGCCGCCGGTATCGGGCTGGCGATCGCATCAAGTCAATGCGCGACGCGTTCGAGCGGCTCATCGTGGACGCGAAGCTACCGGAGGGCCTCCGGCAGCACGACCTTCGACACCGGCGCGTCACGACCTGGCTGGCCGAAGGGAAGGCTGCCGCGCTCGTTCAGGAAGCGATGGGACACAGCGACATCCGGGTGACGTTGGGCTACAGCCACTTGGCGCGCGAACACCTCCGCGCGCTGGTCGACGTCGAACCCGTCGCGGGACCGAAAAACGACGGTGTAGCGAGCGCGTGAGTGGCGAAATGTCGCCAATTTTGTCGCCAAATATGACTGAGGACGTCAGTTAGCGTTAGGCGCGACGCCCTTTAAGTCATTGCTATGTAAAGCGGAGGGCACAGGACTCGAACCTGTAAGGGTGTCTCCACCCGGCGGTTTTCAAGACCGCTGCCTTACCAATTAGGACTAGCCCTCCCAAGAGGGCGCAAGCTCGTTACTGCGCGTGCAGCCTCGCAAGTGGCAGCCTGCGGCACTCACCACGCGCGCCGGTGTCAGGCTACGGTATCCACTGATTATCGACTGTAACGCCGTCGTCGCAATACGATTCCGCCCATCGCAGCGAGCCCGGTAGCGAAGAGTACGAACGTCGCCGGTTCGGGAGTAATGACCGCGGAACATAGAGGGGCTGCCATTCGTGCCTCGTTCAACGTGCCATTTTTGGCAACCAGGTCCGTAACGCACTCCGCTCGCCCGATCGCGCCGTGAATCTCCCAGTTGTTCACGTTGACATCTTCCAGCCTCACACCAGTCAGGTCGAACTCGAACGACGCAATTTGGCCAGCGCGGAGACCTTCGAAGATGCCGGGTCGGAGCCGCACGCCGCGCATGTCCGCGCGCATTATGAACTTCTCAGGGTCGTCAAGCTCGCTGGGTGTGGCTGCACGCCAGTCGCTGGGCAGCGCGGAACCGCCCACAGTGACACTGCTATCGGCATAAGACGCGGTCGACGGCAGTCCCCAGAGGCCGACGTACGTAAAGTGAGTTTCTCCGTTGGACTCACCGAGCCCCGCCTGATTCATGACTTCGAATCGCACGCGCACATTGCCGTTGCTGAGGAGGACTTTGGTGACGGTCACCGAGGCACACGTGGTGAACGTGCTTCCACCGCAGACCGGCGTTGCGCGCGTGATCTGCGGTGCAACGAGAAGCGCTGCGGCAGCGAGCGCACGCGCCAATGACCATTGTGATGCCATACCCAGCTCCATCGATGTGTGCACGCGCGGTGCATAGGCACCGTGTGCACGGTGTGTCGCACCTAACGAGTGGTCGCGGTAGCCGCGCACACCCTGGTCGTTAGGTTTGGCTGGGGGGGCCGCTCCGCTGCGTCGCTCACCTCACCCGCGTAGGGGAAACCGATCAAGCCAGGTGCCCGATCGGCCGGACTCATCCGCGCGGCGCAGCGCTCTACCATACGAAGTAGCTATAAAGAATCGGGCCAGCGCGTTACGCGGCTGGCCAGCCCGAGCGTAACCATGCCGCCCGACGAACGAAGAGGCCGCCTAACGTGGGCGGCCTCATGCAGCAGCGTGTGAGCGAGCCGGCAGGCGCGAGAAGCGAACAACCCACCCGAAGAACAGCGTATACACGACAAACTGTACCACTGTTTTCACAATGCTCGTTATGAGCGTCTGTCGCGCGGCCGGCTCGGACATCGCGCTCCACGCCAGGGGCAACGTCAGCCCGAAGAACACGGCGGCGACGAGCGACCACGCGGCGAGCAACCCAGCCATTACGGCAACCAATCGTTTCGCGCCCGGCGATTCCACTGCTATCGCCCCTGCAAGCGCGAGCCCGATCCCCATCGACGGTACGGGCAAGTTGTTGAACATCGCGGTCACCGTCGCGAACTCCCAATCGGGATTTCCGAACCGGGGCGGCACCCACGCCAGCACCAGATCGGTGAGCCCAATCACAATAAACACCACGCCAACACTGCCTAACGCCTGCCACGCGCGATCGCTCGACTCTACCGCGTTAGGCTTCTTTGAAGGACCGATGATCGTCGCCATTCCGCTCGCGTTTTTGGCCGTGCCGCGCGCGCACGACGGTTAATGCCTGCGACTGCTGCGCTACTGTTTTTTTCCGAGTGTGTCAGGCGTCAGTGGAATTGCTGTGGGCGCATCTGCGGGTGCTACTCGCCCCATCTCGCTAGGCAGCGGGACGTTAAACCAATGGTTGAGCCGGGCAGCACGCACCACAGAGTCGGCGAGCGCGAGCACGGAATCGGCGCGCACATTGTCACCCTTCGATCGCAAAATGTCCGCGAGCAGCACCCCAGTGGTCATGTACAGACCGGGGATACCAGCCGACGGCGCATCGATCCAGCGATCGCGCGCGATCAATGAGCGCGGAGCGACATAGACATCCGTCCAGAACCTGTAGGTTGTCGGCAGATCGACAAACCCCTCGCCTGGATAGAGCACGGTATCCGCGCCAGGGGTGGGAATGTGGCGCAACAGTTTGCGCACCAATCCCTGCGTGAGCAGGTACGGCCCGAGACCCAGTTCGTTGCCGTATCCCCCTGACGTGCGACTGAAATAGATCGAGCGATCGGGGTTGTGCTTGATCATCTCCAAGACGAAGAGATCTGCCTTGCTCAGAATTCTCGGCGTAATCTCCGCGCGGATACCGGGCGCCTCCATGACGCTGGGTTGATCGACCTGATAGGTCAGCGGGATGCGATCGGCGTCGTCCAACGTCCAACTCACGATCGGCATCTTCGGCATTGGCCACGTCTTCCCTTTCCAAATATCGGCCGCCCTGGAAGGGTCGAACGGACGTGCCGGCTGACGGATCAGCTGCCTAACGTACCAATCAGTGTTGAGCAGGGACGTATTCGCGATGATGACGTCCTGTCGAATCCCCTCGACTTCCTGCGCATACCAGAGCGGGAATGTGTCGTTGTCGCCGACAGTGATGAGAACGCCATTGGGCTCGACCGAATTCAGCAGATCGTACGCGAAGTCGCGCGTCGTCGTATCGCCGGATCGTGTGGCCGAATACCAGTTGGTGAACAGGGGAATGAAGGCGATCGCCAGGATCGGAGAGGCGAGGGCCCAACTGCGTCGCGTCGGCAGCTCCAAGACTTGCTTCCCCAGGCGTACAGCTTGCGCACCGATCAGCTCAGCGATCGACTCCCATACGTAGACGAGGCCTAACGCGGCCCACACGCTCCACGCGCTGAAGCTCCACAAGTAGAAATAGTCGCGATCGCGTACCTCGCGGGGCACAGCATCGCCTAACTGCGGTGCCTGCGATGCGCCGTACTTGAAATTCAGGTAGTAGATCAGCAGCAATATCATCGTGAACATCAGCGGCCCGAAAAACCAGAAGCTCTGTCTGTCGCGCCGCCAATGCACCCAGCCGCCGATCAAGCCGAGCACGAGGAACAGTGCCGCGAGCACGCCCTGGGCGACTTGATGTTGCCCGTAAGGATCGCGCAGCCACTGCCACTTGAAGTACATCCACCACATCCCGACTTGTGCGCTAAAGGGAACCTGCCGCTCGAACACTGACGGCTTGGCGTACTGCTCGCGATCGAAGTTGTACTTGAAGGCGCGCCACGTCTCCTTGCTGAACGTGCACCCCCAACCGATTTCTGTGCGACAGCCGGTCGTCTCCCCCTCGTTGATCATGGGGAAATAGGCCGAGCGGATGGGTTGCGTGGCAAACGGGGTAACGCCTAACGCGACAGCACCGACGCACGCGAGCAGCAGTCGCCATCGCATCAGCGTCGCCGGACGACGAATGAGTACGGCAATACCAACGCTTGGTGCAGCGAGGAATCCCGCCATGTGATTCGCGTACCCCAATCCCAGAACGTAGGCGATGAGCACAAGTGTTTTGTCGGCCTTGGGTCCGTCAGGCTCGTCGCACCAGCGCACCGTAAGCCATGCGATTACGGCGACGCCGACGAGAGCTACCGTGTACACCTTCTCGTTCACGACTGCCTGACTCCACACCGTGAACGCTGTCGCGCCGATGACCGCCGCCAGCGAACCACCGGCGATGCGCTGCCAGCGCTCCGGCAACCAACTCACCAACACGCGCTCCGTAATGAGGAACCACATTCCTGCCGATGTGGCGGCGCATAACGCGGCCAGCAGATTCACTCGAGCAGCGACGCTCGGTGCAATCGGTAGGATGGAAAAGAATCGGCCGATAAGGACGAAAAATGGATTCCCCGGCGGGTGCGGAAGGCCGACGATGTGGGCCGCGGCGATGTACTCACTCGTATCCCACATCGCGGTCGACGGACCGAGCGTGATCACGTAGAGCAGAAAGACAACGGCCGACGCGATGGCAGCGGCGAGATACGAGGGCCTGTAATCGAGGTCGCTAGTCGGCCGAGCAGTCATGAGTATTGGTGGGTGCCGCGATAGGCGTGAAGTCGCGTAAGCGGCGAAAGATCGCCCTGTGTCCGGAGCGGGGGTAGCCTAAGCGCGCCGATCGCCGGGCGTTAGGTACGGCGCCCATTAGCGGCGCGAGCGCGCCTTCGGAGTCAGCGGAACTGCTGTGCGTGGGACGGTATCGGCCGGCATCAAACGCCCCATCTCACTTGGGAACGGCACTTTGAACCAATGGTTCAAACGCGTGGCGCGCGCCACAGAGTCGGCGACCGCGAGCACGGCATCGGCCTGCGGGTTGTCACCGTTCGCTCGCAGCACGTCTGCGAGAATCACACCTACTGTCATATACGTTGCTGGGATGTTGGCCGATGGACCATCGATCCAGCGATCGCGCGCAATCAAAGAGCGCGGGGCCTGGTACACGTCCTTCCACAGGCGTGCTGTAGTGTCGAGATCAACGAATCCTTCCCCGGGATAGAGCACGGTATCCGCGCCCGGTGTTGGAATGTGCCTGAGCAGTTTACGCGCGAGCCCTTGGGTCATGAGGTACGGGCCCAGTCCGAGCTCATTTCCAAGACCGCCCGTGGTCCGGCTGAAGTAAATCGGACGGTCAGCGCTATCGCGAATCATTTGGAGCACGAACATCTCAGCCTTGCTGAGAACTCTTGGCTCGATCTCGGCGCGGATCCCAGGCGCCTCGAACACGCTTCGCTGGGTGACTTGTTGAGCTGGAGGAACTCGATCGGCGTCGTCTAGCGACCAACTCACGAGCGGCTTCCTGGGGAAGGTCCACGCCTTTCCCTTCCAAAGTTCAGGCGCCGTCGTGGAATCAAACTGGCGGTCAGGCTGACGGATCAACTGCCTAACGTACCACTCGGTGTTGAGCAGCGAGGTGTTCGCAATAACGACGTCTTTTCTGATGCCCTCGACTTCCTGCGCATACCACAAGGGGAACGTATCGTTGTCGCCCATCGTGATCAGCACGCCGTATGGCTCCACTGAATTCAAGAGATCGTGCGCAAAGTCGCGCGCGGTGCTGTCGCCGGCGCGCGTCGCGGAGTACCAATTGGTGAAGAGTGGAATGAAAGCGAGCGCCAGGATCGGTGTCGCGAGCGCCCAACTGCGTCGCGTCGGCAGTTGCAGCAGCTGCTTGCCGAATCGCACCGCGTGTGTCCCGATCAGCGCAGCCAGGGACTCCCAGATAAACACCAAGCCTAACGCCGCCCAGACGCTCCACGCGCTGAAGCTCCATAGATAGAAGTAGTCTCTATCGCGCACTTCACGTGGAACGCTGTCGCCAAATGCTGGTGCCTGCGACGCTCCGTAATTGAAGTTGAGATAATAGATGAGCAGCAATGTCATCGTGAACATCAGAGGCCCAAAGAACCAGAAGCTCTGACGGTGTCGCTTCCAATGCACCCAGCCACCGAAGAGGCCAAGCAAGAGAAACAACGCGGCCAGCACGCCCTGGGCGACTTGGTGCTGACCGTACGGATCGCGCAGCCACTGCCACTTGAAGTACATCCACCACATGCCAACCTGCGCGGTGAATGGCGCTTGCCGTTCGAAGACCGATGGCTTGGCATATTGCTCGCGATCAAAGTTGTACTTGAAGGCGCGCCATGTCTCTTTGCTGAATGTGCAGGTCCAGCCGATTTCAGTGCGGCAGCCGGTCGTCTCTCCTTCGTTGATTCTGGGGAAATACGCCGAGCGGATCGGCTGCGTCGCAAATGGCGTGACGCCTAACGCCACCGCGCCAGCACATACCAAAATCAGGCGCCAACGGAGAAGCGTCGCCGGCCGGCGGATCAGAACCGCGGCACCGACGCTCGGCGCCGCGAGGAAGCCGGCCATGTGATTCGCGTAGCCAAGGCCTAACAAGTACGCGATCAATACCAGGAGCTTGTCCGCCTTGGGACCCTCTGGATCGCCGCACCAGCGCACTGTCAGCCACGCGATAACCGCGACGCCCGCGAGCGCGACCGTGTACACCTTTTCATTTACAACGGCCTGGCTCCACACCGTGAATGCCGTCGCGCCGATCAGCGCCGCGAGTGAACTGGCGGTGATGCGCTGCCACCGTTCCGGAAGCCAACTCACGAGCACACGTTCGGTGATGAGGAACCACATCCCCGCGGATGTCGCCGCGCAGAGCGCCGCCAGCAGATTGACGCGCGCCGCGACACTGCCCGCGATAGGAAGGATCGAGAACAGGCGACCGAGCAGTACAAAGAAGGGATTCCCCGGCGGGTGCGGCAATCCGACGATGTGTGCGGCGGCGATGTACTCGCTCGTATCCCACATCGCCGTGGACGGACCGAGCGTGACGAGATAGAGAAGAAAGACCGTTGCCGACGCGATGGTTGCCGCGAGGTATGACCGCCGGTAATCGAGATCCGAGTTAAGGCGCGCGGTCATGAGATTGGGTCGTCAGTCTGCGCTAGTCACGCGCAAGGGCCATGATGACGCGCGACACACGATACGCGGTCAACGCGTCGGGAGCGACGTAGCGAACGGTAAGCCCATTCACCCTGATCATACCAGGGATTATGGTAGCGGCGTCAGCGTACGCCATCGAGGCAAGCTCGATCTCGAGCGTAACGGGTGTTGTCTGTCGCGCAGGGCGTATAGAAGCGCGCCTGCCTAACGCGGACTTGACACCGGCGGCGATTCGTGTGCGCGCTTCCTCGGGATGCAACGTGCGCGCGGCGGTGAAGGCGATGCCTTGCTTCACCACGACCGTTTCGATGCCGGGAAAGAAAGCCTGCGCTTCGGCGGCGATCTTGTCATCGCCCGATATCAACACCACGGGGACGCCGAAGTGCCCTGCGACCATGCCGTTAAGTCCGTACTCGCCAACCTCCTGACCATTGATGCGCACGTGTTTGAGGGCACCGGAAAACGTGTGGCCGAGGACTGACCCGGCTTCGGCGCCATGCGCGTGGTAGCCGATGTAGATGGCGGCTTGGAACGTGGAATCGAGCCCCTGAGCCATTCCCATCGGTTTCGGCTGACCGGTGATCAGCGACGCCCGTCGGTCGATTTCGTCGGGGTGCATGTTGGTCTGCGGTCCGTGGCTGTCATTCACCACGACTTCTGTCGCGCCCGCATCGAAGGCCGCGGCGATAGCGGCATTGGCTTCAGCCGTCATCAACCGGCGTGCCCAGCTATAGTCATGGCCGCCAGGTCCTGTCTGGCTCGAAGCGACAACGCCGGCGATTCCTTCCATGTCGACCGAGATGTACACCTTGAGCCGCGCCGGCTGCGCGTCCATAGCTCGCGTTAGGCAAAGTGCCATGACGCACAACGTCGCACGAGTGAACATGACGGTCTCCTAGTGTCTGAACTGGCGCTGCCCAGTGATGATCATGGCGATTCCGTGCTCGTCCGCGGCGGCAACGACCTCAGTGTCGCGCACGGATCCCCCGGGCTGGATGATCGCGCGCACGCCAGCCTCGGCGGCCTGGTCCACGCCGTCGCGGAATGGAAAGAATGCATCGCTGCCTAACGCAGAACCGCGCACGTCGTGACCAGCCTGGCGCGCCTTGTGCACGGCGAGGAATGACGCGTCGACGCGAGACATCTGCCCCGCGCCGATCCCGATTGTTGCGCCGTGTTGTGCGAGAACAATGGCGTTCGATTTCACGCTCGCCACGGCGCGCCATACGAAACGCAAATCAGCCCATTCCTCCGGCGTCGGCGAACGACTGGTCGCGACGCGCCAACCCCCCTCGTTATACGTGCTCGGCGCTCTGTCCTGAACGAGAAAGCCGCCGCGCACCCGCTTCATGTCCAGGGAGCTCGTTGGCCACGCCGCCGTTCCTTCGAGCACACGCAAATTCTTTTTACGTCCGAGGATGTCGATCGCGTTACGCGAGAACTGCGGTGCGACGATGCACTCCACAAAAAGCGAGGAGATGGCTTCGGCGGCGGTGTCGTCCACCGGGACCGTAAAGGCAATCACAGAGCCGAATGCCGATACCGGATCGCAAGCGAGCGCCTTCTTGTACGCGTCGAGCGCGCTTTCACCGACGGCGAGACCACACGGCGTTGTGTGCTTAATGATGGCACACGCAACCTGACCCGCGAACGGATCGATCGCGAACAAGGCCCCCTCGAGGTCGAGCAGATTGTTGAATGACAGCTCTTTGCCGCCGTGCTGCGTTAGGGCACTCAGCCCTTCGCCGCGTTGCTCGACGTAAAACGCTGCACGCTGGCCAGGGTTCTCGCCGTAGCGCAGGGTCTGAGCGCGTTCGACCGTCACACTGATCTGCGAGGGAAAGTGCTCACCGCGCTGAGCCGCGAACCAGCGCGCGATCGCTGCGTCGTACGCTGCGGTGTGTGCGTACGCCTTTTCAGCGAGCTCGCGGCGCAACTCGATATCATCGTCGCCGGCTTCGAGCGTGCGCAGCACGGCGACGTAGTCGTTCGCGTCGACGACGACGTAGACCGCCGCAAAGTTCTTTGCTGCCGAGCGCAGCATCGACGGGCCGCCGATGTCGATCTGCTCGATCACATCGTCCGGAGTGACGTTAGGTTTCGCAGCCGTTTCGCGGAACGGATACAGGTTGACGGCCACAAGGTCGATTGGAAGGATCTTGTGCGCTGCGAGAGCGGCCATATGCTCTGGTATGTCGCGACGGGCGAGCAGCGCGCCGTGCACGGCGGGATGCAGAGTTTTCACACGCCCATCGAGGAGCTCGGGGACGTGTGTCATGTCTGCCACATCGCGGACTTCCAATCCGGCTTCACGCAGCGTGCGCGCCGTACCGCCCGTCGAAAGCAGGTCATATCCCAGCGCCGTTAGGCGCTGGGCAAAGTCGGCGATGCCGGACTTGTTGGAAACGGAGAGCAGGGCGCGTTTGGTCAAAGAGATCTTGAGGTCTAGGTCTACGTGCCTAACCAGCGATCCAGCGAGTGGCGCAAGCCGACGTAATCTCCCAGCGTAAATGCAGCCGCGGATTCAGGAGTCGGCACGCCGAGCACGCGGTTGTCTTCGCCCAAACGGATGCGTCCGGCGCACAACCCCTGGACGACGCGAGGATACAGCAGATGCTCGACGGCGAGGACGCGCGATGCGAGCGTCGACGGTGTGTCGTTAGGCGACACGGGAACCGGCCATTGCGCGATGATCGCACCGCGGTCGTACACCTCGTCGACAAAGTGCACGGTCGCCCCCGAGAGGCCCACGCCGGCCGCCAATACCGCGGCGTGAACACGTTCGCCGTACATGCCACGGCCACCGAACGCTGGTAGCAGCGCGGGATGCACGTTCACGATGCGGCCTCGATAGGCAGCCGCAACCGCTGCCGGAACAAGCCGGAGATAACCTGCCAGCACCACAAACATCACGCCGCGCAGCGAAAGCTCGTGCAGCATTACAGCGCCGCTTATCTCCGCATCGAGTGCGATGGCCTCGACTCCCGCGTTGCGGGCTCGATTCAGCGCCGCTGCGGATGCTCGATCTGAGGCCACGAGCACGACATCGCCAGCGCGCTGGGCGCCAAGCGATGCGAAGTAATCGAGGAGGGCCTGGAGATTGGATCCGCCGCCCGATGCGAATACGGCGACGCGGGGGCGAAGCGATGCGTGAAGCTGCACGCGCGGATTGTATGGTCACAGCGCGAAGCGGGTAAGGCCAACCGTCACGGTAGCAAAGCGGCTTGTGCGGCATCCATCAGTGAATCAACGACGAGAAAATCGTGCGCTGCGCTTTCTCGTTCGGCCGCGGGAGTCGCCGGGCCGGTAACGAGCATACCGCGACCGCCAAGTGTCTGGGCTGGCTGCACATCGCGCAGTCGATCGCCGATGTACGATGAACGCGCGAGGTCGATGCTGTGCTCAGCCGCGGCGCGGCGATGGAGCAGCGTGCCAGGTTTGCGGCACTCACACGGTCCCGAGATATCGGGAAAGTGCGGGCAGTGGTACATCGCATCGATCTGCGCTCCAGCGCTCTCAAATGCATCGCGCAGCTGCTCGGCGGTCGCCGCGTATTGTGCTTCTGTGATCAAACCACGCGCGATGCCGGACTGATTGGTGATTACGATAACCAGTACATCCGCGGCGTTCAGCGTGCGCACGGCAGCGGCGGCGTTAGGCAGGAGCACGACTGCGTCCGGATCGGCAAGAAAGTGCCGATCTTCGATGAGCGTGCCGTCACGATCGAGAAAAGCAGCGCGTTGCAACGACCCCGAGGTCATTCAGCGCGTGCGCGTTCGACAGCCAACGTCAGCGCGTCGTCTTGCTCTTCGGGCACAGAACGCAGATCGAGCCAGACACGGCCATCCGTGACCCGCGCGATGACAGGCGGCTCCGCTCGCCGCAGTTGCGCCTCGATTACGACGGCATTCCCTTCCAGGACAACCGCGTACGATGGGATGCGCGCTGCGGGAAACGCTCCCCCGCCGACGGTCGCCTCCGACGCTTCGACGATGGCGGCGTAGCCGCGGCCCGTTAGGCTTGCGGCCAACCGGGCGGCGCGGCGCCGCACCGCATCGCTGTCGGACACCAGCATTGCCAGAACCGGTACCTCGCGCAGCGCACGTGCCGGATCGCGGTAGAGCGCCAGCGTTGCTTCCAGCGCCGCCAGCGTGAGCTTGTCGACACGCAGCGCACGAGCGAGCGGATTGCGCCGGCACTCCGCAACCGCCGCGGCATCGCCTACGATGATTCCTGCCTGGGGACCGCCTAACAACTTGTCGCCGCTCATCAACGTGAGCGTCGCACCGGCGGCGACTCCGTCCCGAGCCGTCGGCTCGCCAGTGAGACCGTACGGATCCAACGGAAGGAGCAGGCCGCTGCCGAAATCGAAGAGCAGTGGGATATTGCCTTCGCGTGCAATCGGACTCAGGTCGCGCAGCGTTGCCTCGGCCACGAAGCCGCGCACCTCGAAGTTGCTGCGATGCACTTTGACAATTGCGCCAACATCACTCGTTAGCGCTCGGCGATAGTCGTCCGCGTGCGTTCGGTTCGTTGTGCCGACTTCGGCGAGGCGCGCACCGCTCTTAACCATGATGTCCGGAACGCGAAACGATCCGCCGATCTCGATCAACTCGCCACGCGAGACGAGCGCAGCCCGGCCATCGGCAAACGTGTTGAGCGTAAGGACGAGCGCCGCTGCGCAGTTGTTGACTACCATCGCATCCTGCGCCCCAGTCAGTTCGCAGAGTAGCTGCAGACAATGCACGTAACGCGATCCGCGCTCGCCGCGCTCGAGGTCGTATTCGAGGTTACTGGCGCCGCTGGCAGTGCGCACAATCGCATCAAGGGCAGCGCGCGCCAGAGGCGCTCGACCCAGGTTCGTGTGCAGGACGACGCCGGTGGCATTCAATACCGGCCGCAAAGACGGCCGCGCGCGGCGCGCGGCCTCGCGTGCGATCGCGCTATCCAGCGTGTCCCCGTTAGGCGTTGTCCCTGACGCGCGCGACTGATCTAAGACTGCGCGCACAGCATCAAGCACTATGGTCCGAGGAATCGTCGCGAGCAGATCGCGGACGCGGGGACGCTCGAGCACCACATGGACCGCCGGGAGTGTGCGGCGCACGTCGGTCATCGCCGGTCCACGGTGTCACGACGCGTTGGCGGCGGCGTTGTCGAGTCGCGCGGCGGCGCTCGCGGCGTTTGAAACTGGCGCTCGGACGTGCGGCGGTAGCCAAGGAAGCTTCGAATGTTGGTCGCCTTCAAACGGAACGCAGCCCCTGCCCGAATTGGCTGATCCAAGCGCAGGATCACGTCCGTTTCAGGCGACGGCACGCTCGGCTTGGCGAGCTCGCGCCGAGTAGTATCAGAAGCAGGACGCACGGCCCGAACACCGGGTGGCGCGCCGGGGCGTCTGCCTAACGGCCGTCCCGCAGCGGCTGCACGACTACTGTCAATGCGCCGGATCGAGTCCTGCTGCGCGGAGCGCCGAACGGAGTCCTGTATCGCTTGCCGGCGAATCGAGTCTTCGCGTTGTCGCTCGAAGGCTCGTCCCATGATCACAGTGTCGATCACAACAACGCTGGAATCCTGCGCCTTGAGCGTGAAGTCTGCGACGGTGAGCCGCTGCGTCGAGTCGACTCCGCGGTCGAACGTCACGCGCAGCGTCACCGAATCAGCGCGGGTAATCGTGGCGATCCCAGGTCCAAGCGTATCGCGCACGATGGCGAGCATCTCACGTCTAATCGAGTCACTGAGCGTTACGGTCGCGCTGTCGAATGGCTCGCGTAGGTCTATCAAGCGATTGCGATTTTCGTCGATGAACGCGCGCAGGATATAGCGCCCAGGTGGTATCGCCTGGATCGTGAAGTTGCCAACCGAGTCCGTGACCGCGACGTACCTCGCACTGCTGTCTGGGAACGACGTTGCGGTCACGAAAGCGCGCGGCGACGGTCGCTGGCCCGCCCAGTCGAACACAATGCCGTGCATAACGCCCGCCGCGATGCTGGGCCCAGTCGAAAAGATGATCGTGCGTCCAACGCTATCGTCATTGCCGCGCAAGTCGGCGAGACCAGGAAGGAGGCGCACCACATACGTGGTGTTGGGGCGCAGTCCTTTGCGCGGGGAAACTTCGATGCGAGTCCGCCGCCACGAAACACGCGGCTCACCGTCGTAAGGCGAAATGAGAAAGAGACCAGCGAGGTCGCTCGCACCCTGCGGCCGCTCGCTCACGACTTCACTGAAGAGAAACTGCACACCTCCAGCGCGCGCGCTGAGTGTACCGCTGTCCGGCGTGACTTTGAGAACGCGCGGGGCGGTCGAGTCCGGCGGAGCGCCCGGGGGGATTCCCGGTGAAGCGCACGCCGCAAGCGCGAACAGCAGCGTTAGGTGTCGCATAGCGCGTGCACCTTCGCACGCAGCTGCTCGCTCCGCGCGTGCCACTCCACCTCCTTGCGCCGTTCAGCTTCGACGATCTCAGGCTTCGCGCGCGAGACAAACTGCTCGTTGCTTAACCGTTGTCTGAGACCTCCAAGCTGCTTCGCGAGCGCGGCTAATTCCGAACGCAGTCGCGCGCATTCCTTGCTCACGTCGATCACGCCCTCGAGCGGCACAATGACTTCGTGGCCGCCACTGAGGACTTGATGCGCTGCCGGGCCATGCGCGGCCGGCGCCGAACCTATGCGCAAGGTACAGCGCGCCAAACGTTCGATGGTGGCGCGCTCCCGTTCGAGCATTTCGCCCGTCCCGTCGCTGGCGACGACAATCGCCTCGAGTGTGCGTCCCGGAGCTACGCTGTACTCTCCACGCACCTGTCGCAACGCCGTGACGACTTCGCGAACCAGCTCGAAGTCCATGACGTGGTCCGCCGCGCGTCGCGGCAGCGGCCACGCCGCCACCGCGAGGTACTCGTTAGGGCTGCGGCCGGGCAAACGCTGCCACAACGCGTCGGTTACAAACGGCACAATGGGCTGAAGCAGCCGCAGGGCATGATCGAACGCGTGAATGAGTACTGTGCGGGCCACATCGCAGTCGGGCCCAGGCGTGGCTAAACGCGCCTTGCTCGTTTCCACGTACCAATCGGCGAGGTCGTTCCATACAAAGGCGCGCACCGCCTCGATGTACTCGTTGAGTCGTAGACCGGCGCTCCGTTCATTTTCCGCCCATGCTAGGGCGGGCCGCGCGGGACCAAACGCTGCGTCGCACGCGGCGATTGCCGCATCCAGTCGGGCGAGAATCCAGCAATCCGCGCTCGTGAGGCGATCTGCTGCGATGCGATCCAACGGCTGCACGCTATCACTGCCGACATTGGTGAGTAGAAAACGGCCAATGTTCCACAGTTTCGTGACGAAGTTCCGCCCGGGCGCAAACGAGCGTTCGAGATCGTTCGGATCCAGGATCGTGTCGGCGCCGAGTCCCATGCCGGCGATGACAGTGTAGCGCAGCGCATCGGCGCCGTAGAGTTGCACGACGTCGAGCGGGTCAATGCCGTTGCCTAACGACTTCGACATCTTCAGATGTTTCGGATCGCGCACAGTCCCGTGCAGGTACACCGTGTGGAACGGCGCTTCGCCCATGAACGCGTACCCCGTCATGATCATGCGCGCAACCCAGAAGAAGAGGATATCCGGCCCCGTGATGAGCACATCGGTGGGATAAAACGCTTTCAGGTCCGCAGTCGCTTCGGGCCAGCCTAACGTTGAGAACGGCCATAGCCCGGATGAGAACCACGTGTCCAAAACATCCTCGTCCTGTCGCACGCTGCCGCCGCAGTCGGGACAAGAAGTGAGGTCAGTGCGGCTGGCGGATACGTGACTGCACCCGTCGCAATACCAAACCGGGATGCGATGTCCCCACCAGAGCTGACGCGAGATGTTCCAGTCGCGGATGTTCTCGAGCCAGTTGACGTAAACTGCCTCCCATCGCTCCGGGAGAATGCGAATGTGTCCATCGCGCACCGCTTGCAACGCAGGCTCCGCCAGCGGTTTCATGCGCACAAACCACTGATCGGAGAGGCGCGGCTCCACCACAGTGTCGCAGCGGTAGCAACGCCGCACCGCGTGGTGATGCGGCTCCACCTTCACCAAGAACCCTTGAATGCGCAGCCGCTCGACGATGCGTTCACGGGCCACAAAGCGATCGAGCCCCACGAGCCCTGCAGGAACGCGCGCAGCATCTTCGCCTGACGCGCGCATTTCGCCCGTTGCCGAGATCACAACCGGCATCGCGAGGTGGTGCCGCTGACCCACATCGAAGTCGTTCGCGTCATGCGCCGGCGTGATCTTGAGCGCGCCGGTGCCGAATGTGGGATCCGTATACGTGTCCGCGATGATCGGAATCTCGACATTCGCGATCGGAAGCCTAACGGTTCGACCAACGAGATCACGATACCGCGGATCATCCGGGTGCACCGCCACGGCGACGTCGCCAAGCATTGTTTCCGGACGTGTCGTCGCGATCTCGATGAATCGCGGAGCTTCGCCCGCATTCACTGGCGTGACGGGGTAGGCGAGGTGGTAAAGCTGTCCGTTCGTTTCATGAAACTCTGCCTCTTCATCGGACAGGGACGTTAGGCAGCGCGGACACCAGTGGATCACGCGATGGCCGCGGTAGATCAGGCCGCGTTCGAATAGGCGCACGAAGGCTTCGCGCACGGCGCGTGAAAGCTCGGGCGACAACGTGTACGCAGTGCGCGTCCAGTCTGCCGACGCGCCGATCGCTCTGAGCTGCGAGAGGATCGTTCCCCCTGTTTCCGCAACGAAGCGCGTCGTGCGCGCGAGAAATGCGTCGCGCCCCACGTCGAAGCGAGTCTTTCCCTCGGTGGCGAGCAAGCGTTCGACGACGTTCTGAGTCGCGATTCCAGCGTGATCGGTTCCGGGCAGCCAGAGCGTCTCGTCACCACACATGCGGCGCCAGCGGACCAACACGTCCTGCACCGTGTTGTTGAGACCATGGCCCATGTGCAAAACCGCGGTCACGTTGGGCGGCGGCATGAGGATTACGAATGGCTGCCGGTCGCCGCCCGCCTTCGCCGATCGCTCAGCGACCGCACGAAAAACACCGGCGCGCTCCCATTCAGCGTAGCGCGCGGCATCGCGTGCTGCGTGATCGTACTGCGGCGGGAGATCGGTGATGGCCTCGGGGGAGCTCATGCTACGAGCAAAACTAAAACCCTGCGGATGCATTAGGGTCCGCAGCAGGCCGAAATCCCTTCGCGAAGCATGTAATCGCAATGATTGTGACTACCTCGGATGCTCGATAACTTGCCCCCATGACCTCCCCTACGCCCGGCTCCGCGCCATCGTCAGGACCTAGCCGGTCTCGGCGGGTCGTGCTTTGGCTGGTCGTGTTCGGCGCCCTCGCCATCGCAGTCGCGCTAGCAATCATCTATGGGCCGCGCGTAACGCCCTTCTTAGACGCCGCGCGTTAAACCATGTCGGTCCACGCTCCACCAATGAGCGCTGCTTCTTTGACGCTGACGCTCCCGGACGGGAGCACGCGTGAAATCGCGCCAGGTACCCTGCCGCGTGACGTCGTCGCGACGATCGGGCCGCGTCTGCTGCGCGACGCGATCGCCGTAACGATCGACGCTGAAGTTCAGGATCTTGTGACGCCGATTCGCCGAGGCGGCGCCTTTCGCGTGCTGACTCAGCGCGACCCGCAGTCGCTTGCCGTGCTGCGGCACTCCGCTGCGCACATTCTCGCGACAGCCGTTAGGCGGTTGCGCCCCCACGCGAAGATCGGATTCGGTCCGGCGATCGAGGACGGATTCTACTACGACTTCGAGGTGGCGCAGCCATTCACACCGGATGATTTGGCGGCATTCGAAGTGGAGATGCGAAACGTCGTGGCGGAGAGCCTCCCGTTCGTACGCAACGAAGTCGATCGTGATGAAGCGCGCCGTCGATTTGCGGACGATCCGCTCAAGCTCGAGCGCATCGCGGACTTGGGCGCAGACGAGATCATCTCGACGTACACCGATGGGCCATTCATCGACCTGTGCCGCGGGCCGCACGTTCCCGATACGTCCTATCTTAAGCACTTCAAGCTGCTGAACACAGCCGGTGCGTATTGGCGCGGCGACGAACGCCGCCAGATGCTGCAGCGCATTTATGCCACGGCGTTCTGGAGCAAAGAGGATCTCGAAGCGCACCTGCACCGCATCGAAGAGGCAAAGCGGCGCGACCATCGTGTGTTAGGAAAGGCGCTCGACCTGTTCATGATGCATCCGTCGGCACAGGGCGCTGTCTTCTGGACGGAGCGGGGCACGACGCTGTACAACGTGATTCTGGAGTTCGTGCGCGAGCGTCAGGCGGAACACTTCAAGGAGATCAAGACTCCGCTGCTATTCAACAAGTCGCTATGGGAGCAGTCCGGGCATTGGGGGAAGTATCGCGAGAACATGTTCCTAGTACTCGACAAAGAGACCAAGGAGCATGACCTCTCGCTCAAACCGATGAACTGCCCGTCGCACTACATCTATTTCTTGTCCAAAAAGCACTCGTATCGTGAGCTGCCGCTGCGCTATGTCACGTTCGATGTGCTCCATCGTAACGAGCTCACCGGTGCGCTCTCTGGCTTAACGCGCGTTAGGCAGTTCCAGCAGGACGATTGCCACGTCTTTCTGGCGGAGAACCAGATCGTCGAAGAGGTGAAGTTCCTGATGAGCTTCATCCTCGGCTATTACGAGACATTCGGACTCCAGGCGCGCCTCATGTTCGGCACGCGGCCGGAAGTACGCATTGGCAGTGATGAACAGTGGGATCGCGCTGAAGCGACTTTGCGTCAGGCGCTGGAAGCGACCGGCAGGGACTATGAGCTCAACGCTGGCGACGGCGCGTTCTACGGGCCCAAGATCGATTTTCACTGTACGGATTCAATCGGCCGCAGCTGGCAGCTTGGTACGATCCAGCTCGACTACGAGAATCCGGAGCGTTTCGATCTCACATATGTGGGAGAGGACAACAGTGCGCACCGTCCCGTCGTAATTCATCGCGCGGTGAGCGGTTCGTTGGAACGCTTCATTGCGATCTTGATCGAGCACTTTGCCGGCGCATTTCCTGTGTGGATGGCACCGGAGCAAGTACGTGTGTTGCCCATTTCCGACGACCTGGCGCCGCAGGCGCGTGAAGTCACCGAACGGATGAAGCAGGCCGGGATTCGGGCACGGCTGGATGATCGCAGCGACACACTGAACTACAGGATCAGGGAAGGGGAGCTGGCGAAGATTCCGTACATGGCCGTGTTAGGCAAACGCGAAGCTGAGGCTGCAACGTTGGCGATCCGCGTGCGCGGGGTAGGAAAGAAACAGGAAGTCGTCTCAGTGGATTCGTTTATTGAAAAGGTCACGGCGGAGATCCGGACTAGAGCGCTAGTTCCGTAGCGCTATCCCCTATCCCCTATCCCCTATCCCCTAGATCATGCGTTACATCGCCGCGTTAGGCCTCCTCATCGGAACGACTGTGTCAGCTCAAGCCCCAACCTCCGTCACGTTCAGCGGCTCCACGCGATCGCCGATCTCATCCAACGTCGCCGTCCCCGCAAACAGGGCGTACTTCTGGACGTCAGGAACGGTGCCGTCAGTCGCGGATACGAGCGCGCCGGCGGGCTCTGCCGCGCGCTTCGGCGACACGAAAACGCAAGGGATCAGCATCCTGCGCAACATCGAGAATCAGCTGAAAGAGAAGGGCCTAACGATGAAAGACGTGATCTATTTGCGCGTCTACGTCGTGGCTGACAAAAACAAGGGGAACGCGTTCGACTACCAGGGATGGTTCGACGCATATGCGCAGTTCTTCGGCACGCAGGCAAATCCAACAAAACCGGCGCGTTCCACCGTCGGTGTCGCTAGCCTGGTGAATGCTGACTGGCTCATCGAGATCGAAGCCTTCGCCGTCTATCCGTAACCCGTAATGGCTGATTCTGATCGTACTGCTGTCATTGTCGCCGCCGCTCGCACGCCGATTGGCCGCTACCTTGGCGGGCTGGCGCCGCTGACCGCTCCCGAGCTTGGCGCGACGGCAATCCGCGCTGCGCTCGAGCGCAGCGCTATTCCCGGGAAGGAAATACAAGAAGTCGTTCTCGGGAACGTGCTTCAGGGGGGCGTTGGGCAGGCCCCTGCTCGTCAGGCACTGATCAAGAGCGGCATTCCGGCCACGGTGTCAGCCGTCACGATCAATAAGGTCTGTGGGTCGGGACTGAAATCAGTGATGTTGGCGGCACAGGCGATCCGGGCAGGCGACCTGCAGGTTGCCGTCGCCGGCGGCATGGAGTCGATGTCGAACGCGCCGCACTACATCTATGGAATGCGTGGCGGCGTGAAGCTCGGCGACCAGACGCTCGTCGACGGAATGATTCGCGACGGGCTCTGGTGCTCCTTCTGCGATGTGCACATGGGGAGTCACGCGGAGTACACGGCGGCGAAAGCCGGGATCGAGCGTCAGCGGCAGGATGAGTTCGCCGTCGATTCGCACCGCAAGGCGGTCGCTGCGATCGAGGCTGGACGCTTCAAGTCCGAGATCACGCCAGTGAAAATCGCCGGCCAGAAAGGCCCGTCTGTGATCGAGACGGACGAGGGCCCGCGCGGCGACACCACGATCGACACGTTAGGTAAGCTCCGGCCTGCGTTTCCCGGTAAGACGGCCGCCCCCAATGACCGAACGGTGACGGCGGGAAACGCGTCGACGCTGAATGATGGTGCCGCGGCGCTCGTGGTGACGTCGGAGGCCTACGCCAAGGCACACGGTCTCAAGGTGCTGGCACACATCAATGCCTACGCGACCGGCGCGACACAGCCCGAAGATCTCTTCTTTGCTCCCGTGACGGCGGTTCGCAACCTGATGAAGAAGGAAGGAACGTCGATTGCCGACTATGGCCTCATCGAGGCCAATGAGGCGTTTGCGTCGCAAGCGCTCGCCGACGGCGACGCGTTAGGCTGGGATTGGGAACGCGTGAACGTCAACGGCGGGGCAATCGCGCTCGGCCATCCGATCGGAGCGAGCGGCGCCCGTGTGCTGACGACACTGCTGTACGCGATGGCGGCCCGCGACGTGGAGCGCGGCCTCGCGACCCTCTGCCTCGGCGGGGGCGACGCGGTCGCCATGAGCATCACTTCAGTGTGATTCCTGCGACGCGCAATGGCGTGATTGACCGCATCGCGGTGATCGGGGCCGGACAGATGGGGAACGGAATCGCCCATGTGTTCGCCCAAGCTGGCTATCCAGTGACGATGATCGACGTCGCGGCTGACGCGCTGCAACGCGGCCGCTGGACAATTGCCGCGAACCTCGATCGCCAGATCAAAAAGGGGACGATTGATGCTGCCGCGAAGGAGGCCACACTCGGCCGCATCGCGGACAGCACGGACCTCGCGGCTTCTGCCGAAGCAACCGTCGTCATCGAGGCGGCGACAGAGCGCGCGCCGCTCAAGTTCGAGATTTTTGGCACCCTCGATCGCCTAACGCCGCCAAGCACAATCCTAGCGTCCAACACCAGCTCAATCTCGATTACGGAGATCGCGGCCAAGACAAAGCGCCCCGAGCTGGTGATTGGGATGCACTTCATGAATCCGGTTCCTGTGATGCAGCTCGTGGAAGTGATCCGTGGGCTCGCCACCAACGACGCGACGACAGCGAAGATCCTCGAGCTGACTAAACAGTTAGGCAAAACGCCAGTCGAGGTGAACGACTATCCCGGCTTCGTGGCCAATCGGATCCTGATGCCGATGATCAACGAGGCGGTGTATTGCTTGATGGAAGGCGTCGGATCTGTCGAGTCAATCGACACCGTGATGCAGCTCGGCATGAATCATCCGATGGGACCTCTCGCCCTCGCCGATTTCATCGGCCTCGACACGTGCGTCGCGATCCTCGATGTCATGCACAAAGGGCTTGGCGATCCGAAGTATCGAGCGTGTCCGTTGCTGCGGAAGTACGTCGCCGCCGGTTGGTTAGGGAAGAAAAGCGGCAGGGGCTTCTACAACTACCAGGCGCGGACCTAACGATTCCATGTGGGCCTTGATCCCCCTGACCGAAGAGCAGCGCGAGATTCAACGGACAGCCAGGCGTTTTGCGGATGATGAGATTCGGCCGTACGCGGCCGCATGGGACCGTGATGCGTACTTCGAGCCGGCCATCGTCAAGAAGCTCGGCGATCTCGGTTTCCTCGGTATGCTCGTGCCGGAGGAGTACGACGGTCTGAACCTCGACACCTGCTCCTACCTCGTCGCGTTGGAGGAGATCGCGGCCGCAGATGCGTCCGTCGCGGTCATGATGAGCGTGCACAATTCGCTGCCGACGCAGATGCTTCAGCGCTACGGCTCACAGGAGCAAAAGGATCGCTGGCTACGTAAGCTCGCCCGTGGTGAATTGTTAGGCGCCTTCGCGCTATCTGAACCCGAGGCCGGGTCTGACGCGACAAGCTTGCGTTGTCAGGCTGTGCGCGACGGCGATAGCTGGCTTTTGAACGGCACAAAGGCTTGGGTGTCGAGCGCGCCGCATGCGGGCGTGATCATCTGCATGGCGCGCACAGACACACCACAGGATCGCAAGGGCCCACGCGGGATCAGCGCGTTTATCGTCACGCCGGATCTTCCCGGCTTCGCCATTGGGAAGAAAGAAGACAAGATGGGACTGCGCGCCTCGCCGACCGTGCAGCTCGTCTTCGATAACCTGCGGGTGCCTAACGCGAATCTCCTGGGCGAAGCGGGGATGGGGTTTGTGTACTCCATGCAGTCGCTGGAACATGGCCGCTTGGGGGTCGCGGCGCAGGCGCTCGGGATCGCTCGCGCCGCGCTGGAACACGCCACGGCATATGCTGCGCAGCGGAAACAGTTCGGCAAACCGATTAAAGAGTTCCAGGCGATTCAATTCAAGCTCGCCGATATGGCGACGCGAGTGACTGCTACGCGCGCGTTGCTGTACGCCGCGGCCGCCGCAAAAGATCGCGGCGAGAGTGTCACCCAATTCAGCTCGATGAGCAAACTCTTGGCGAGCGAAACGGCGATGTGGGTGACGACGCAAGCGATTCAGATCTTTGGCGGGTATGGATATGTGAAGGAATACCCGGTCGAACGCCTGTTTCGCGACGCAAAGGTGACCGAGATCTACGAAGGCACATCGGAGATACAGCGCGTGGTCATCGCCCGAGAGCTATACGCGAGATCGTAGGGAGCAGCTGCGAGAGTTCTATCCATTGTCCACTATCCACTATCCACTAGGTTGAAGCTCTTCGATCAGATGGCGGAGTTCGGGCACGAACAGCTCGTCATGTGCTTCGACAAGGCGACCGGCTATCGTGGCATCATCTGCGTGCACGACACGACACTGGGCCCCGCGTTAGGCGGTACTCGCTTCTGGCAGTACGCGTCCGATGACGAGGCGATCGTTGATGCGCTGCGTCTGGCGCGAGGCATGACGTATAAAAACGCCGTCGCAGGGCTCAACCTCGGCGGCGGCAAAGCCGTCATCATCGGCGACAACCGGACCGTCAACCGGGAAATGCTCTTTCGCGCGCATGGCCGCTTCGTCGATTCGTTAGGTGGCCGCTATGTTACCGCCGAGGACGTGGGCACGGGGACGGCGGACATGGATTTTGTCCACATGGAGACTGACTTTGTGGCCGGGCTCGCGAATCGATCCGGCGACCCGTCACCGGTAACAGCCCGCGGCGTCTTTCGTGCCATTCAGGCCTGCGCCAAACACCGCTGGAGTGCAGAGTCGCTCGCCGGCAAGATTGTCGCCGTGCAGGGGGCAGGGAACGTCGGATATTTCCTCTGCCATGAGCTGCACGCCGCCGGCGCACGCACCTTCATCACCGATATAGACCCAGCGCGCGTGAAACGCTGCGTCGAGGAGTTCGGGTCCTGGGCTGTTGCCCCGGACGAGATCTACAGCGTCAAGGCCGACATCTTCGCACCGTGCGCGTTAGGCGGCATCCTGAATGACGAAACGATCCCCAAACTCAGGGTCGAAATCGTCTGCGGCGCCGCCAACAACCAACTGCTCGAAGAACGGCACGGGGACGAGCTCCAACGGCGCGGCATCCTCTACGCCCCCGACTTCGTCGCCAATGCCGGTGGCGTCATCAATGTGTACAGCGAGATAGCTGGCTGGACGCGAGAGCGGGCGCTGCGCAAGGCCGACGAAATCTACCACACAACGTTAGGCATGTTCGCCATCGCGCGCGATCAGGGGCTCCCCGCGTTTGAAGCCGCGGAGCGTTTGGCCGAACGGCGCATCTCCGAAGTCCGCGGTCTCGTGCGCACGCGACCACAATGGCCTAACAAGGGGTGATTGTCGCATGAAGGAACGTATTCCCATTGCCGCCGACCATGCGGGCTATGAAATGAAAACCGTCCTCGCCGAGCACCTCGTGGCCCGCGGCTTTGACGTGCAGGACCTCGGCACGAATTCGCTCAACCCGACTGACTATCCCGATTTCGCGCACCCTATCGCCCGCGACGTGTCCAGCGGAATCGTCCGGCGTGGTGTGCTGCTATGCGGCTCCGGCCAGGGGATGGCGATGGCCGCCAACCGGCATCCGCATGTGCGAGCTGCACTGGTGTGGAATCGTGAGATCGCAGCCCTCGCCAGCGCACATAACGACGCCAATATTCTGGTTATTCCATCGCGCTGCGTCTCGCACGACGAAGCGCGGGCCATGCTCGACGCCTGGCTCGACACGCCGTTCGAGGACGGCCGTCATACGCCACGCGTCGCCAAGATCGATCCACCGGAGGAGTAACGAGTGAACGCCTGGCATCTCTGGGACCGCAGCCCGCCAGGGCGCGCGCTGTCCGAGACCGATCCGGATATCGCGGCCCTCATCGCGCGCGAGATCGAGCGCCAATCGGATGGCCTCGAGCTCATTGCGAGCGAGAACTTCGTCTCGCCGGCGGTCCTGGAAGCGATGGGGAGCCCGCTCACAAACAAGTACGCGGAAGGGTTGCCGGGAAAGCGCTACTACGGTGGTTGCGAGATTGTTGATCAGATCGAGCAGATCGCGATTGATCGAGCGAAAGCGCTGTTCGGCGCAGATCACGCGAACGTACAACCGCACTCGGGCGCGCAGGCCAACGCCGCCGTCTGTTTCGCCGTGCTCAAACCGGGCGACACACTGCTCGGACAAGATCTTTCTCAGGGCGGGCACCTAACGCATGGCTCGCCCGTCAATTTTTCCGGAATACTCTATCGCGCCGTTCACTATGGCCTGAACGACAGCGGCTTCATCGATCACGACCAGTTGCGGGAAGTCGCGCTACGCGAGCGGCCCAAGTTGATCATCGCCGGCGCGAGCGCGTATCCTCGCATCATCGATTTCGCGAAGTTCGCCGAGATTGCGAAGGAGGTCGGTGCGTACCTGATGGTCGACATGGCCCACATTGCGGGTCTCATCGCGACTGGTCAGCATCCGTCGCCCGTCCCGCACGCCGATTTCGTCACGACGACGACGCACAAAACACTGCGCGGCCCGCGTGGAGGGATGATCCTCTGCAAAGCCAAGCATGCGAGGATAGTCGACAAGGCCGTCTTTCCAGGGCTACAAGGCGGCCCGCTGGAACATGTGATCGCCGCGAAGGCCGTGGCGCTGAAAGAGGCGATGTCGCCGTCGTTCGCAGGGTATTGCCGCGCTGTGGTGGAGAACGCCAATACGCTCGCGTCTGCGCTCACGAAGCGAGGGTTCCAACTCGTCTCCGGCGGCACCGACAACCACTTGATGCTTGTCGACCTGCGGAACAAGGGCCTAACGGGGAAAGTGGCCGAGCAGGCGCTGGATCGTGCAGGGATTACAGTCAACAAGAACACGGTCCCGCGCGAGACGCAGTCACCCTTTGTCACGAGCGGCATTCGCATCGGCACGGCAGCGGTTACGACGCGCCGCATGCGCGGTCCGGAGATGGAGCGGACCGCTGAGCTGATCGACACGGTCCTACAGTCGCCTAACGAAGCTGCAGCGCTCGCCGAGGTTCGGTCCCGGGTACGCGAACTAACCGACGCGTTCCCGCTGTATCCCGTGCGCCTGGCAGAGGTCTAGCTGCGCATGGGCGGCCCTTGAGACCGCGGAGCTCCTTCCCGAAGCTCGCAGTGCGCAGTCCTCAGATAAAAGCTCTCAGTTAGTAGCTTAGACGCGCGTCAAATTGCGTTCAGTTGCTACTAACTGAGAGCTGTACACGCAAGACTGCAGACTCTAAGCTTCGAGGCGGAAAGTCGACCTCGCTGCAGCACCGGCCGCGGGAACCATAGGCCATTATAGCGTTTTCAGGTACTCCGCAAGATCCGTCCTCTGCTGCGCCGAGAGCGTTAGGCGAAGATGTTTGATGTAGTGGTCGACAACCGCCAACAGCGTAGGCGCTTTGCCGTCGTGGAAATACGGCCCATCCAGCTGCGGCGGATTCCAGAGTCCGCGCAACGGCGTCGTACGATAGAGCTTCGTCGCGCTACGCACCGCATACGCTGGGCTCTGTCCAGCCTGCGCCGCCGTGTGCAGCCGGCCAAGGTTGACGTCCGTGAAGGTCGGTCCAATGTGGCACGTGGAGCACTTGCCAACACCTTGGAAGACGACACGACCACGCTCAGCGGCCGCTGGATTGAAGGTCCCCGGCTTCGGTCGCGGCGCCGTTAGGCTAAGCTGATAGGCTCGCAGCGGCGGTAGCTTCGACGACACGAGGTCCGGTGGGTTGTTCACCGACACGCCAATCCGCGGATCGACGAAACGCCCATGCCCATGCATCTGTGTGATCGCGACGTACGCGTTCCAGTACGACACAGGGCCGTCACCCGTATAGATCTCTCGCGCGACATTGCGCAGGCCGAATGCCGACGGAATGACAACGGGGATATTCTTGCCATCGATGTTGAAGCGCGGATCGTACATCCCTGGTCCCCACGAGTTGTAAACGGCTTTCTGCGCCGGCGTCAACGCGGGTGACAGCGCGACGATCGCGCCGACATTGAGGTCGCGGTTCGGCCAACCATCCAAACGCGCGCCAATGCCAGCCGTGAAGGAATTGTCCACTGTCGAGTGACAGAGTGCGCACGTTATCCCCACACGCTGAAGCACGTTGTTGCGATCGACCTCGCCGGATACGCCGACGACTGCGTTGAGCTTTAACAATGCGACGGTGACGGCGGGATCGTTCAGATCCACTTTACCGGCAGCGAGTGCATCCTTGAGCGAAGCTGGTAGCGCGTTAGCGTCGACCTTGAGTCCAACGGCGAGCGCTGTCGCTGGGCTCACCCCTGTGCGGATAACCTCATGCATGCGTAGCGTATCGGTCCAGAACGTCTCATCGCCAAACGTATCGAAGCGAAAGATCATACGTCCGAGGTTGCCATCTTCGGGACTTTCCGCCGTGAGCGCGCTATCGCTCACCTGAGGCGCGGTGGGCCGCGGGTCGCTGCATGAGCTAGTTACCACTGCTGCGACTACCACAACGCCGAGCGCATGGATGTTGCGCGGCATAAGCGCACGCTCCTTTCTTATGAGGCGGCCGAGGCCGCGTGTGGTATTGTTGAGATATGTAAGCAATTACCGCAATATCTGATCCGCGCATGGCACAGCGACCAAAACGCACGAGATCGCTTACGGGCACGCGAGGACGAATCGTCGATCTCATCAGACGAACGCCCCTCACGGCGCGTGAGATCGCCGAGGAGCTTGGTCTGACGTACCACGCGGTTCGGCAGCACGTGCTCATCCTCGCGCGTGATGGCGTGATCCGGGTGAACAGCGTACGCGGGACGACGCGTCCGGCGAGCGTCTACGAAGTCGCACCCGATGTCGAGTCCACTCTATCGCGCGCCTATGTTCCTTTTGCCTCGCACCTAACGCGTGTCCTGTCTGAGCGATTGCCCGAGCGGCAGTTCGGCAGCATCATGCGCGAGGTCGGCCACGGTCTCGCCGCCCCGTTGTCGCCGCTGCAGGGAACGCTGCGTGAACGCGCCCTCGCCGCGTCCGCCCTGCTGCTTGACCTGGGCTCCCCTAACGAAGTTGGAACTCGGGGCCGGTCGCTGACGATCAAAAGCAGTGGCTGTTTATTGGCCGAAGCGATTCATGGCCGTCCCGAAGTGTGCCAAACGATGGCGGTCTTCCTCGGCGATTTGCTCGCGGCCGACGTGCGCCAGCGCTGCGACCGCGGGGAGCGGCCGCGTTGCTGTTTTGAGATCCGGCGGGCGGGCTAAGTCCGCTGATCCACCTAACGCGCGCTCTCGCGGACGCAGCGACCCGGGCCATATGTTTGGATTGCCATGCGTCAGCGCCACCCCCCCCCCCCCAAGCGGGCCGTTGTTCTCTTGATGATTGCGCTGGCGGCGCACCGTGCCGCTGGGCAAACATCACCGGCCCCCCTTTACCAGAACGCCCGCCTCGCCACGAATGACCGGGTTCGCGATCTCATTGGTCGCATGACGCTCGAGGAGAAGTTCTGGCAGCTCTTCATGATTCCGGGCGACCTGGACGATCCCGCGAACGACTACTCGCGCGGAATCTTCGGCCTGCAGATCGCCGCCGCGCCCGGCGTCACTGGTAGCGACGCAGCGCGAGCGCACGCCGAACGGATCAATGCGATCCAGCAGTTCTTCGTCGAACGCACTCGGCTCGGTATCCCGATCATCCCGTTCGACGAGGCACTGCACGGCCTCGTGCGCGACGGCGCGACTGTATTCCCGCAAGCGATCGCTCTCGCCGCGACGTGGGACAGCGCGCTGGTGTCGCGCGTGGCGACCGCAGTCGCTCACGAAACACGCAGCCGAGGCGTTAGGCAGGTTCTCTCGCCGGTCGTGAACATCGCCAATGACGTGCGCTGGGGTCGAGTTGAGGAGACGTACGGTGAAGATCCCCATCTCACTTCGGTAATGGGGCGCTCCTTCGTGCGCGCGTTCGAGACGGCCGGCATCGTGACAACGCCGAAGCACTTCGTCGCCAATGTCGGCGACGGTGGTCGCGACAGCTACCCAATCGACTTGAGCGCGCGGTTGCTGGATGAGATTCACTTTCCTCCGTTCCGCAGCGCTGTTCAAACGGGCGCACGGTCAGTCATGACGGCGTACAATTCCGTCGATGGGTTGCCAGCGACGCAGAATCGGCCGCTGCTGACCGAGAAGCTCAAGCGCGAATGGGGCTTTACCGGCTTCGTCATCTCCGATGCGGCAGCGACTGGAGGCGCGACCGTTCTGCATCACACCGAGGCGAATACGCCGCTCGCGGCTAAGCACGCCTTTGAGGCGGGGCTCGACGTTGTCTTTCAATCATCTTTCGACCAGCACCGACCGTATCTGCGCGCGTTCCAACAAGGACTTGTCGCCGACTCGGTCATCGACAACGCGCTTGCGCGCGTGCTGCGAGCGAAGTTCGAGTTAGGCCTCTTTGAGCGTCCGTTCGTCGATGCGGATTCTGCCGCGTATTGGAACGGACACGAGACGCATCGCAGGCTGGCGCGCGAGGCCGCGCGCGCAGCGATCGTCCTCCTCAAGAATGAACGCAGCACACTTCCCTTACCTCGCGAGTTCCAGTCCCTCGCAGTAATCGGTCGCGATGCGCAGGAGGCGCGACTCGGCGGGTACAGCGGCGCTGGGATTCGGTCGATCTCTATTCTGGCTGGTCTGCGAGCCGGGCTCGATTCAGCAACACAGATTCGTTATGCACCAGGTCCGCCTCGCGAAGGCCACCAGTATGTCGTCATAGATTCACGCTATCTCAGCACAGCTACCGAGGGGGTGACTAGGCCCGGCGTGCGCGGTGAGTACTTCGACAACAACCGGCTCGCCGGCACACCGCGCATCGTGCGCACCGATCCGCGCATCGATTTTCGCTGGACGCTCAATTCGCCGGCGCAGGGCATTCCATTTGACTGGTACTCGGCGCGCTGGAGCGGCACACTGACAGTCCCGCCCGAAGGCGTGCAGCGGATAGGCATCGAAGGGAACGACGGCTATCGACTCTGGTTAGGCGGGAAGCTGATCATCGATAACTGGATAAAACGATCGTACGGCGCGCGGTTCGCGGACGTGTCGCTAGCCGCTGGTGAGCGGCAAGCGTTCGTACTGGAATACTTCGAGAGCACCGGCAATGCTCGCCTCAAGCTGGTATGGGATAGCGGCGTTAGGCAGGAGTGGCGCGCAGAGATCGATAGCGCCGTCGCCTTGACGCGCGTCAGTGATGCGGCCATCATCGTCGCCGGAATCGAAGAAGGAGAATTCCGTGACCGAGCATTCCTCGGTCTCCCGGGACATCAAGCAGAGCTCATCACCGCGATCGCGGCGACCGAGAAACCGGTCATTGTCGTATTGATTGGTGGGAGCGCGATCACGATGCCATGGCTCGAGCACGCCGACGCGATCGTGCACGCCTGGTATCCTGGTGAAGAAGGTGGCCACGCCGTGGCCGATGTCCTCTTTGGTGAGTACAATCCCGCGGGGCGTCTGCCAATCACGTTCCCAATGTCCGAGGGTCAACTGCCGCTGATATACAATCACAAGCCGACCGGACGCGGCGATGACTACCTCGATCTCACGGGCCAGCCGCTCTTCCCCTTCGGTTTCGGACTGAGCTTAACAGCCTTCGAATACTCGGGTCTCAGAATCCAACCTAACGAAGTAAGCGCTGACGCCAACATTACCGTTCAGTGCACCGTGAAGAACGTCGGAAGTCGTGCGGGCGATGAAGTCGTGCAACTATACGTTCGCGACGTCTTGGCGTCAGTCTCACGGCCTGTGATGGAGCTCAAGGGGTTCACCCGCGTACATCTTGCACCGGGGGAGGAGCAACGCGTCACCTTCACGCTGACGCCGGAGCATCTACGCATGCTCGATGCCGACATGCGTTGGGTCGTCGAACCGGGAGTGTTTCGCGTCCTCGTCGGGGCGTCGTCCAAAGACATCCGTCTCCGCGCGGAGGTCCTCGTTAGGTGATGCGCGAGCGCGGTGTGCTGTCGCGTCGCGACTTTTTGCGCGCTGCCGCCAGCGCAATTGCGGTGTCGCGATGGCCGTATGGACAGGCGACTCGTCCTGTGCCTACAACGTCGCAGCTCGAATGGCAGCGCGACGAGCTGGCGCTCTTCATTCACTTTGGCGTCAACACCTTCACAGACCGTGAATGGGGCGATGGTAGTGAGAGTCCGAGCATTTTCGCGCCGACGAAGCTCGACACTCGGCAGTGGGCGCGTGCCGCCCGCGCCGGTGGCTTCCGCGCCATGATCCTAACGGCAAAGCATCACGATGGCTTCTGTCTCTGGCCAAGCCGTACGACGCGGCACTCGGTTGTGGCGAGTCCATGGCGTGGCGGGAGCGGCGACTTAGTGCGCGAATTTGTCGACGCGTGTCGCGCCGAAGGGCTCGAAGCGGGTCTGTATTTGTCCCCGTGGGATCGCCACGAGCCATCGTATGGCGACTCGCCACGCTACAACGACCTCTACGCGGAGCAGCTGACGGAGTTGCTTACGAACTACGGCGCACTTCAGGAAGTCTGGTTCGACGGCGCTAATGGCGAAGGGCCTAACGGGAAGCGGCAGGAGTACGACTGGCCGCGTGTGTGGGGGTTGGTACGCCGGCTGCAGCCGAACGCGGTGATGTTTTCCGACGCTGGTCCAGACGTTCGCTGGATCGGTAACGAACGCGGCGTTGCTGGCACAACCAACTGGTCGACTGTCGACCCAACTATCGTTAGGTATCCGGGGCAGACCGGGGACGAGGTCACGCGATCGCTGCAAAATGGCGACGCCAATGGCACGGTCTGGCGTCCGGGAGAGACCGACGTTTCAATCCGTCCGGGATGGTTCTACCACCCAGCCGAAGACGCGCGTGTGAAGAGCGTCGACGATCTCGTCGAGCTCTATTTCACATCGGTCGGACGTAATTCGAAGCTCCTCTTGAACGTGCCGCCCACACCTGACGGGTTGCTGCACGAAACGGACGTGAGCCGCTTGGCGGCGATGCGCGCGCGTTTGAACACGCTGTTCGCCGATGATGTCGCAGCCGGTGGCGCGCCAGCGTGGCGCCTAACCAGCGATCGCACGGCTGTGGCTGAGATCGCGGTGATGCGAAACCGCAGTGTGGGTGTCGCGCGCCTCGCCGAAGACATCACGCGCGGTCAAGCCGTCGCGCGCTACACCGTTGAGGGGCTCGCGCAGGGTGCGTGGCACGTGTTGGCTCGCGGTAGAACGATAGGGTATTGCAAGCTTGACCGCTTCGCGCCCGTCCAGCTCACACGAGTGCGCGCGACGATCGAAGATGCTCTCGCGCGACCGGAGCCGCTGCGCATCGCCTTGTACGGGGTCGGATCTTGAAATATTGGTCCTAAACAACGCGCACGCACGGGGTCGGATCTTGAAATAGTTGTCCTAACGAGCGCACTAGCGGACCATTTTCACGCAGCGTGAATTTGGTCCGCTAGTGCGCAGTTTAGGACACGTATTTCAAGATCCGACCCCGTGCGCGACCCCGCTCACCCCGCACATGAGACGGTCAATCATACCCGCTTCCTCGGTGGCCCTGTTCGGCCTCCTCACTGCGTGCGCGCCAGAGCAGCCACAGCGTGCCGCGTCGAGCGAACCGTGGGCGCTGGAGGATGTACGTCCGGACAGCAGCAACGGGTTTCGTATTCTGGTGCTGCACGACATGGAAGGTCTGTCCGGTCAGAGCAATCCGCGAACCTTCTCCTTTGGTATGCCAGAGTACGCACAGGGCCAGGAGCTGCTCGTCGCGGACATCAATGCCGTTATCGAAGGGCTGTACGCGGGCGGTGCTACCGAGGTCCATGTTGTCGATGGCCATGGTAGCGGCAACCCGGCGCCCGACGTGCGTCGCGACTTACTCGATTCCCGAGCGCAGCAGGTGCTGCGCGACTCCGCCTTCGATTCGTACTTCGATCTGGTGGCGCCGGGTGCGTACGACGCTGTAGCAGTGGTTGGCATGCACGCAAAGACCGGGAGCGGTGGCTTCGCCTCGCACACGTACACGTTAGGCATCGGCTTCATCATCAATAACAAGTCCATTACAGAGACTGAGCTCGTCGGCTTATCCTGGGGGCGTCAGGGAATCCCCGTCATCTTCGCATCAGGTGACGACCGCCTCGCGCGCGACCTCGAGTCGATGCCCTGGATCGAATATGTGACCGTAAAGCGCGCAACCGCGGCGGATAGCGCCGAGCCGCGTCCGGTCGCCGAAGCACGAGCCGATTTGCGCCAAGCAGCGGAACGCGCGATGCGCAAGCTGCGCGGCGGTGGAGCGAAGGCAATGCGCGTCACCACACCGATTACCACGTCGTTGCACGCTGTCCCTCCCGCTGACATTGCACTTCTCGATAGCGTCCCGGGAATCACCTACGCGGACCAGCGTGTCACGTTCGTCGCGCAGGACATGCATGAAGCCTATCGTGGACTCGTCAAGCTCGTTCGAATCGCCACGGGAGCTTACCCGCGCCTCCTCACCGAGGAGCTTCGGTCGCGACCGCAGGGGGAAGAAATCCTCAACGCCTACTCCCAGCGCCTCGCGCGCCGCTGGTTCGACGTCGAATCTGGCCGCTGGACGCCGCCGGCTCCGCGTCAGGCGTCAGCAACCGGCGCCAAGTTCCACGGTTTCCGTTAGGCGGAGGTGTAGCCTCGGGCCGCGGGAGTCGCACCATCAAGTGTGAGCTCGCACACCGCCGATCAGCCCAGCCCAACAGTAGAATGCCGTCCTAGCGCTTCGCTTGTCTCGGTCGCCACACGGTGACACTTTGGCTACTGGGATGCCTAACAAATCAGATGAGCTGGATACGCACGAGCTCGGCGGCGATGCGAAGCGGCTGTCCGGCTTGGACACATCGCTGCGTCGGGACCTAACGTCACGGATGGGGCTGCTTGGCACGATGGCCGTGCTAGGCTTTGCGGTCGCTGCCGCCGTCACATGGAGTCGCGGCTGGCCGGCGCTCCCCGTCGTGCATGATGAAGCGAGCTTCGTGCTGGCTGGGGACACCTTCGCCAAGGGACGCCTAACGAATCCGACGCCTCCCTTTCCCGAACACTTCGATACCTTTCACGTGTTGCTGCATCCGTCATACGCCTCGAAGTATCCCCCGGCGCAGGGGGTGATGCTGGCGGTTGGCCAAGTGCTCACGGGACAGCCGATCGTGGGCGTGTGGCTCAGCACTGCGATCTTTTGCGCAGCCCTCGCTTGGATGCTCCTCGGGTGGTTCCCGGCGCGATGGGCGGTGTGGGGGACCGTGCTGACTATCGCCATGCTTGTTGGCGGTGGAAGCCAACACGGCTATTGGATGTCCACTTACTGGGGGGGCATGGTCGCCGCCACCGGTGCCGCACTTGTCTACGGTGCGATCCGCCGCATCACATGGGCGCCGACAACGTCCGGCGCGGTGTTATTCGCGTTAGGCCTCGCGATCCTCGTCCTGAGTCGACCGTTCGAGGGGGCACTAGCCGCGCTACCCGCGCTTGCAGTCGCTGCTGCCTGGCTCGCTAGAAACGCGAACACCACCCTGGCGTGGAGGTTGCGCCATGTCGTTGCACCGTTCGCCGTCGTTCTGGCCGTCCTAGGCTCCTTCTCGCTCATGTACAACTACCGCGTGACTGGGAACGCCTTTCGACTCCCGTATGCGGAGTATGAAAGACAGTACAGCAACATCCCTGTCTTGCTGTTCTCGGGCCGCAAGCCACCCGAGACGCGGTACGCGAACGATGAGATGCGCCGGTTTTATGACCGCCAGCACGAAGCACGGGCCGAAAAGAGACAGTCGCTCCGCGCTATAGTTCGAACCGAGCTCGAGCGATCCGCCGAGATCAAGCGACTGCTCGCGCCGGGCCTAACGCTGATTCTTCTGGTCGCAGCAGCAACGTCTCGCCTGGGGCGATCACTCGTCTTGCCCGCAACAGGCGCGGTTCTCGTGTTAGCAGGTGCGCTTGCCGTTACCTGGTTCTTTCCGCATTACATCGCTCCGGTCATCGCCCCGTGGGCGATCCTCCTCACTGCAGGTGCTGAACGCATTTCCACGCTGGAGCCGCCACCGGGGAGAACGGGCGTTTTAATAACTCTGCTGATCCTCGGCGTTACTGCTGCGTCTGCGCTTTTTTCTCTTGTGTATTTGCGCCAAGAGCGCTCCACGAGACGCGCGAGTTGGGTTTTCCAGCGGGACTCGCTCGCGCGCGCGCTGCAGTCGAAGGGGACCAAGCATCTCGTCCTCGTCAGCTACGGACGCAAACACAGCACGCACGAGGAATGGGTGCACAACGCGGCGGATCTGAACGAGACAAAAGTGCTCTGGGCGCGATCGCTCGCGCCGGAAAAGGACGCACGACTGATGCAGCACTTTCGCGACCGAACGCCATGGAAGGTTCACGTCGATAGCGGTGGCCCTAAGCTGCTCGCGATCACCGACAGTTCTCACGCCGAGCTCGGAAAACAATGACTGCGACTGCTGAACGCCTAACGCGAACCGCGCTCGCTGCGCGAGCCTCAACGCTCTCTATTGTCATTCCGGCGTATAACGAAGAGGACGCGATCGCGGCGATCATCGAGCGCACGCTTGCCGCGCGCGAGAGCATCTGCGCCGAAGCTGGGCTTTCGGCTGTCGACGTCATCGTCGTTAGCGACGGATCCAGTGACCGGACCGCTGAAATTGCTGGACGCTATGCGGACATCAGGTTGATCGCGTATGAGAAGAACCGCGGCTATGGCGCGGCGATCAAAACCGGCTTCGCGACCGCCACGGGCGATCTGCTGGCGTTTCTTGATGCCGACGGCACCTGCGATCCTCTCTTCTTTGGCCCACTCTGTCGCGCGCTCGATGAGCACCAGTCGAATATCGCGATCGGCGCGCGACTCGGCCCCGAAAGTGAAATGCCGGGCATTCGACGGCTGGGCAATCGCCTCTATGCCGGCTTGCTCAAGCTCTCAGGGGCGCAGAGCGTAACAGACAGCGCGAGCGGAATGCGCGTTATGCGCCGCAGCGCTCTCGAACGTTTGTATCCACTTCCCGATGGCATGCACTTCACGCCGGCTATGAGTAGCATCGCGCTATTCGATCCTGCGCTCAGCATCGTCGAAGTGCCGATGCGCTATTCCGAGCGCGTCGGAGAATCCAAACTGAGCGTTGTACGCGACGGCGTGCGCTTCCTGCAGATCATTACGGACACTGCGTTCAGTTACCGGCCGCTTCGCTTTTTCGGCGCGATTGCTGCGGCGTTGCTCGTCTTTGCGGTGGCCTACGGGATCGAGCCACTCGTGCACTACATCCAGCAGCGCCGCATCGAGCAGTGGATGTTCTATCGCTTGTCAGCGGTGGCCGTCGCGATCACAGCCGCGTTCAACCTCGTTCTGGTCGGCCTTCTCGCGCAGCAGGCTGTGTCGCTGATTCATGAAGACTTCAGAAACACGAGCCGCTTGCACCATTTTGTCGATCGAGTGATGGCGCAGCACCTTTTTGCGTGGGGCGCGCTCGCACTGGCGATCGGAATTGGAATCAACGCACCTGCGATCCACTCGTACCTAACGACTGGACGCGTGTATGCGCACTGGATTTATATTCTCGTCGGTGGCTTGCTCGTCCTGCTAGGCGTTCAGAGCATCTCCTTTGGAGTGCTGGCGAGAACGCTGGGAATTCTGACGTTCCGCCGCCGCTTCGCGAGCCAGGAGCGTCTGCGCTAACGCCTCGGGCGTGCCCGCCGCTGAACGAATAGTTAGGCGTGTGATGAAGTGGAGCGAACGGTCGAAGAGCCACGTGTGCGACCAAGGGTATAGCCGAAGGTCCTGCGTCCAGTAGGCGATCTCCAACGCTAGCTCGTCGAACGCGCTGCGCCAGCGCCGCTGGGGCCAGTAGTTGAACGGAAGCGCGACGCCGTGCCGAGCGTTGCCGACCCAATCCATGAACGCCAGCGTCTGTCCGGCGAGCAGCCCGTCCTTTGTGTGGTCCTTGATGATGAGACTATCACTCGCGACCCGCTTCGCCTCGCGCAACAGCCGTGTAGGATCTGTCGTGTGATGCAGGACGTCCACGAAGAGCACAACATCGACGGACTGGTCGTCGAACGGCAGGTGATCGCCATCGAATTCGGCAACCGGAATATGTGTGTCGCGACGAACGAGAACGTCGACGCCGGTGATCGACACGTCACTCCGCGTTTCAAGAATCCGTTTGCTCAGCAATCCATCGCCGCAGCCTACATCCAATACGCGCGCATTCCGTGGCATGAGACGGGACAGCGTGCTCGCGAGAACGTCGACGCGTCGTTGATGGACGAAGCGTTCGTGGATGTGACCCAGAGCCTTCATGTGTGACCGGCTCGCCCGGGCAGGAGTGACAACTTATCTATCGCTCAACACGAACACTCGCAAAGGTGTGCCGCCGGTGCTGTTGTCCGCTGTGACGAAAGTCCGTCCAGTTCGACCGGCAAGGGTCGTGCTCGCCAGGTTGATGAGGACATTCGCCGCGCGCGCCGCTGGCGCCGTCCCTGCGCGCACTGCGCGGAACTGATACGCGCCTGGGGTAAGTAGCAGATAGGTCGACGCCCCTTGATAGGCAAAGTTGCTGAGCGTCGGCGTGGCGGCCGCCAGATCCGCGTTAGGCGCTGTCAGAAAAACATCCAACGCGCCCGCCGTCGGACTCAGGTTGACGACCCGGACGCGCGTTTGATTCGCTGCTGCCGCCGGATTGTCGTCTGTGGTGACGAATCCAGTGATCGCCGAGTTGTTGGCGCCGCCGATCGCGTACACGCTGCGATCCTGCCCGTCGGCGACATTGAAGCTGAGTGTTGCAACTGTCACCGTTGTGTCGGCGGTTCGCTTGAGTACAAAGGCACGATCTCCGGCGAGCACTGCGGCGTAAGGCGCGGTAGACGGGGCAGGAAGCGTCGCGGGTGAGCTCTGCGTGTACTGGAGGTCGACGGCGAAGGGTACACCTTCCAGCGTCGCGTTGACGCGGGCTCGCATAGCATCCGTGATGAGGTTCACGAGACGTACACGCCCGGTCGGTCCGGTTGGTTGCAGTGGTCCGGCTGCTTCTTCGGTGCCGCATGCCAACACGAACGCGAGAGCGCCGAGCAGAGTAAGTCGCATGCTGCGCCGGCTGCTACCCATTGCGCGCATCATAGGGCACACCCCGATGGGAACGTCGACGGCTCCGCCGGATCGGGGAGCGCGCTGAACGTCGCGTTAGGGTTCGCGTTCCGGTCACCGATGGCATAAGGCAACCAGCAACGCTGGCCATCGAGAGGAACCGCAGGTGCCGCTGCCGGACCGCGGATTGCGTTGCGACGGCGCGCATCTTCCCAGCGCAAGCCCGTGCCTAACAATTCATAGCGGCGTTGCACGTAGATCTCGGTGAGCAGTTGTGCCTGCGTGAGTTGTCCCGTGAGCGGCGGAAGGCAAGCCTTCGGGTCGTCGATCCCACGACCACCTGTGCAATCGGTGCGAACAGAGTCCAGGGCAGCCTGCGCCGCCGCCAGCTGATTCTGATTGGCCAAGGCTTCCGCTTTGATCAATAGCGCTTCGTCCGGGAAGTACACGGGGAGGGGCGCTTGCGGGATAGCGTAGCGGTTCCACGGGTCGAGCAGCGCACCGACGCGTCCGGTGGCGGTTGTAGATGGGGTGACGAAGTACGCGAAGCGCTGATCCTGTGTGGCCATCGACGTGCGCCATTGGCGTCGCGGTGCGACACCGTTCGTGCCGCCTGTGACGTTCGCAAATGGATTGACAGCGGGGGCGGGAAACGTGAGTACCGAAAGTGCCGTCGGTCCTGAGCGAGCCACCTGGTTCGCTGCGGCGAGCGCCGCCGCATCGTCACGAGCGAAGCGCGCGTAGCGGGCGCGGAAGAGGTGAATCACGTTAGGCAGATTTACACCCGGCGTGAGGATACTCGTGTTGAACAACGAGCTCGGGGGTGTGGCAGCGATCGTGGCTGTGGCTGAATCGAGCAGCGCGCGCACAACCGTCAGCGCCTCGGCGCGGCTGACGTACACTGGTGCTGTTTCACCGAATGTGTTGATGGGAATCCGTTGATACGACTGGAGTGCTTCGCCTAACGTTTCGGCTTTGAGCGCGAACGCTAACGCACGCAAGCCGCTGCGTGTTCCTGGGTCAATCTGCGACGCGAGTGCCTCCGCGCCGCTGAGGAGATCATCCGCTGTGCGCACCGTGCGGTAGATCGAATTGAAGACGTTCTCCGCGATGCCAGTCCCCGACGGCACAGCGCCTTGCTCGGCGTCGCTGATGGAGATGAGCGCAGCGGTCGTCGACGCGAACTCGTCGGTCACGAGCCCCGCCATGTACGCATAATTGAAGTACGACGTCGCGAAACGCGCTTGCAGTCCTGTTGCCAACGCAATCACGCCTTGTACGCTGGTGGTGACCTGCTCCTCGGTGGGGGAGTTCGGGTTTTGTAAGTCGAGGCTGCAAGCCCCGATTGATGCCGCGGCCACCGCCTGCGCGCACTGCCTAACGAATCGCATTGCTGTGAGTGTCCGCACGTTAATAGGTGATTCGTGCGCTGATGGACCAGACGCGAGGAATGGGGTAGCCGCCGAAGTCGAACCCTCGATCTGCCGCCGTGGTTTGTACGGAGCCAAGACCACCAGCGTTTGTCCCGAACAGATTGATCTCGGGGTCATAGCCGCTGTAGTCAGTCCAGACCCACAAATGGCGGCCCGCGAGCGTTAGGTCGACTCCGCCGCGAAATACGCGTCGTATCGGCTCCCAATCGAGTGTGTAGCTCGCCGCCAGCTCACGCAGCTTGATGAACGTCCCGTCTTCGATCCAGTACTCGAAGATCCCCTGCGTACGCGCGTTGAAACCCGGGGGAAGTTTGCGCGGATCACCATACGGCAACAGCTCGCGCTCGTATTCCTTTGAATTGCTCGCGATGCCCGCGTTCTGTGCGCGCGTGGAGAGGTTCATGATGTCGTTGCCGAAGACGCCATCGAGCAACAAACGCAAACGCAGCTTGTTCGCGATGACGACTTCATTGAGAAGGGAACCCATCCAGTTGGGATTCGGGTCGCCGATGATTGCGTTCAGTGAGTCGTTACAACTGCCGCCGCTGATTGCCTGGCGCGCGGCCCGCGTCGCACCCATATCCACGGTCTGATTACTCCGACGGTAGCGCCCTAACGAGTCGACCAGCAGAGCGCCGGTCACGCAATGCCGCGCCGCGTACGACCCGTAAAAGACGCCCGCGGGAAGACCGGCACGGATCCTGTTCGGATAACCCCCCGCCGACTGGAAGTCCTGGATATCGAGACTCTCTACAAGGTTCTTGTTGTGTGTGTATGTAGCTGTCGTCGACCAGGTGAGGTCTTTAGCGTCGACATTGGTTGTGCGCAGCATCAGCTCGACACCTTTGTTCGACATCGTTCCGATCGGCGAGAACTGACGCGAGAAGCCAGTGCTCGTCGGCAATGGGCGGAAGAAGAGCAGGTCGGAAACAAGTCGATCGTAGTAGGTGGCTTCCGCGGCAATGCGACCGTCCCAAACGCCGATCTCACCGCCGATCTCCCACTCGCGCGCGCGTTCGTTGCGCAGACTCGGATTGCCGAACGTGACGTCGTTGGCAAAGCCGGGCCGACCGGCGAATGGCAAATTGGCGAACGAGATGAACTGCGAATAGGCGTTGACGATGCCGGGTTGGCTTCCGGCCCAGCCTAACGCGCCGCGGAAACGCAGGTTGTTGAGGCGACCTGACGCGTTATCAACGGCGACGTACGAAAGGGAGAACTTCGGGAACGCTTGCCAGCGCTCCGATGGAGCAAACGTCGAGGACGCATCGAAACGCACACCGCCTGTCAAGAAAAGCTTGTCGTTCCAGGCCACCTCCTGCTGCGCATAGAAGCCGAGTGTTCGCAGCTCGACTTCGGTTTGGCCTGCGAACGGTACTGATCCGGCGCCAACGAGCTCACCAACTGGCGCGAGGCCCGTCGCGCCGGCGCTGGTCGTGCGCACGAGCTGCGACGTGTAGTTCACACCGGCCGTCGTTTTAGGCTCGAACGCGCTGAACGCGGTCCACGTATAGCTTGCCACAGCGTCCTGGTTGATGACGCGCGTTGCCTGAAAGATCGACTGCGAACGACCGGTCGAAAGAGGCGCAGTGCCGAGCACTGCGTTGCGCGGGATAAACTGCCGTTGCTCGAAGTCTGTCTGGTCAACGCCGACCGTATAGTCGAACAGAACGGACGTCAGCGGTGTCCACGTGAGTTTCGTCGATCCGATAAAACGACCGATCTGCTGCGGGTTGCGGATGCGATCGATCGCGAGTAGCGGATTCGTGCCTAACGCCGGTGGTAACGGATAGATGCCGTTGACCGGGCGGAAGTCGACCTGCGTCGGAGCAAAGAAGAGCGAGCCCATGATGCCGTAATCATTCTGCTCGCCGAACGCTTGCAGCTGATTGTGCGTCGAGATGTAGTTTGTCGTGACGTTGCCGATGAGCCGCGGCGTCAGTTGTTGCTGCAGGTTCACGCGTCCGCCGGCGCGTCGCGACGACGTCGAGCGCATGATGCCATCTTCGTCGGAAAAGTTTCCGCTCAGGTAGTACCGCGTCTGATCGTTACCGCCCTCAATCGTTAGGTTGTGTTCGCTCCCGGTCGCTGCATCAAAAATGTCGTTTTGATAGTTGAAGCGTTGCAGCGGTAGTCCGGCGGCATCGAATGGGTAGAAGTTGAATGGCTGCTGCTCGCGCAGTTCGCTCAGCGACAAACGCGACGTTAACGTAAAGCGCGGACGTCCAATGTTTCCGCGCTTGGTGAATATCTGCACCACGCCGTTATTCGCCCGGGAACCGTACAGCGCGGCCGCCGCTGCCCCGCGAATGATCTCGATGCGTTCGACGTCGGCGGGATTGAGATCGGCCAAACGGTTCTGCGGATTCGATCGTCCGCCAAGGTCGGCCAGCTGCGCTGAGCCGTTGTCGACGATGACGCCATCGACGATGTACAGCGGGTCGGATCCCGAGATGAACGAATTCACACCACGCAGTCGAACTGACACGCCGCCGCCTCCGGGGACGCCGGAGTTCTGCGTGATCTGAGCGCCCGCTGTTTTCCCTTGGAGCGCTTGATCAACGGTGAGCGCTTGCGCGCGACTTATGATCGTGGAATCGACCGAGGCCACACTCGTTCCGATCTTGCGCTTCTCGGTTGGCGTGCCGCTGCCTGTGACGACTACTTCGCTCAAGTTGAGCGCACTCACGTTCAAGTCGAAGTCGACCGTGACGGCGCCGCCCGCAGCTACTGTGGTCGTCTTCGTCAGCGGTTGATAACCAAGCCGACGCGCCGTGACCTCGCGCGCGCCGGCCGGAACGTTCGCAAGGGTATACGCGCCGTCCGCGCCTGTGATCGCACCGATGCGCGTGCCGCTCACAAGAACCTGCACGTCGGCGAGGCCCCGCGCGGCCGACGCGTCGTTGACGCGTCCGCGAATGCTGCCAGTTTGGGCGCTAAGCGTTGGAGCAATGAGCGCCAGCGCGACAACAGCGCGCCTAACGAAACTAAAAGTCATCCGACGATCTCCCAAGAGGTTCCGACGACGCGCGTGAGCGCGCGCCGGCCAGACGCGGCAACGATAGTAAGTCGCGCAGCGCCTAGCCAGCCTCGGCGACGAAGATCACTGACGCCGGCTTTTGCGACGGCGGATGTAATGGCTCGCGCAGCGCGACAACGCGCATGCCACTCGTTACGAGCAAACGCTGCCAGCTCTCCAGTGTCCGGAAATACCACGGCGCCGGATCACGAAACTCATCGCTGAAGCCGGCCCAGGATCCATGGCGCCAGCCGTCAACGTAGGGCGCGTCACCGCATGCGATCACGGGATGCAGCGTTTGGACGATCAGGGCGCCGCCGGTCTTGAGAAGGCGCGGCAGGCTGCGAAGCAGATTGCCGACAGATTCGTTGCCGATCAGAGAGAAGTTCGCGATCGCGACGTCGAGTACTGGTATTTCGAGCTCTCCAGCCGCAATCATTTCATACGACGCAACCCTGAACTCACCACCTCCGGTGCGCTGCGCCGCAGCGATCAACTCCGGAACGACGTCCACTCCCAACACGCGCACGCCGCGAGCCGCGAGCACTCGCGCAAGCCAACCCTCGCCGCAGCCAATGTCGAGGGCCGATGTTGGCTTGCGCTGCAGCACGGCGTCGATGATCGCTTGATTCGTAAACGCTGACGCGGCTCTCAATGCGATTCTCCCGAACGGCGGATGTCCAGGGCGTGGCGTTCTTATACCATGAGTCGACGATCTTGGAGTCGCTCAATGGATCCATCTTATGCGACCGGTTGCACGTCGCCGACAAGCGACACAATCTTCGTGATCGTTGACCAGTTCCGTGTAGTGGCGAGCACGCCTAACTCGGCTTCGATGAAATTATTCGGGAATCCGTAGAAGCCGCTCGGTTTACGTGCGCTAACGATAAATACATCGCGCCCAGCGATTGCGATGGCTTCAAGATGCTCCTTCGCCGAGCGCACGGGTAACGCGACATCGCCGCGAGGCCGTTTGGTAAGGAACGCGACGTACAGTTTGAGGCCGCGCTTGCCTGTGTAGCCCCGAAACGGATCAGCCTTCACCAAACGCTCGAGCTGTTTGATTGTCTTGAAAACAATTACGAGGTCGCTGCCAATTTCACTTTGCACGCGGCGCCTAACGTTGTCGAGCGCGAAAGTCTTGGGCCCGATCGGCGGCGTGAGTACAATGTTGCCACTTTGGATCACGCTGCGAACATTCGTACAACCGGCGGCGACGAAGGCATCCATGAGATCGCGCATCGCGACCGTTGTATGACCACGCACATTGATTGCGCGTATGAACGCAACGTGCGTCATGCGCCGACCAACGTCGCCTGTGCCGAGTATCGGCAAGAGCTCATACGGATCATTCGGATGACCTGATTGAACCGATGAGAAGGGTCAATCCAAGCATCGGTTCTGGAACGCATGCAACAAAATGGTGAAGCGATTTGAGGGTCTTCGGGATTTTGTGTGGGTGATTTTTGAGCTCAATCAGCTTCGCGGAAGGGGTGGAAGTGTGCAGGTAAGAATTTTGAGATGGAGGTAGTCCTCGTCGCGTAGGCCGTAGCAGCGTCGCT
>JBQTIF010000099.1:0-1556 GCA_052388395.1 Gemmatimonadaceae bacterium | reverse complement strand
ACATTCTGTTGGTAATCTTGTGCTTTATCTTCGTCTTAAAAAATCCAACACTAGTTTTCCCCCAATTCAACCCTGCCCGCTTTGGCTCTGTCCTTTGACCGATTACCTATCTTTAGGTGTGAGCGACGCTGATCTCCTCAGAGTCCCGGTTGGTCCCGGCGCCCTCCACGTGGAACGCTATGGTTACGGCGGCGAGCCGGTCATCCTCCTCCACGGCTTTGCCACGTGTGCATTTCTCTGGCGTCACGTGGGTCCACGTCTGGCGGTCAACGGCTGTTCCGCGTTCGCCGTGGATCTGCTTGGATACGGTGAATCCGATCGTCCACCTGACGCAGCATACGGAATCGCGGATCAGGTTGATTACGTCGCGCACGCGATGACGGCCCTGCGCGTAGCGCGCGCGGCCGTTGTTGGCGTAGACGTCGGTGCGCTCGTCGCCCTTCGGCTTGCCTCGCAGCTCGCTGACCGCGTCGCCGCCCTTGTAATGATCGGCCCCAATTGGATCGAGGACGTTCCAGGCGCGGACGTTCGGGAACTCCAGAATGAAGCGGCAAAGCTTGCCCTGAGGGGGGCGGCTGGGACGTTCGCAGCACAGCCGTTGGTTGGCCGACTCCTGCTTTCGTCGGTGGCTATGCCTGACATGATGCCGATGCGACTCGCGGCGCGATATCTCGCGCCGTACGTCGGCGGCGATGGCGCTGCGCAACTCATGACGCTGGCCCAGTCACTTACCGATGACGACACCAGTGGCATCGAGCTCGGCGCGATTGGCACGCCGACGCTCGTATTGCGCGGCACGCTCGATCACTGGTGCGAGTTTGCCACGATCGAGCGCTACGCGTCACAACTACCTAATGCGCGAGCGCTGGAAATCCGCGCGGCGGGCAGGCTGGTTCCGGAAGAAGCGCCGAGGGCGCTTTGCAACGAAATGCTAGAGTTTTTGCGCGGCGCGGAAGCAGGCAGCGAGCGCGATCGGGCTGGTCATAGCGCCCTGGAGGACCCGGGAACGAATCGACCGTCTGCTGCGTAAAGAAGGTGCGCGCCCAGCGACATTCCACGCGCGCTCGTATCATTCACCCACACCATTTGCATGGCCAAACGACAGCCAAGACGTTCTTTTCCACAAGCAGCAGCAGCGCAGCCGCCGGTGTTCGACGAAGCCCGCAACGAGCTGTATCAGCAGATCATACAGTGCGGCGTGATAGGAGCGGACCCCGACCACCAAACAGAGTGGTTCGCGGAGACGATGCGCTATTTCGCCGATCGCTATCATGAGCTAACTGAGCAGGATCTCGCCAAACTGCGGGTGCTCGGCGAGCGTTTCGTTCGGCCGCCGCGTCAGGTCGCGGCGCAACCCGGGACGACTGCCTAACGCTTCACAGCGCCCCTCCACAGCGAGGGGCGTTGTCGTTCGCGGGCAACGGATCAATGGGGTCAGAGTCGATTGAAACGGTTGGCTCTCGTCGGTCGGTGCCCACCTTTAAAATCGACTCGGACCCCATTGATCGCCTACCGATAACGACAGGCTCGCCGACGGAGCACCAGACCGATGCGCG
>JBQTIF010000098.1:0-4346 GCA_052388395.1 Gemmatimonadaceae bacterium | reverse complement strand
ACCGGATCAGCTTGCTCAGCGCGGATGCGAAACTGACCCGCAATCGGGTGCAGCGTGTCCGTCACCACGGTCGTGATCTCATCCGGCTGCGCGATGCGACCGAACGCGACCTGGGCTCCGGGCGCGTACGCCACGAGCGCCGCATCGGACCAGCGGCACGCGAGCGGCGGCGGGCAGTCGAGGTTGAGCTGACTCGTCCAATGTGGGTCATCCAGCTCGGTGCCGATGAAGTCAGGAGCGCCGTTGGCCTGTCGGTTCTGGTAGTAGTCGGTCGGCGTCTCTTCGCCACCCTCCACGTTGGAGCAATGCGAGTTCGTCATGAAGCCGAGCACGCCGAAACGCTCCACGTTGAAGCCTAACGTGCAAACCAGTGTCACCGGACTCACGCCTGGCGGTGTCGGAAAAAAGTTGATCTGGAGACCGCCTTGCAGCGGGCGCACTCGTTCGCGCAGCGTCGAGACCCTGGCGATGGGTGCACGCACTTCCACCGTGACCGCGCTGCTGGGAATTCCGAGGGCGCTCAGGACGTTACTCACGCCTAACGCGGCGAGCGGAGTGCTGACGCCGAAGTACAGGCGGTTCGCTCCTTCGTCCACGTCGCCCATCACGATGCCCGCCACGCCGAAGGCACTCGGCTTGACCGCGCGATACCAGGAATCGAGCTGGGTATAGAGGTGCGTTCCTTGGCGCACTTGTAGATCTGCCGCAGTGAACCCGCGCTCAGCGAGAAAAGCGTTCAGCGCCGCTTCGGCCGCGGGGCGCTGCGCCGTGTTGAGCAGGTACACCGTCGGTCTGCCCGCCGCATCGATGAAGTAGCCGCCGAATCCAGGAACGGCTTGAGCGACGGCAAGCTGGGTCGGCGTTGAATCTTGTGAGACGGCGAGAAGGACTGGGTCACCGAGAATGCTCGGGTCCGGCTGCGTTATGCGATCGGCGCAGCCGCTGCAGATGAGGACGGCGAAGGCTGTTGCGATACGGCGGGATTGCGACGTGCTGACGTTAGGCAGCGGCGTCGCGTGGCGGGTGACGTGCATGCGATGCTCCGTGAAGTAAAAGGGAACCGCTTCACGCGCAGCGTCGCAAATCGTGCGCCGGTCATGTCGGGGACGCTACATCGCTCCTGCTTGTGACAGCCTCGGCAGCTGAATTTCTCAAAGAGCTCACACGAATCACACGGAAATACGGACACTGCCGGATTGCTCCAAGTTTGCTCGGCGTTGCGACTCCACCGTTCACAATTCGCGTCTTGTAGTTAACAGCAACAGAATCCGCAGTTATCCGTGTTTCCGACTAATCCGTATGAGCTCTTAAAGGCTCAACCGAGGCGAGTGCTCGTTCCGCCGCACCGAATGACAGAAATTGGTCATTGGGGCGATCCTACGAATCCTGACACTCTAGAGGCTCGGCGCTCGCTACTCAGAGCTCCTTGTTTTGATCGTACGTTACCTAACGAGTGCCCGTCGCGTCCGGCTTGGCGCGGTACAGGGTGCAGGTATGTCCGATCACCTGGATGACTTCGCTCTCCGTTGCGTGCGCGAGATGCTTCGCAGCGTCCGTGCCGGAAACATCCAACCGCTTACCCAGTTGAACCTTCACTAACTCATGCGTGCGGAGCGCGTCGTCCAGTGAAGCGACGACGGCGCGCGTCATGCCTCCCTGGCCGACATGCACAATCGGGTCCAGGTGATGCGCGGCTGCGCGCAATGCCGCGCGATCCTTGCCGCGCATCAGCGTCCTCGCTTGCCGGCAAACTCGAACGTGCCGAATGGATTCACACTCTCTCCTTCCCAGTAGCGGTCGCGGTAGAGCATCACCTGAAAGTGCAGATGCGGCGCGTTAGGCGGCGCGTTGCCTGTCGTGCCAACGTAGCCGATCACGTCGCCGCGCGATACACTGCTGCCATCGCGCAGGCTCGCGGCGTAGCGATCGAGGTGCGCGTAGTAATAGACAAAGCGGCGGGCGGAGTCTACCTGGTAGATCGTCAGGCCACCGAACGAGTTGAAGGCCATCCGCAGCACGCTTCCACCGTCAGCCGCGAGCACGGGCGTGCCGCGCGGCGCCGCAATGTCGATCGCCGAGTGGCGCCGCGCGCCACCCTCGCGCTGAGCCTCGTACGTGTCCACCAAGCGATCGGCGGCGATGCCGTCGACAGGGATCATCAGCCGGCGCGCGCGCAGCTCCGCCGCGACGTTAGGCGTCGCCGCTGGCGCGCGCGGCTCCGGCGTCAGTGTTTCCGACGGCGCCGGCGCGCGAGGCGGTGGCAGCGGCGTCAGCGCAGGACCGCAGGCCACGCCTAACCAGGGCCCAAGTAGGACCATCCCTAGGCGCCGCAGGCGTACTCTCGTTTCGTATTGATGCGTCCACATCGGGGGACAGGGGAATGGACCTCGTCAGACCTGACGCTGCGTGCGGAAACTGCGCGACTACGCTAAACCGTAGTGCAAGGCGAAGATAGCACACCGGGTGGCGATCCGTCGCTAGCGCCCATCACCAAGGATAAGTGCGGCACATCCTTCGCCTATCGACGACACGTCCCTACCGCTTGGAGCGTCGCATGTTCCCTCTCGCGTCAACACTTGCCCGCCGTCTCACCTCCCTCGCAGCGCTGTTCGCGCTGCCGCTGCTCGGCGGCTGCGAGGGCATCTTCGATCCCGACCGGAACGAGGAACACGACCTCGAGCGGTCGCGTGACCGATGGTATGCGAGGAATGTTTTCGAATACGAGGTTACGGTAGATCGGCGCTGCGAGTGTCTTTACACGGGGCCCATCCGCATGCTCGTGCGTGGTGGCGTCCCGGTGAGTGCCGTTGATCGGTTTACCGGGTTCCCAGTGCCGCTCACGGTATTGCGCTACTATCCCTCCGTCGAGGAACTATTCGATCTGATCGACGACGCAATTTATGGTCGCTCGCACGACGTCGACGTGTCGTACGATCACAGCTACGGGTTCCCACGAGTTACACACATTGATTACGATCAGTTATACACCGATGACGACCTGCGATTCGATGTGCGAGATCTCCGCGTAATTCGATGAAGCGACTCATTGGCCTAACAAGCGCTGCGCTGGTGAGCGGGCTTGTCCTGCTCGCCGGCGGCTGTGGGCTGCCAACGGACGGCGATCGTGAGGACTTGCTCGACCTCCAGGCGGCTGAACGGCGCTGGGCTCAGTCCGGCGTTCAAGATTATCAGATTATCGTGCAGCAGCTCTGCTTCTGTGGATACACACGACCTGTGCGCATCACGGTGCGTTTGGGGAATGTCGTCTCTCGCGTGGATGCAGAAAGCGGCGAGCCTGTTCCCCAGCAGGGGGAAAATGCGCGCGAAGTTCGCGGCCTCTTCGCTCTCGTTCGCGACGCGATTGATCGCGACGCGCATAGTATGAGTGTGACGTATGACGCGACGTACGGCATCCCGCTCCAAATCAACATCGACTACATCGCCAACACTGTAGACGACGAGTTAACTGTCAGGGCCTCGGAGTTTCAGCCGCTGCGTTAATCGAGACGGGCGCGGCGCGTTCTGTCCCGACGATCGCCTCTGCCTCGATTTCGACCATGATCTCCGGCGATATCAGACGGCTGACTTGAACCATGCTTGTTACAGGTCGCACATCGCCAAAGAATTCACCGTGCGCTTTGCCGATCTCCTCCCAGCGCGCGATATCAGTCACATAGATGCGGGTGCGGATCACGTCGCCTAACGACGCACCGGCACGTACCAGCGCTCGTTCGATGTTGCGCAGCGTCTGAACGGCTTGCGCGTAGGCGTCGCCGACACCTACGATGCTACCGTCAGGAGCCGTCGGCGTGGTTCCCGACACGACAATTCGGTCGCCAACGCGCACAGCGCGCGAGTACCCAACGAGCGGCTCCCAACGCGTGCCTGACGAGTAGTTCGTTCGCTTCACAGCAGTCAACCTCCGCTAGTTAGCGTTCCCATGCGAACCCAGCCGTCGCCCTTTCCAGTCGCGACGCTGCAACGTTAGGCAGTTGTGGCGTGTTTCGCGTCGCCCCTGGAACAGTCGGAGGCGGGCCTTCGACGAGCCGCAGGATAACGAGGGCTCCGGCTCGCGTTGCGCGGCCACGCGCCGCGAGATCGTCGTCGCCATCCTCATCGGCATCAAAGGCGCTGAACGTCTCGTGCGACTTGAAGCGCAGATCTCTGATAGAGAGCTGACGCACAGTGCCAACGCTGTCGATGGCAAAGGCGCGTTCGCGCACCCACTCGTAGTCCCCGGCGTAGAGCGTCACCATCAGGATGCCGTTGGCGTTCTCGAAACACCCTGCGATGCGCGATGACGCGTCCTTGAGCGAATTCGCGAGTCGTGGAACGCGCGGCAGGTC
>JBQTIF010000097.1:0-12806 GCA_052388395.1 Gemmatimonadaceae bacterium | reverse complement strand
GTGGGGGTTGGGCTCCTCGGGGGGGGGGCCCCCGGCCCCCCCCCCCCCGCCGCCAGCGCTACGGCACGATGAGTTGCTTGGGCGGCTTGTTGGCGAAGTCGCCAGCCTTCACCACCGCGAGTTTTGCCGGATCGATGTATTTACGCATCGCCGCGTTCACGTCTGTCGGCGTTAGCCCAGCCACCCAGCCCTCGAACTCCGTGTTGAACGCCATCGTGCGACCCGTCAGCGCCTGCGAGGAGATGAGGTTCACGAGGAAACCATCCTGTGAACGGTTCTGCAGTTGCTGTTGCAACCACCCCTGCTTCGCCTTGTCGACTTCGTCCGCGGTGACTCCGTCCTTCAGCACGCGATCGAGTTCTTCACGCAACGCGTTCTCCAACCGCAGCACGTTTTCCGGGTTATAGATCGCGTTCGCCGTGAGCGAGCCCACACTGTCAAGCGGCTGCGCGCTGACTCCCGCACCGATGCCGTAGCTGATTCCTTCGCGCTGCCGGATCCGCGTGGCGAGGCGCGAGTTGAGGAAGCCGCCGCCAAAGATGTAGCCGCCTAACGTCAGCGCGGCGTAGTCCCGTGAATCGTCGCGGATCTTGAAGTTGAGCCCCGTCACGTACACGGCGTTGGCCTTGTCCGGCGTCTCTATCTTCTCCACCGATGGTGGCACATCGAAGAACGTCCGCTTGAGCCGCGCGAATGACTTGGGGCTCCTCCACGATCCAAAGAGCTCGCGCGCAACGCTCAGCACCGAGTCCCGGTTGAAGTCACCGACGATAGCGAAGTCGCCGTGGCTGGCGCCGACCAGTTCACTGTGCACCGTCTTGACGGCAGCGACCGTTAGGCTCCGATAGGTGGCGATCTGCTCGTCGAGAGTCTGCACGTATAGCGGATGCTGCTGCGGATACGGCGATAGCTTACGCTGGAACGCATTGAACGCGCGCGATGTGGGCTCCGACTTCTGCGACTCGAGTGACGTTAGGGTCGCCTGTCGCGCCACCTCGAATTCGTTCGGATCGAAGATCGGCTCCTTCAACACTTCGGCCACTAGCCGAAGTGTGGGGACGACGTTTGCCCGGGTCGTCGTAATATTCGACGTGATCGCGTTACCGCTGCTGAAAAAGAACACCTGCGCCTTGAGGTGGTCGAATTCATCGCGGATCTGCTGCCGAGTCTTGGCTTTCGTTCCTTTGTCCAGCAGGGTGCCCATCATGCGCGCCGCTGTCGTCGTCTGGCCACCGAGCGTCGCTTCGCTGCCGAAGCGAAGTGTAACGGCCGCGGTGACAACGTCGCCGCGATTCTCCTTGGGGAGCAGCGCCACTTTCATCCCGTTAGGCAGCGTCGTGCGCAGCGTGCGCGCCTCGATATTCGCCGGTGAGGGATCGAACACCTCCCCCACAGCGAGACTCTGATCCCCCTTATAGTCTCGCACCAACGCGTTCAGCTCGGCGTCACTCACCGCCGCCACAACCGCGCGATCCGGCTTCTCGGTTGGAACAAACGTGCCCACGGTGCGATTCGCGGGTTTTAGATACGTCTGAGCAACGCGCTGCACGTCGGCGGGCGTCACCTTTCGCAGGCGGTCGCGGTGGATGAACATCACCCGCCAGTCACCGCCCGACGCCCATTCCGAGATTTGCAGTGCGATCGACGTCGTGTTGCTGAAGCCAAGCTCGATGTTCTTCAGGAGTTGGGTCTTGGCTCGGTCGACCTCTTCGGCTGTCGGCGTTGCGCGAGTGACTTCCTCGACAGTCGCGACCAGAACCGACTTCACGTCGGTGAGCGATTGGTCTTTGCGCAGCGTTGCCTGCGCGATGAGCATGCCGGGCTCACGCAACTGCCATGCGTTCGCGCTGGCGAACGACGCTTTCTTGGGCTCGACGAGTGCTTTGTACAACCGCCCGCTCGGTTGCGTCGCCAAGATGTTGGCAAGCACAGAGACGGCGGGGAAATCCGGGTGCGGACCGGCCGGCACGTGGTACCCAGCCATCGCCACCTGGACGTCGCCAACGCGACGCAGTGTCACCTCACGCTCGCCGTCCTGGACAGGCTCTTCCGTGTACGTTGGGAAGATCATGTTACCGCGTTCGAGGGAACGCGTTGGCCGCGGAATGGCGCCGAACTTTTGCGCGATGAGGCCGAGAACTTTCGCCTCGTCAACTCGTCCGGCGACGACGAGGATAGCGTTGTCCGGCTGATAGTACTTGCGATAGAACGCCTGCAAGCGCTCGATGGGGACGTTCTCGATATCGCTCCGGGCGCCGATCGTGCTCTTCCCATAGTTGTGCCAGAGAAAGGCAGTGCTCATGAGGCGCTGCAGCAGCACGTTGCTGGGGAAGTTCTCGCCCGCCTCGTATTCGTTCCGGACGACAGAGAACTCGGTCTCGAGATCCTTCTTGGCGATGAAGCTGTTGACCATGCGATCGGCTTCGAGATCCAGCGCCCAATCGATATTCTCGTCGGTCGCCGGCACTGTCTCGAAGTAGTTGGTGCGGTCGTACCACGTTGTCCCGTTAGGTCGCGAGCCGTGGACGGTCAGCTCCTGCGGAATGTTCGGATGCTTGGTGGAACCCTTGAAGACGAGATGCTCGAGGAGGTGCGCCATGCCGGTCTCGCCGTATCCCTCGTGCCGTGACCCGACGAGGTAGGTGATGTTGATCGTCGCGGTTGGCTTGCTGGCATCGGGGAAGAGTAGCACTCTGAGGCCGTTGTCGAGCGTGTACTCCGTGATGCCTTCGACGGTTGCGCCCTTCGTTAGGCCTTGCGGCAACTGCGCAGCGAGCGGAAGAGCATTCAACGCAACAAAGGCCGCGGCAACGATATGCACGCGGCGCGCAAACGTTTGGTATGTCATGGGCCTCTCTCGCGCGTGAGTTTCGAACGATATTGTACGACGTTGTACAATTCGCGAAGGTGCTGAAGAATCTCCGTCGGCACCGCGCCGTCGTCAAAGTCCCGGCCAAGATCTGACAGCATTTCCACCGGGAAGCGTTGCCCGCGTTGGCGCCGCGATGGCGGCGGGTTGTTGAGCTGGCTTCAAGGCCAAGTAGCGGTCGCGTACTGGTGAGGTCACGCAAGGGCGCCCCCCTTGCTCTTGTTGCGAAGCTGCACCTCTAACCATCGTTCTCGCAGCTGACTTCGCTTACTCTGTATGCCGACGTACATATACGAAACGATCTCCACCGCCGGTGGCGCTCCGGAACGCTTTGAGTGGCGGCAGTCGATGTCCGAAGCTCCCTTGGCGGCGCACCCGGAGACGGGGGTGCCGGTGCGGCGCGTGATCTCCGGCGGGCTGGGACATATGAGCGCGAGTGACCGGTCGCTGCCGGAACCCGGACGGGGCTGCGGTCCCGCGACGTGCAGCTGCGGGCGCTTCTGACAGGCGCCTAACGAGTCGTCAAGGTGTCCAAGCGTCATCCCGAGTGATTCGCATCACACGCTCGCCCACGCCTCGGACAGCAATTCCGCCTGCTCCAGCACGGTCTGCGTCGCCTTCTCCTGCTTGTCAGGCGGATAGCCGTGCTTGCGCAGGATGCGCTTGACCAACACGCGTACCTGCGCGCGAACATTGTCGCGCATCGTCCAGTCGATCGTGACATTCTTGCGAACCGTCTCGACTAACTCCCGGGCAATCGCGCGGAGCGTCTCGTCGCCAAGCACTTTCACTGCGCTATCGTTGGCCTCGAGCGCGTCGTAGAAGGCCAATTCATCATCGGACAGCCCAAGCTGCTCGCCCCTCGCCGCGGCAGCGCGCATGTCCTTCGCGAGCTGGATAAGCTCTTCGATGACCTGTGCTGTCTCGATCGCGCGGTTCTGATACTTGCGCACCGACTGCTCCAGCAGATCGGCGAACGAGCGCCCCTGAACGACATTGCGCCTACTGCGCAGCCTGATCTCGCCCTTGAGGAGCTTTTGCAGAAGCTCGACGGCGAGATTGCGGTGTGGCATGCCGCGAATGTCTGCCAGGAACTCGTCTGACAGAATCGATATGTCGGGTTTCTTCAGTCCCGCAGCGGCAAAGATGTCCACAACTCCTTCCGACACGACGGCTTTCGAGATGATCTGCCGGATGGCCAGGTCCAACTCTTCGTCCGTCCTGCGTTCTCCGGTGATGCTCTTGGCGAGAACGGCACGCACGGCCTGAAAGAAGCCGACGTCATCGCGGATGCGTAGTGCCTCTTCGTTAGGCACCGCCAGCGCGAAGGCGCGCGACAACTCGGTCACCGAAAGCAGCAGTCGGGCCTTGCCGTCTTTCTGCGCGAGGATGTGTTCCTGCGCGGCGGGCAGCAGTGACACGCGATCCTGCGGCGTACCAGTCGTCCATCGACTCCAATTGAAGCGGTGAAAGAGACCGCGGCAGATCTCGAACTTCTCCAGCATTACGGCCACGGCTTCGGCCTGATCCAATGCTGTCTCGCCAGTGCCCCCTGCTTCTGTGTATGTCGCAAGCGCCTGCTTCAGCTCATCGGCGAGACCTAGATAATCGACAACCAGTCCGCCGGGTTTGTCTTTAAACACACGATTCACGCGCGCGATCGCCTGCATCAGCCCATGCCCGCGCATCGGCTTGTCCACATACATCGTGTGCAGACTTGGCGCGTCGAAGCCGGTGAGCCACATGTCGCGCACAATGACGATCTGGAATGCGTCCTTCGGATCCCGGAAGCGTAGCGCCATATCTTCGCGGCGTTTCTTGTTACGGATGTGTTGCTGCCACGCTAGTGGATCGGATGCTGAGCCAGTCATCACCACTTTGAGCCGCCCTTGCTCGTCGTCATCACCGTGCCATGCCGGACGCAGCGCCACCAACTCGCGGTACAGGGCGACTGCGATGCGGCGGCTCATCGCAACCACCATCGCCTTGCCCTCCATGGCCGTTAGGCGGTTTTCGAAATGCTCGATCAGGTCACGCGCGACGAGCTTGACGCGGTTTTCGGAGCCGACCACGGCCTCGAGCTGCGCCCACTTGCTCTTGAGTTTCTCTTTGCGATCGACTTCCTCGCCTTCGGTCGCCTCCTCGAATTCCGGATCGATGTTCGGTCGCTCGGAGTCTCTCAGTTCCAGCTTGGCGAGTCGGCTTTCGTAGTAGATCGGCACAGTCGCGCCATCGAAAACGGCGCGCTGGATGTCGTAGACGCTGATGTAGTCGCCGAAGACCGCGCGCGTGTTGGCGTCGGTCTTCTCGATCGGAGTTCCTGTGAAGCCCACAAACGACGCGTTAGGCAGCGCATCACGCATGTGCCGCGCGAAACCGTCGATGAAGTCGTACTGGCTGCGGTGCGCCTCGTCGGCGATCACCACGATGTTGTGGCGATCGGAGAGCACAGGATGCTGGTCGCCCTTTGCCTCGGGGAAGAACTTCTGAATCGTTGTGAAGACCACACCACCCGCGGCGACGGCGAGCTTGGCACGCAGATCGGTCCGATCGACAGCCTGCACCGGCGGCTGGCGCAGCAGGTCGCGGCAACGCGCGAATGTCCCGAACAGCTGGTCGTCGAGGTCGTTGCGGTCGGTGATAACAACGATCGTGGGGTTGGCCATGGCCGGGTGCAGGATCACACGGCCAGCGTAGAACGCCATCGTTAGGCTCTTGCCAGCGCCTTGGGTGTGCCAGACTACGCCTACGCGACGGTCACCGGGCTCGCCACCGGGGTGCAGGCCGGCACCGTAACGCCCCTGCGGTTCGGACACTCGGGTTGCCACACCCGTCCTGGCTGCCCGTAGCGTCTCGTTCAAGGCCACGTTGACGGCGTGATACTGATGGTATCCCGCGATCTTCTTCACCTGGGTGCCGCCGCCGCCCGTGTCGCCCGCCGAATCCTCGAAGACGATGAAGTAACGCATCAAATCGAGGAAACGGCGCTGTTCGAACACGCCTTCCAGCATCACGTGCAGCTCGGGTTGCTGCGCCGGCGCGTCTTCTCGCCCGGCTACTGTGCGCCACGGCTTGAACCATTCTTTGCCGGCGCCTAACGAGCCTATTCGGGCTTGCACGCCGTCGGACGCGATGAGTACGGCGTTGGTCGCGAAGAGCGCGGGGATCTGCGCCTGGTATGTTTGCAGCTGTTGAAAGGCCGACCAGACTGTTGCGTTTTCGTCGGCCGAGTTTTTGAGCTCGATGACGGCGAGAGGAATTCCGTTGATGAAGAGCATCACGTCGGGGCGGCGAGTATGCTGCCCTTCGGACACGGTGAACTGGTTGACGGCGCACCAGTCGTTGTTTGTTTCAACATCGAAGTCGATAATCATGGCCGGCGCACCAGCGATCGAACCGTCCTTGCGCCGGTATTAGACGGTCACGCCATCGATCAGCATGCGATGCAGCGCACGGTTCCGTTCGAGAAGCGAGGGTGCATCGGCGCGCGTGAGCTTGCGAAAGACATCATCCATTGCCTCGTCAGGCAGGTCTTGATTGAGACGCCTGAGCGCTTGTCGCAGCCGCCGCTCCAGTACGACGTCGCGGTAGTTCGGATCGCCGCGCTCCGCGTTAGGCTCGCCGCAAGCGATGTCGGGGCCGTGCAGCACGTCGTAGCCCAACGCCTGGAGCCACGCGAGCGTCGCATCCTCGACGACGGATTCTGTGAAGCCCGTCACGCCTTCCACTTCCGTTTTCTTGCCAGTCGCATCGGCTCGGCGAGGAACGTGCGAATCTCGGCAAATGGCTTCGTCCAATGTCGGGCCTTCAAGTCGGTTCTTGTCGAGAAACGCTGTCCATTGAACGCGCTTCCTTGCGTCGCTTGCAAACTCGTCGCTCAGTCCTGGCGGCACGCCCGCCGGCAATGGCGTACGCCGACGCGTGAACGTGGCCGCGATGGCCCGGGCTAGTTGCACCGCATCCAACACCCGGTCGCGCGACAGCGCATGCAGATCGAAGTAGTCCTTCATCCGGCTGTTACGCGAGCCGAGAAACACCATGGCGTGCAGCTTCTCGGCGATCACGGTTTCACGCGGGTATGCCCGCAATCGGGGGCGTGGCAAATCGAGCAGGCTGGGGTATTCCAGCCATTCGGGCTCCGGCGTCACCACGTCCCCAACCCCAATGTCCACCTGAACGCTCAACCGCGCTGCGCCGGTCGTTGCCTGCAGAGTCACCCGCCTTCCGCCGTATGCATCCTCGAAACGAATCGGCGTTAGGCGGACCGTATCGGTAAGATATGTCATTGCGTCGGGCTCGACCTTGACCTCGCACACGTCCCGGAAGATCTGCAGCAGGACATCGTCCGGGAGGTCACCGAATCCCAGTAGGTCGGCGTCGCGTGTCGGACGCAGCGTTTCGCCCAGCCATACCAATATCAGCAACGCGCCTTTGAGCACGAAGCGCTCGGCGTATGTCGAGCGCGACAGGCGGTACAGAAACCGCTCAACCGCATAACGCGTGAGCAGCAGATTCGGATCGACGCCGATCTCCTTCGCATGCCGCGCGAGGCGTACTTGCACAGAGCGGGCAAGCCCGTCGCGCCCGCTGGTCATGCAACCAGCGCATCGAGATACGGCTGCATGACCCGTTGTACGCGGCAGATGGCAGCATAATGATCCAGCGCGTCCATCGTGAAGCGGCGCTTACGCCAGGCCTCGCGCAGCGCCTCCAGTGCGACGTCGAGTCCGATTTTGTTGCGGTACTTGAAGCAGTCGGCAATGGTTTTGGCGACACTGTACACGCGCACATGCTGCCCATCTAGGCGATGGGTTTCGACTCCCTCGGTGAGTGCTTCACCTGTATAGCGAACGATGCGCAGCGGCGGGTATCTGAGCGCCGGGCGCCGCGCTCGCCGGTCGATCGCGATCCACACCTCGGCTGGAAGCTGGGTGCCGATGCCATGGAACTGCAGAGCTGAAAGCAGGCAGATCACGCCATTCGGGACCGTCGCAGCCACAATCGCGAGACTGTGGTGTTCAGTCAGCGGGTGCGCCGGGAGACGATAGAGACCGCGGGCAACGCGTTCGAGCTCGCGCGCTGCCACCAGCCGGCTCAGTACTTGGCGATGAATCCCTGCTGCCGCCAGTTCGCGCGCGCTAACCCCGTGTCGGCGCCGGGCCAGCTTCAGGGTTCGGCTTCGGTCAGTTGGGGGCATGTGGCGAATTGTAGACGTTTATTCGTACATGTCAACGTTTCGCCACATCCGGCACTGCAAGGGCGCCGAGCGGCTGAATGCAAGAATTGGTGTCGGCTGAATCCCAGAATCGGCGGCGGCTGAGTGCTAGAATTGGTGTCGGCTGATCGCTAACCGCACGGCCTGCTGTTCGCTCGCTTGCGCCACTCCGGCGATGCTGGATCGGACCTGCACGCGAGGGAATGCGTACGCAGCTTACGATCGCCGCGCCGCTCGTCGGCAAACGCAATCAGTCCCTCGGTCAGCTCGGCAAACAGGCTGCGTTCGACGATTCGTGTCGGCTTGTGTATTGACTTCTTCATTCTTTCTCCTGCTTTCCATTTCGGCGATTCTAAATGACCGCCCAGCGCCAAACAAACAAGAAAGGTAAGGATCTAAGTCGCGACCTCGACCGACTCATGGCTCGTGCCATGGGACGCCCAGGGATTGCCGAGCTTCTTGCGCTCAACAATCGCTATCAGTCCAAGCTCGCGGAGATCAATCGGTGGCTTCGGCGGGGCGGAGTATCCGCGATCACGACAAGGGACTCAACGGCCTAACGCCCTACCAACGTGGACCGAAGTACTGGAGCAAGCGAGACATTGTCATTGAGATCGACGGCGCTCACGCGCGTACGAGCCCGGGCTTGAGACCGAGTCGCTCCTGAAACTCCGGCGGAATGTCGCTCCAATGAGCGACGAGAAGATCGACAAGCTGCCGGCCATTCACGAGACCGATGCGGGGGAATCCTTGCTGAAGCGCCACGTCAGCGGCTGCGGCCTGGAAGTCGGCGCTCGTGATAAACGCACCCTGGCCGTTCGAAGGAATGGAGGCTCGCAGCTGTTTGACAACGTTCGCAGAGACCTTTGAGCCGAGTTTGTATCGCTTCGCCTGCACGAACACCTTCACTTTGGCGAGGTTCGCGATGTTCAGTTCACCGGTGGCATCAACACCGCCATCGCCGGTCTTGCCGGTGACTTCGGATCCTTCGAAGCCGAGCGCGGTGAGCAAGTGTCCAACAAGTATTTCGAACTCTTTGTCGTCCAGCTCGAGCACTTGTTCAAGAACCGCACGGTACGGGTCGTACGCGGCCGGCTTTGGCTCGTTAGGCAGTTCTTTGCTTCCGATGGCCGCGAGGAACTCGTCGCGCTGCGATATGGAGAAGACGGTGAGCGAAGAGCGGATGGTGTTCTGGAACGGCACCGAAAGGCCGCTGCGCCGGAGCGTGTCGCGTGACCATTCTGTGCGTCGCCGATGGTGGTAATGACAGCCATCATCAGCCATCGTGTAGAAGTAGGACGGATCCGGCGCGATGCGTCCGTAGTGCAATAACTCGGTGTCAGCGGCCGGCGTGATTACATAGTCTCCCGCTTTGATCTCGAGGAGGAAACGGGCGATCTGGCCCACTTGTTGGCCGATGACGATGTTGCTCGTGTCTTCTGGATGTTCGGCCCTGTAGATCGGGTATACCTCGTCGCGTACGCGGATGCTGGAAAGGTTCGTGTTAGGCATCCAGCCGATTCCAACGAAGCCGCCTGCAACGAAGTCCTTGGTGTATGTGCCGTAGTCGGCCCGGACGCACCAAACGCTGGTCATGACGCTGACCCCTCCACGATCCGATCCGCGTCTCTCACTCGCAATTCTCCGGAGATGAGCTTGGGCAGTAGCGTGTCACGCAGTGTCGACAATCCGTGGTTTTCAACTGCGCCCGCAAAAGCCCGTTCCTGTAGAGGTGACGCTATGGTGTGCCAAGCCGCCATGACACGATCATCCGGCCGAGCAACAAGGAGGCGCCTCATGTCAGCGGCGGTAACATGACCCAGTCCCGTGGTCTGCTTGTTTCGGGCGATTTCCGCGAACACAGGCTTTAGCGTCTTTAGAGTCGACAGCACGAATGCGCGCTCGTTCGGTCGATGCGGCAACACGCGAAAGATGTGTTGATTGAGCAAGGCCCGGCTGGTTGACCAGACGAATGTGTCGATGGATGTGTCTGGATTCCCAGACCACGAAAAGAGGATATCGCCTTTGGCGATCCAGTACTTGTCAGGCATAGGAGCGTTAGAAAACTTTGTCTGAGCTGTCACGCCGGCCTTGAGCTCGGCGATCTTGATGATCGGAAGGCCCACTCGTTCGTCGTTCGGCTCAAACTCTGCATAGGTTGCACCGTTGATGTACGTGGCAATGTCGTACAATGGAGTTGCGGTCCAACCCTTGGGAATCTCCCCAAGCTCCGAGTCGTCGAAAGAATCGGGGAAGAGTTTGGCGATGTCGTTAGGCAATCCTGTGTCGCGGCCTTCGATGTTGGCGCGAACGGGATCGAACTCCACGAACCACGACTTAAAGAGCGCCCGCGCCATCGCCTCTAGCGTTTCGCTCATCCGCCGGTTCAGCTCGATCTTATCGTCCAGCGTGCCGAGGATGTGAGCGATGACGCGTTGTTCGTTCGTGTTCTTCGGCGCGCGCAGCAGTGCCTTCGTCATAGTTGACGCACTTGCATTTGGCTGCGCTGATTTGTCGCCGAGAACGCCGCGGATAAACGTCCAGAATTCGTCCGATCTCAAGTAGTACGCTACGAACCTCGAATCGAACTCTGGCTTCACTTTCAAGCGCACCAAGTAGGATGCGAAAACAGCGAGGGGAGGGCTTTTCACGTAAGCACTCGTGCCGGTTGACGCACCAGTCCTTGCGATGACGATGTCACCGTCGCGGAGGCTGTACTTCTGGGTCGTCTCGGTGTCCGCCTTCACATAGGGAACCGTGTTCCAGTCGATATGCCCGGACCCAATATCGGTAATTCTGAGAAATTTCGGGCCGGCGTCGTGATCGAGCGCCGACGCTGTAAGGCCGTAATCAATTGATGCGCAGGCGTCAGCGAGCTGGCAGTGGATCCACTCACCCGCCACGGCCAAGCTCCTCCAGATTCCCCGCGATTACCGCATCCAGTCTCGCCGCCTCGACTTGCTGATCGCGGAGCGTCGCCGTTAGGCGTTTCATCTTCTCCTCGAACGGCTCACCATCATCCTCGGCCGCTTCGGCGCCCACATAACGACCCGGTGTGAGCACGTGGCCGTGCTTCTGAATCTCGTCGAGCTTTGCGGTCTTGCAGAATCCGGAAACGTCGGCGTAATCGCCCGCACCTTTATCCCCGCGCCACGCGTGATACGTGCCGGCTATCGTTGCCACATCCGCATCAGTGAGCTCGCGGTGCACGCGATCCGCCATCGTGCCTAACTTCCGCGCATCGATGAACAGCGTCTCGCCGCGCCGATCGCGAAAGCGACCGTTCTTCTTGCTCCGCGCCAGGAACCAGAGACACACTGGAATCTGTGTCGAATAGAACAGCTGCCCAGGCAATGCAACCATGCAGTCGACGAGATCGGCTTCGATGATCGCTTTACGAATCTCACCCTCGCCCGACTGATTCGACGACATCGAACCGTTGGCGAGCACGAACCCAGCGAGCCCGTTAGGCGCAAGATGATAGATGAAGTGCTGCACCCACGCATAGTTCGCATTCCCCGCCGGCGGCACGCCGTACACCCAACGCCTGTCGTCCTTCAATAGGTGGCCGCGCCAGTCGCTATCGTTGAATGGCGGGTTGGCCAACACATAGTCAGCCTTGAGGTCGGGATGCTTGTCGTTATGAAACGTGTCCCCGTGCGCGATCTGCGCATCAATCCCGCGAATGGCCAGGTTCATCTTGGCCAAACGCCACGTCGTGTAATTGGACTCCTGCCCGTAGATTGAAATGTCGCCGAGCTTTCCCGCGTGCGCCTCGATGAACTTCTCGCTCTGCACGAACATTCCGCCCGATCCGCAACACGGGTCGTACACGCGACCTTTGTAGGGAGCGAGCATCTCGACCAGAACGCGCACAACGTGCGACGGCGTATAGAACTGTCCGCCGCTCTTCCCTTCTGCGCTAGCAAAACGCGAGAGAAAGTACTCATACACTCGGCCTAACGTGTCCTTCGCGCGGTCGACCGCGCTGCCTAACGCAATATCACTGACCAGGTTGATGATCTGGCCGAGCGCCTCCTTGCTGAGATTGGGGCGCGCGAAGTCTTTCGGAAGGACGCTCTTGAGCGACGGGTTGTCGCGCTCGATCGCTGTCATCGCGTCATCCACGATCGTGCCGATCGTCGGCTGCGGAGCGCTCGCCTTCAGAAACTGCCAGCGCGCTTCCTTCGGCACCCAGAAGATGCTTGCCGCGCGATATTCGTCGCGGTCTTCGGGATCAGCACCCTGTTTGCGCTGTGACTCGAGCTCGGCGTGCTTCCCCTCGAATGCGTCCGAGATGTACTTGAGAAAGATCAGGCCGAGGACGACGTGCTTGTATTCGGCCGCGTCCATGTTGTTGCGTAACGCGTCGGCCGCTGCCCAGAGCTTGGCCTCGAACCCGAGGTTCGCCGTTGTGTCATTCTTTTTCTTGGCTCTTCGGGGAATCGTGTGGGTGATTTCGGGCAGTTCCGGAAGGCGTTAGGCGGCTGTTTTCATAGAGAGACCAGGGGTTGCCGCGGGGTCGGAGGTGGGGTGAAGTTCGTGCATGCTTTCCAAAGCCTCCTCCAAACGCTAGCTGCGGGATGCGTACAGGGGCCCGGGCTTCGTCCCTGCCCGCACGATCCTCGGCGTCTTCGGTGATCCGAGGGCGCGGATCGTCTCACTTACGCGGCGCGCAAAAAAACAGTCTGCGGCACCTGTGGCCGGACGGCACGGACGTGG
>JBQTIF010000096.1:0-5118 GCA_052388395.1 Gemmatimonadaceae bacterium | reverse complement strand
GTAACGTCGGCGACCATCTTGGTTCGGGTGACGCCTTCGCGCTGCCGGCCAGGTGCCCACTGTGCGCATAACGGCTGATATCCCGGTGTGGGGACCGCTAAAGGGGTCCCCACGTCGTTTCGCCCTTGTTGCGCTTGCTTTGAGTGGAGCTTGAGCGGGGCTGGTAAGTGCCGTCTATATTCCGCGCTCCGTGACCCTAGCCAATTCCGTCGCGCTCTCGGTTCGCGCGCTGCGCAAGACGTATGGTTCCGTCGTCGCCGTCGATGATCTCGACCTCGAGATCAAGACCGGGGAATGCTTCGGCCTGCTCGGGCCTAACGGTGCCGGCAAGACCACCACAATAGAAATCTGCGAAGGCTTGCTCGCGCCGGATTCCGGAGACGTCACGCTTCTCGGTCAGACGTGGCAACGCGATCGCGCCGACCTGCGCGAACGACTCGGCGTGCAGTTGCAGGAGACGCAGTTCGCCGAGAAACTCACCGTGCTGGAGACGGTGCGGCTGTTTCGCTCGTTTTACAACGCTGGCCATCCGCCGGACGAAGTCGTCAACCTGGTGCAGCTGGATGACAAGAAGAACGCGCGCGTAAATACGCTCTCCGGCGGCCAGAAGCAGCGCTTGTCCATCGCTTGCGCGCTCGTGGGCGATCCGGATCTGCTCTTCCTCGACGAGCCGACAACGGGGCTCGATCCTCAGTCACGGCGGCAACTGTGGGACATCGTCGATCGTTTTCGTCGCGGCGGCGGCACGACGTTGATCACGACACACTACATGGACGAGGCTGAGCGCTTATGCGACCGAGTCGCGATCGTCGACCACGGGCGTATCATCGCGCTGGGGACGCCGCGCGAGCTCATTCAATCGTTAGGCGCCGAGCAAGTGGTGGAGTTCGCGTTACGCGACAGCGGCGAGCCTAACGTGGAAGCGCTGAGCGCGCTGGTTGGGGTGCGCAGCGCTCGCGGCGCCGGCGGGAGCTGGACGCTGGAAGTGGACGCCGCTCACGAGGCCCTCCCCGCTCTGCTGGCGTATCTCGATGGTTCGCAGCTCGGTCTGACCGAGCTGCGCACGCATTCACCGACGCTCGACGATGTCTTTGTCTCGCTCACCGGGAGGACGCTACGCGATGGCGCGTGACTCGCGGCATCCGATCCTCGAGCTCACCGGTGCGCGATTCAAGGAATTCCTGCGCGAGCCGGAAGCCGTCTTCTGGACATTCATCTTCCCTATCCTCCTCGCGGCGGGACTCGGCATCGCATTCAGATCGCGTCCTACTGAGCATGTGAACCTCGCGATCCTCGAGTCGCCGCGGCGACAGCAGGTGGAAACGTTGCTGCGCAGCGATGCGAGCCTAACGATCGAGATCATGGACGACTCCGCCGCGGCGCGCGCGCTGCGCATCGGCGAGATCGCCCTGCTCGTGTCCCCCGTCGCCGGAGATACCGTCGAGTATCGCTTCGATCCGGCGCGCGAAGATGCACGCACCGCGCGTCTGATCGTCGATCGCGTGTTGCAACGCAACGCCGGCAACGTGGCAGCGATTCCTGTGCGCGAATCACACATCTCCGAGCGCGGTTCACGCTACATCGATTTCGTCATTCCGGGACTGCTCGGCATGAACATCATGGGGAGCAGCGTCTGGGGGATTGGCTTCGCGATCGTCGACGCGCGACGCAAACGTCTTCTCAAACGCTTCGTCGCGACACCGATGCGGCGGCCGCACTATCTCCTGTCGTTCCTGCTCATGCGTCTCGCGCTGATGGTGGTGGAGGTCGCTGTCATAACGTCGTTTGCTGTATTCGTGTTTGGCGTTCCGTTACGAGGCGCGGTTTGGCAGCTCACGACCATCGCCATCGTCGCTGCGCTCGCCTTCGGCGGTATTGGGCTACTCATCGCAGCACGAGCGCGTACAATCGAAGGTGCCTCGGGTCTCATGAACATCGTTATGCTCCCGATGTGGGTCGGTTCCGGCGTATTCTTTTCCGCGAGCAACTTTCCCGACGCCGTGCAGCCATTCATTCAGGCGCTCCCCCTCACTGCAGCGGTGGACGCGTTCCGCGCCAACATGTTGCAAGGCGGCTCGTGGAATGCCGTTGGACCCGAGCTCCTGATCCTTGGCGCCTGGTTCAGCATTCCTTTCATAGCGGCAGTTCGGACGTTCCGATGGCAGTGACCGGCGCGCGAGCGTCGCGCGGCGGAGTCATTTTCGCGTCGATCGCGCTATACGTTGTCTGGGGCGTCACCTACCTCGCTAATCGGGTCGCGGTTGCCGAGCTCGAGTCATTCGCGCTTGCGGCGGCGCGATTCGTGGTGGCTGGCGCGCTCTTATACGGCTGGTTGCGCTGGCGCGGAGTTCCTTCGCCCAACCGCGCTGAGTGGCGTGCCGCGGCGATCGCGGGGCTTCTCCTTTGTCTGGGCAACGCCTTTGTGGCCTGGGCTGTTCATCTGCTGCCGTTAGGCATTGCCGCCGTTCTGGTTGCGATGACTCCAGCATTCCTCGTGCTGTTCGATTGGCTGCGCCCTGACGGGCAGCGGCCGAGTGCGCGTGTGGTGGCGGGGCTGGGACTCGGAGTGGCGGGCATCGGTGTGTTGATGAGTACCAGGAACGGAGCCGTGCGCAGCTTCAACCCGTTAGGCGCGCTCCTCGTGCTCTTTGGCGCGATTTCATGGGCCGGTGGTTCCATTTATTCGCGCTCCGCAGCACGCCCCGCATCGCCCTTCATGCTCACCGCGTCGCAGATGCTTTCCGGCGGCCTCGCGCTTACGCCGGTCGCCCTGCTCCTGGGGCAGTTTCGCGGCGCGGCGCTGACGCAGTTCTCCGCCGCCTGGTGGCAGGCGTTCGTCTTCCTCGTGTTGTTCGGCTCCATCGTCGGCTTCAGTGCGTACATCTATTTGTTGAGTCACTCGTCCCCGGCAATGGCGGGGAGTTATGCGTTCGTGAATCCGGTTATTGCAGTCATCATCGGGGCATTCATGCTCGACGAACAACTCACCGCGCGAGCATTCGTTGCATTCGCGATCATTCTGGCGGCTGTGGCGCTCATTGTGAGTAGCAGCCAACTTCCGCGACAACCCGCGGGCCCGCCGCAAGTCGACGAGCCTGCCTGCGCTTAGCCTAACGAACGGATGGGTCAGGATCTTTCAGTCACCGATTTCTGCCGCGCTGCCGAACGCCTAACGGTTTGGATTGCGGAGTATCTGGAGCGGCCCGAGCGCTTCTCGGTATTGGCTCAGGTGCGCCCCGGTGAAGTCGCCGCGTGCTTACCCGCCGCGCCTCCGGCGCAGGCCGAGACGCTCGATACGATTATCGACGACTTCGAAAAGGTCTTGCTCCCTGGCGTTACGCATTGGAATCACCCTGGCTTCTTCGCGTACTTCGCCATCTCTGCTTCGGCACCTGGCATTCTCGCCGAGTACCTAACGGCAGCGCTCGACATTAACGCGATGCTCTGGAAAACAGGGCCGGCGGCCACGGAGCTGGAAGAGCGCGCTCTGGATTGGCTGCGCCAGATGATGGGGCTCGACTCCGGTTGGTTCGGCGTGATCAACGACACGGCGTCGATCGGGACGCTCCTCGCCTTGGCCGCAGCGCGCGAGGCGAAGCCGGAGCTCGAGATCCGTTCGCGCGGAATGGCCGGGCGGCGCGATCTGCCTGCGCTACGCGTCTACGCGTCGCAACACGCGCACTCGTCCGTCGACAAGGCCATAATAGCGTTAGGCTTCGGTCAGCTGAACCTCGTATCGATCGCCGGAAACCAGCGTTTCGAAATGCGTGCCGATCTGCTCGAGCGTGCGATCGCTGACGATCGCGCGCGAGGGCTGCTTCCACTGGCTGTCGTAGCGACCGTCGGAACAACGGCCACGACCAGCATCGATCCGGTCCCGGCCATCGCGGATATCTGCGAACGCGAGTCGTTGTGGCTGCACGTCGATGCGTCGTACGCCGGCGTCGCGGCGATCGTCCCGGAGCGGCGTGCGATACTGGCTGGCGTCGACCGTGCCGATTCGCTCGTCGTCAATCCGCACAAATGGCTATTCACGCCCGTAGACATCTCGGCGCTGTACACACGCCGACCGGAGGTGCTCAAGCGCGCCTTTGCGCTAATACCGGAATACCTAACGACTGCGGAGCAAGATGAAGCAGTCAATTTGATGGACTACGGCGTGCAGCTGGGTCGCCGTTTCCGCGCACTCAAGCTGTGGATGGTGATCCGTGCATTCGGCGTCGACGGGCTCATCGAGCGTTTACGGGGCCACATGGCCCTGGCAGAAGAACTGGCGTCGCGTATAACAGCAGATTCGGCGTGGGAGCTCATGGCGCCGGTAACGTTTTCGCTCGTCTGCTTTCGGTATGCGCCGAGCGGTGTCGATGACGCCATGCTGAACCAGCTCAATCAGGCGATTCTCGATCGTGTGAACTCCAGCGGGCGAGTCTTCCTCTCACACACGAAGTTGAACGAACGGTTCACACTGCGGCTCGCGATCGGCAACCTGCGATCGGAATGGCGTCACGTCGAAGAGGCGTGGACGCTCCTGCAAGACGCGGCCGCAGTGCTCGCGAGCGACCTCGATATCGTGACAGCGGAATGGAAGCACGAGTAGGACCGCTGGCGTCAAACGCTCAACACGAGGCTCGCCTTGACGTTCCGTGCTCTCAAAGCAATGAGCTATCGCTAGCGTCGCATTCCTGGGAGTCGTAGCCTTAGCACGAACAGCAACGATTGGAGGCATCTATGCGCCATTGCCGGTCTGTCGCCCTCGCAGTTTCAGCCATCGCCTTTGTCGCGTGCATGCGCGCCGAGACCGCGGACGACGTACAAACCGCAAGCGCTTCGGGACCGAGTGATACGTTCCTCGATACCGTCATGACCACGTTCATCGGCGCGATAAAGGGAAAAGACGCGACGCCGATGTTGGTGTTTTATGCCGACAACGCAACGAGTTACTCGCCTAACATGGAACCACTGCGCGGAAAGGCGGCGATCTCAGAATACAACAAGCAGTGGTTCGCGAGCATCGACCCGGATTCTATCGCAGCCGGCCGCGACGGCCTGCTGAGCAGCGGAGATCTCGCGGTCGAGTCGGGGTGGTACTACTTCAAGGGGAAGATGTTTGGGCAGCCA
>JBQTIF010000095.1:0-20445 GCA_052388395.1 Gemmatimonadaceae bacterium | reverse complement strand
GCGGGTGATAAAACCGCAGCGATGCGATCGCCGCGCAGGAGCACCGTTCGATCCGGCAGGCGCTCTCCGCTCTCAACATCTATGATAGTGACGTTGCGCAGCGCGATCGCGCGCGGTTGCACGGCGGCCTGCGGTGCCGCGGCAACGCTTCCGGACGTGCGGTAGCTAGGGTCCCTTGTGTTATCGGCTCGTAGCGACATGCGGTCGATGAGCCGCCCACCCTGCATAACGAGTGAGATGTTGCGCGTGTCGCGGATCCTGCGACTGGGATCACCTGCAACCATGAGCAGATCGGCCCTTTTCCCTGCTTCGATTGTGCCCCACTCACTCGAGTGGTGCAGCAACATCGCCGCGTTGCGCGTCGCCGCTGTAATCGCTTGCAGCGGTGTGAGTCCAGCCTCGACGAGCAACTCGAGCTCGCGGTGCAGCCCCTCGCCGTAGAAGTCGCCGGGATAAGGTGCATCGGTGCCGGCCACCAGCAGGATGCCGCCCTCGAACATGCGTTTGACGTTGGCCAGCGAGGTCTTGAGTCGAACCGTGCTCGTTATGCGCGCGCTGTCTATGGCGGGCGACGTGCTGTCAGCGAATGTGCGCAGCTCTTGCGCGAATTGTGCCGGGAAGGACTCGCGTACAAGCGGCTCCCGCATCAGCGCCGCGAGCGAGGCACTATCGGCGAAGCGCCGCGCCGCGAACGACTCGCGCACAGCGAGCGTCGTGATCGAAGCGACGCTTTGCTCTTTCATGTACGCCAGTGCTTCGTCTGAGATCGGCGTCGCGGCGACGTGCGCGAAGGCGGCGACGCCCGTGCGCGCGACGTCGATGGTCCCGTTGCGTGCGTGCGCATCCACGATCACCTGGAGCGATTCTGCGCGCGCAGCTTCGACAAGCTGACGTATCTGATCAGTCGTTAGGCCGCCGTACGCCTTGAGCACGTCCACACCCTCGCGCGCGAGCTGCTTGACGTACGTCGGCAGCTGCTCGGGCGAGGAGACGGCGTACGATAGGGGCGGCCAGAACGGCCGCGGCCCGTCGATCAGCGGACCGGCCATGAGAATGCGGGGGCCCGTTAGGCGCCCTGCTGCCACTTCTTGCTTGAGTTGCTGCACGTACGGCAAGACGTTGCCGACGTCAAGTACGGTTGTAACGCCCGCATAAAGCAGCGCGTTGAGATAGCGTTTGTAGCCGAGCAAGTCGCTGCGATGGCCGTCCCATCCGCCGGTGAGGTGCACGTGCATGTCGGCGAGGCCGGGAAGTAGCGACTTTCCGCGGCCGTCGATTATGCGCGCGCCGCGCGGAACGATTGGAGTGGCAGCAGGCCCGACGGCGGCGATGCGATCACCGCGGACGACGACCACGCCGTCGCGTATCGGCTCGCCGCCGCGTCCGTCGATGACCGTGACATGCGTGAAAGCAAGCGGCCGCTGCGCACCTAACGAGTTGATCGCACAACACAGTGCCGCGACGCCGATGCAGAAGCGCTGCTTAGTCATTGCTCGTCGTCACCGCGGCGCCGCAGCCGGTAGCGAAAGTCGCAATGACTCGCGCCCTGCATGATCGTCTGCGTACGCGTCAACTCAGCCTCGGGGTTGAAGCCTTCGATCACGGCGCCGTCGCGATTGCACGACAGAAGCGCGCCCAACTCCGGCACGCCAAGAGCCCGATACATCTCCGCATAACGACAGCGCGTCACATTGAACGCGAGGACCTCATCGCTCTCTTCGAGCGTGACTTTCTCCAGCGCGTCATCCTTGGTCCAGTCAGCCACAGCTCCCGCGTAGTGGCGCAGTGAGCATCCGCCCGCTTCGGCCGCAAGCGCGGCTCCCTGCCGGCGCGCCAGATCTACGATGACGCCGCGCGCTACCGCGCGGACGCGGTCCGCGCCGAACTCGCGTTCCAAGGCTTGTAGCATGGGCGCCAGGATGCGCGCCTCGATCGCGCGACGCTTGAGCACGCCGATGGCGTTGAGCTCCAGGTCCGAGAAACCAGCCGGCGAGTTCGCGTTAGGCGTGGCGCCAGACTCCTCGTTAGGTGGCATGCTCATGAACTCAGCCGCGCTGTCGCGTACGCGGCACGACCAACGGCGACCAGCTCACCGCCGGTGTCGCGAACTTCGACGTCAGCAACGCTTACGGTGCGGCCGACTTTCACCGCGCGGCCCGTGGCCACCAGGTCGCCACGCCGCGCAGGCCGCAGCCAGTCCACTCGCATGTCGATCGTGGGAAGGCCCGCGCCGGTCTTTGTGACAAGAGCGTAGTCACCAGCGATGTCGATGAGTGCGCTCACTACGCCGCCATGGAGCCAATCCGAATCGTCGGCGCGCAGGAACTCGTCGCGAAAGGGCAGCCGGATCACCACTTCGCCATCACCCGCGTGCTCGAGCTTGAGACCCAGGAAGCGCTGGTACGGCGATTCGTCCAGGCGCAGTGTCGGTGTCGCTGTCATTGTTATTCGGCTTCGTGAGCAAGTCGCGCAGACCTTTCGGCCACGGCGCGCGCGCCATACGTTCGTAACTTAAGAGCCTTAAGCTATCGACGATAGACTGGCTGCGTGCGAGCAACGACCTCATCTCGAATCGGCATCATGACATCGGCCGCCGTCACTCCTCCCACGCAGCACGCACCCGAGCCGACCGCTACCACGGCAACGTCCAAGTACTCGTGGTACGTAGTGGTGCTCCTCCTCTTTGCGTACTCGCTGTCGTTTCTTGACCGACAGATTCTCACGCTGATGGTCGACCCAATCCGACGCAGCCTGAACATCAGCGATACGCAGTTCAGTCTCCTGCACGGACTCGCATTCGCCGTCTTCTACACCCTGCTTGGCTTGCCGCTCGGCCGACTCGCGGATCGCGTAACCCGACGCACGCTCATCGTTGCGGGCGTCGCGGGCTGGAGTTTCATGACGATGGCGTGCGGTTTCGCACGAAACTTCCCGCAACTTTTTCTCGCTCGCATGGGTGTCGGCGTAGGCGAAGCCGCGCTATCTCCCGGTGCGTATTCGATCATCGCCGACTACTTCCCCAAACAGCGGGTCGCACGCGCTCTCAGCGTCTATGGGTTCGGGATCCCGCTTGGCATCGGCGTTGCGCTGATGTTCGGCGGCTATTTGGTAGATCTCGCGACGAACGCTGGTCCCATTACTATCCTGGGTCTCGGACCGTTCGAGCCCTGGCAGCTGGTTTTTCTGGCGGCAGGAGCGCCGGGCATGGTGTACGCTGTGGTTCTGGCGACGATTCGCGAGCCGCGCCGTCGAGAAACAATTGCAGGGGGTGCCGGCGTACCGTTGCGAACGGTTACGCGGTTTCTCGCGGATCGCGGCCGGCTTTTCGTCTGTTTCTTGTTAGGCCTTTCGATTCTCACCGCGGCCAGTCACGGGACGCTGGCTTGGGTCCCCGCGTACTTCGGCCGCGTGCACGGCTGGTCGGCCAGCCAGTTAGGTCTGTGGCTCGGGCTCGCGTACATGACTTGCGGAACGCTCGGGCTGTTTGCAGGCGGACTGATTGCCGAGCGCCTGGAAGGCAGAGGGCGCGTCGATGGCACGTTGCGCGCAGCGATGGTTGGAGCGTGCGGCGCGCTGCCGTTTGCAGCGGCGGGCGCGCTCGCGCCAAGCCCGTGGCTGTCGCTGGTGGCGTACGCGGCGTACCAGTTTTTCATGATGATGCCGTGGGGAGTCGCGAGCGCAGCGATCCAGCTGATCGCACCTAACGAGATGCGCGGGCAGATATCGGCGTTGTACCTCTTCTCCATCAACATCGTCGGCCTGGGGCTGGGCCCGACGATCGTGGCGCTACTGACCGACGGCGTGTACGGCGGTGGTGCCGGCGTGCGCTACTCCCTTGTGACGGTCGCGGCGGTGCTGATTCCGGCGAGCGCGATTTTTCTTGGCGCCGGCCTGGCGCCATTCCGGCGGGCGGTCGCACAGGCACAAGCGTGGAGCGGACCGGCCTAACGCGGTGCTAAGCGCTCCCTGGTCCGCGGCCGCGGGCCTGTGCCACGGCCAATGCCTCCAGCTCGAGCACGCGTCGGTCGATCTTGTGCGTGGATGCCACGGGCAGGACGTCTTTGACAACGACGAAGCGCGGGTGACTGTACGCGGGGCCCTCGCGCAGTGCGTACGCTTTCAGCTCGGCTTCATCGACTCGCGACTCCGCCGCACGCACGATGAAAGCAACGGGAATCTGACCTTTGATCTCGTCAGGCACTGCCACGACCGCGGCCTGTGCAACGCCGGTATGTCGCTCTAGCAGCTGCTCGACCTCACCGGGATAGACGTTCTCTCCGCCGCAGACGAACATGTCGTCCGCCCTGCCCACGAAATAAAAGAATCCGGAAGCGTCGCGGCGCATGATGTCGCCGGTGTCGTACCACCCGTCACGAATGCGGCTAGCCGTCACGTCAGGCAGATTGAGATAGCCCTGCATCAGAGCCGGGGTTCGCAGGTGCAGGACGCCCTGGTCCGGCGACGGTCCGTCGGCAAGTCGCCATTGGATGTCCTGCAAGGGAAAGCCTAACGAGAGCGCCGGCCGTGGCAAGCCGCCGGGGTGCGCGCCGAACACTCCCGGTCCGGCTTCCGTTGTGCCATAGCCGTTCTGAAGAGCCGCGTTAGGAAAGATCGCTCGCACCCTGTCGATCAGCGGCTGCGTGAGCGGCGCTGAGCCGATCGTCACCATCCGCACGCTCGACAGGTCGAGCTCGGCGATCAAGTCGCTCTCGCGCGCCATCAGCGCAAACATCGTCGGGATGCCGCTCAGCAAGGTACAGCGATATCGCGCGACAGTCTCGAGGTACGAGCGCGCCTCGAACCGCGGTAAGGAGGCCACCGTGTAGCCGTTCGACAGCGCGACCATCGAGAAGAAGAGGCCGTTCTTGTGGTACGTCGGCGCCACGATGACAGTCTTCTCCGCCAGACCCTGTGCACCGCCGTGAAAGCGATCGCGCACAGCCCAGAGCTGCCCGTCGTGTGCAAGCGGAACTCCCTTGGGGCGACCGGTCGAGCCGGACGTGTACAGGATCTTCGCAATCTCCCCCTGATGCGGAATCACTGGGTGGAATGGTCCCCAATCCATGAGCCGTTCGAGCGAATCATGCCCGTCGCCATCCATGGTTATCAGCGGGACTTTGGGTGGCACCAGCGCAAGCCGCGGTGCGTCAGCCAGCACCATGCGCACCGCTGCGTCCTTTAAAATGAACTCCACCGTCTGTCGCGTTAGGCGGTGATTGACAGGCACCGCCACCAGACCGGCGCGCATGACGCCGAAATACGCCACCAAAAACTCGGCGCGATTCTCCGCGAGGATCGCCACGCGATCCCCGCGCGTTAGGCCTCTTCGCAGGCATCCGCGCGCGACCGCATCGATTGCCTCAGCGAGTGCCGCGACTGTCCATGTGCGGAGCCGATCCGACTCGCGCAGATCGATGAACTGTGTGTGCTCCGGCGCGTCGAGTCGCAGGATATCGCCGAGGTTTTGCCGTTCCAGCATGGCGGTTATGGCTTGAGCAGAACCTTGCCGAACACTCGGCGGTCCTCGAGCAAGCGTTCACCCTCGGCCGCTTGCTCTAGCGGCAGCACGCAGTCGATGACCGGCCGCAGTTGGGCCGATGCGACGAGGTCGAGCAAAGCGACAAGGTCGGCCGGCGACCACCCGTTGGAGCCGATGACAGTATGCTCGAACGTCCAGAGATAGCGCGCGTCTGTGGTGAGCGAGTACCCCGCCGTGGCGCCGCAAGTGAGGATGCGGCCGCCCAACGTCACACACTTTTGTGTGTCGAGCCATGTGTCGCCGCCGGTGAAATTCACCGCGACATCAACGCCGCCGCCACCGCCGACTCGGGGTTTGCCGAACAGCGCGCGCGCCGCCGTCGCGAAGTTGCTCGTGGTATAGTCGATGAGATGATCTGCTCCAAGCGCCGCGAGCCGATCAAGTTTCTCCGGAGAGCTCGCGCATGCGATCACCTCGGCGCCAAGCAGCTTCGCGAGCTGAACGCATGCGACACCAACACCACCGCTCGCGCCGAGTATGAGCACGCGTTCGCCAGGCGCCACGCGTCCGCGTTCGACTATCATGCGCCTGGCGGTCCCATAGGCCAGGGGGAGTGACGCGGCGTCTTCGAAGCTTACAGCGTCGGGAATGGAGACCAGCTGGCTCGCGGGAACGCGCATGTATTCCGCACGGCCGCCATCTACTACTTCGCCAATCATCCCGTGCTGTGCGCCGTCTCGAAACACCGGGTCGACGAGCACGCGATCACCGATGCGATGGTCAGTTACAGTCGATCCGAGGGCGACAATGTGCCCGGCGATGTCGGAGCCGACGATGACCGGCAGCGGAATTTTTATTCCCGGCATGCCGCGGCGCGTGAAGATGTCGTGATAGTTGATCGCGCTCGCTGCGACTTTGAGCACAACATCGCCCGCGCCGGGCTGCGGATCGGCGTAGTCCGCGGTCAGGACGAGTTGGGATCGGTCCCCGTGCGCTTTGGTAACGACAGCTCTCATTGCGCGCTCGCGGATGGCGTGAACCGGCGATGATCGGCCTGGAGACGACGCCAACTTAATTCTGTTAAGAAACGAGGCGCAAGTTGCGGTTTTGCTGGCGCGCGTTGCGATCGCGGCAGTGCGGGCGCACGCGTCGCGTTAGGCGCGGCCGCTGCGGGCGCGTGAACGACTTCTGGCGCGACTGCGGTACGGCTCGAGCGCATGGGACAGATCGGAGCGGATCGATTGCGCGAGGGATCCGACCGGCGCGTACGCCCACACCGTATATGAGCCTATCCACGTCACGTGCACGAGGCGCGCGAGGCGCGCGGTATCGCACGCTGCGAGCTCGCGCGCGTCGACGGCGCGCTGAAGCACGCGCTTGAACTCTTCGGTGAACATCGACTCGCGCGCCTTCGCTTCGCGCGCTCGCGCCGCGGGCGCGAGATCGCCGGGATCGTAGATGTAGGAGTGAGCCAGTTGGTACAGCCGTTGCCCATTACGCTCGCTGACTTGCGCGAGGCTATCGATGAGGCCGGCGAGCGGCGAGTCGGAGCGCGACATCGCCTGTACGATTGCAGCTTTCATCTTGTGATCAACGCGCAGCTCCACCTTGGCGAGCAGCTCGTCGCGTGAACCGAATCGCTGCACCAGCCGCGCGGCGCTCAGCCCGGCATCGCGCGCGAGACGAGCAAGCGTGACCTTAGGTCCCAGGCGCCTAACGGTCTTGATCGCCTGGTCCAGTATCTCTGCGTCGGTTTTGGATACTTGTCTCGGGCTCAGACTACCCCCACCGACGAATGGTCTTCACGTCGTTCTGGCGCGCGGCGAATACTGACGGCAGCGACCGCGCTCAGCAATGCGTTCGCGCGTCAATTGGGTCAATTACGATGGCGCAAAGCGCGTCCTGGCGCGCGCCGCCGCATCGGGCACTACTTCAACGCGCGAGCGCTTGGCTCGAGCCGAGCGGATGGGAGCCACGAGCGCGGCTGGGGGCGCTGTTCCGGCTACTTGATGACTTAATGGGGCGACCAAGCCTGTGCGCTCACGCGCTACGAGCTGCAGCTGCCTAACGGCGGCCCGGCTTTGGTAGGACGTCGCCGAGATCTTTGTCGTCCGCTAGGGAAAAATCGATTCCTGGGGATTTTACTTCGACAGCACGCCTTTTCCGAAATAGGCGAAACGCGTTCCGGATTCTAGAATCAGTTGGGGGTCTTCGCGCGGGAGTTGTTCGATCTCGAGTCCGAAATGGATGCTCCGCGGCAGTCAAGCGTTTGACGGCATGACTCGATGCGGCTAGCGTCCGCCGCCGTCACCAGCGTCCTAAAGCCCGGAGCTGTTCATGACCGACCCCGTTCTCTCTGCCGGCGTGCACGAGTACCCGTTCGTGCCACTCGTCCACGAGCGCTGCACGCTCGACGACTCTCGCCTGCGCGGCCAGCAATTCTACGCTCACATGAATCGACGGCGGACAACGCGCCACTTCTCCCACGAACCAGTGCCGCGGGAGCTCATCGAGCTCGCGATCCGGACCGCGGGGACCGCTCCCAGCGGTGCCCATCAGCAGCCATGGACCTTCGTGGCCGTGTCCGACCCGGCGCTCAAACAGCAGATCCGCGATGCGGCCGAGCGTGAAGAGCACAAGTTCTATCACGGAAAGGCGTCGCAGGAGTGGCTGGACGCGCTGCTGCCGCTTGGCACGGATGAGCACAAGCCCCACCTAACGAGTGCCCCGTGGGTCGTCGTGCTTTTCCGGCAGGCCTACGGGCTCACGGCAGAGGGCAAGAAGACCTACTATTACACGGACGAGTCATGCGGAATTGCCGCAGGCTTCTTCATCGCTGCCATTCACAGCATGGGCCTCGTGACCCTGACGCACACGCCGAATCCCATGACGTTCCTGCGCGATCTCCTGGGCCGGCCGGTAAACGAGAAAGCTATGCTCGTTCTCCCCGTCGGCTATCCGGCGCTAGGCGCCAAAGTGCCGGACCTGAAACGGAAGCCGCTCGACGAGATCGCTGTGTGGAAGTGACATGCAGAAGAAGTCTCTTTCTCAGGACCGTTCTGGATCGATGGGGCAGAAACTGAGCGAACAGACGACATGTGACGCATGCGCCGACTGATCTGGCTGCTCGCGCTCGTCAGTCTCGTGGGCTACGCACTGCGCACCAACATCGCGATTGCGCAGGAGTACATGGCGCCCGACCTCGGGCTGTCGATGATCCAGATGGGGGTCATCTCAGCCTGGGGGTTCCAGCTAGCCTACGCCGTGTTCCAACTGCCGGGAGGTTTCCTCGGCGACCGGTACGGGGCGCCCCTCGTCCTGGGGCTCGCGGTGCTCGGATGGAGCATGGCGTCGCTGGCGTCAGCGATGGTCGGCGGCGGAGCAGCGGTCGCGTTCGCGACGCTCTTCGGGGCGCGGGTCCTCCTCGGTGTATCGCAGGCGGCGACGTACCCGGTGGCAGCGATGGCCACGGCGCAGTACATCCCAGCTGCGCAACGCGTGGGCGCAAGTGCCGTGTACCTTGCAGCCGGCTCGTTAGGCGCGGCGCTCGCGCCGCTCACCCTGGCACCGCTCATGGTACTCGCGGGCTGGCGCGCGGTCTTCGTCGCCAGCGCCGTCGTCGGTGTCCTGACTGCGTTCGCCTGGTTCGCCCTCGCACCGCGCCAAAGCGAGTCAGTCCGGACGCACCGCGCCGTGCCGATCAGCACGCAGCTGCGCGAGGCGCGGCAGCTTCTCCGGACGCGCCCGCTTCTCGTTCTCACGGCGAGCTACTTCCTCCATTCCGCGGTCTACTTCGTCTTCGTCTTTTGGTTCTTCCGTTACCTCACCGAGGCTCGCGGGTTCAGCGTGCTTGCGAGCGGCGTGCGCGCCAGCGTGCCGTACTTCATGGCAGTCGTCGCGGCGCCGCTGGCGGGGCTCGCCGCTGACCGGCTGTCACGCCGCCGCCCCCCGATGGTCGTTCGCCGGCGCATGGCGATGGCCGGGCTTACCCTCGCGGCGGGCTTCGTCCTCATAGGCGCCAACCTCCCGACCCCCGGCACGGCCATCCTCGCCTTAGGCGCGTCGCTCGCCTGCCTTGTGAGCGTCGAGGCGCCGTTCTGGACGACCGCCACCGCGCTCGCTCCTGAGGCGGCAGGCTCCGCCGGCGGCCTGCTGAACCTGATGGGTAACCTTGGCGGCGTCTTCTCCATCTGGCTCGTCCCGCTCATGAAGGACGCGTGGGGATGGACGCCGATGTTCGTGGTATGGTCGGGTGTCGCGCTCGTCGCCGCGTTCCTCTGGCTGGGCGTGGGCGCGCCGGACTACCGCGCCGCCTCGGCCCTCGCCCCCTCCATCCCGTCCACCAACCAGCGGACGACGTAGTCGGCGAGCGATGGGCTGACGTAAAGCCGCCACCGTGGTGTGCCGTCCACCAGTTGCAGGAGGACGGGAACCTTCGCAATCAGCGACTGCGCACACCAGCCCGGCGCGAAGGCGCGCGGGTGAAGGTCGAGCGGGCAGCAGCTGGCGAGGACGTCACGAGTCGCCCGCCCCGCGAGATCGAGGATCACGCGGCTGGCGGAGACGTCGATCACCGCGCCGTCGTCCTCCCCCATTGCCGTGTCCAAGGCGGCAAAGAGCGCCGTGCTGCCTCTTGACGCCGTGGCGACGAGCCACTCGTCCGGCCGTAGCCAGAGGCAGTCGCCCAGCGCGGTGGCGCGGTGCTCGTTAGGCGCTGGGAGACTATCCACTCCGAGGGCGCGCTTGAGTCGCGCCAGCGCCGGGCCGCGCGCGCGCACCGACGCCAGTGACAGCAACGGCTGCTCGGCGAGCCGCGCGCCGCTCCACGACGCGTTCGCCATCAGCGCCACAAGGTCGCCGGGAAGCGAGGTCGCCTCAGCCATCGCGGCGTGAGGCGGCGGCGTCGTAATGCACCGGATCGACGAGAGTAACCGCCACCGCGAGGTCGCCGAACGAAGCGTACAGCGTTTCGCCGTGCCGTTTACTTCCGCCACGGACGAGCGCGAGGCCGAGCGAGCGACCGAGGGTCGCGCTCCAGCAGGCGCTCGTGACGTGCCCCTCGATACGCTGGCGCGACGCGCTCGGGCCGCGCACCAGGGCCGCACCCTCGTTGAGATCGGCGTCCTGGTTGTGGGTCACCACGCCCGCGAGCTGCAGCCGGTCGTCACGCCGGAGGGCGGGCCGTTGCAACGATCGCCTGCCGACGAAGTCTTTTTTGGTCGACAGCATCCACCCCAGCCCGGCATCGTTAGGCGTTGTGAGCGCCTCCGTGTCCTGGCCGATGATGATGTACCCCTTCTCCATGCGCAGGGCCTGCAACGTGTCCAGGCCATAGGGGCTGAGGCCGAGGTCAGCGCCTAACGCGAATGTCGCGCGCCACAGCGCGGCGCCGAGGTGCCAGGGGACGCTCACCTCATACGCCAGCTCGCCTGAGAAGCTCACGCGCGCCACCTGCGCGTCGGCGATGCCGGCCACGCCGGCGTGCCGTACCGCCAGAAAAGGGAACGCGGCGTTCTCGACGGCAAAGTCCGGGGCGAGGCGCTTCACGAGGGCGCGCGACCGCGGCCCCACGATCGCGATGGTGCTGAACTGCTCAGTGATCGGCGTGACCCACACGCGCCGCGTCGGCCACTCGGTCTGTAGCCACTCCTCCATCCAGTCGGTGACGGCGGCGGCGTGTCCGGTCGACGTTGTCACGAAGTAGCGCCGTTCTCCCGTGCGCATAACGAGCCCGTCGTCAAACAGCGAACCGTCCAGGTGACAGAGGATGCTGTAGCGCGCGCGCCCGACTGCGATCCGGGAGACGTCGTTCGCGTACAGCTGGTCGAGAAACCAGGTGGCATCGGGGCCGCGGACATCGATCTTGCCCAGAGTCGAGACATCGACGATGCCAACCCCAGCGCGTACAGCGAGAGACTCCCGGCGCAACGTTTCGCGCTGCGATTCGTGGGCGCGCGGATAACGCGACGGACGCAGCCACTGCCCCGCCGGTTCGAAGACCGCGCCTAACGCGACGTGCTCTTGATGCAGCGCGGTGCTGCGCACGGGTTCGTACATCGCCCCCTTGGCGCGCCCGGCCATGAGATGAAACGAAAGCGGCTCGGTCGGTGGACGACTTCCCGCGGTACCGACGTCGGCGACGGGGCGTTCGCTGAGCCCCGCGGTGATCGCGCCGGCATTGGCCTTCGCGCTGCGCCCCTGCTCGATGCCCGTCCCGGCCAGCGTGTAGCGCTTCACATGCTCGATGTGGCGCAACCCCGCGCCGACGGCGCGCTCGATGCCGGCGACGCTGACGTCGCGGTGCAGATCGACGAACGAACGCGTCTCGTCGCCGTCAGGAGCCGCGACTCGCCAGAGGTTGGCGGGAGCGTCCTCGGCGAGTCGTGCGGCGGCAGGTGTCTCATGGCCTTGCTCGCCAAGGCCGCACGCGCGCAGCGCCTCACGCGCGGCGCGTACGGCATCCTCGAGCGCCTCGCGCGTCGTTAGGCGTCCGTTGGCGGCGCCGGCAATCCACAGTCCCGAACGTGTCGCCACAGCTACGGCCGCGCCGAGTCGCGCGTCGTAGCGCGTCGCGCCGCCGAGCTGCTGGAACAGCGCGAGCGACGGTTCGAAGCCACCCGAAACGGCGAGCAGGTCGCAGTCGACGTCGATCGCCCCGCTGGGCGTGCGTACGCGCGCTGCGCGCAGGCAGCCGGTCGCATCGGCGGAGGTTGTCTCGATCACCGCTCCGGCGAAGCGCCTGAGTCCCGCGGCGCGCGCGCGCACGGGAAGGTCGCCGGCGCTTGCCGGACGCGGATCGACGATCCCCGCTACGGAGACGCCTGCGGCGTGCCAGTCCAGCGCTGTGCGATAGCCGTCGTCGTTCGTGGTAAAGACCAGCCCCCGCTCCGGGGCCAGGGCAAACCGCCGCAGGTACGCTCGCGCCGCGTCGGCGAGCATGATCCCCGGCCGGTCGTTGTCCTGGAAGACGATCGGGCGCTCCAGCGCGCCGGTGGCGAGAACGATCGCCCGAGCGCGCACGTGCCACAATCGCTGCTCCGGCAGCCCGCCGCGCGCGGCCGGCGCGAGCAGCGCGCCGACGCGCTGGGCGACGATCATCCCGTTCTGGTCCATCGCCACCGCCGCCGTCGCACCCATGAGAATGGTCATGTCGGCCGCCGCGCCTAACGAGGCCGCGGCACCGGCTACCCACTCCTCGCTTGGGCGTCCATCGATGATGTCGCCGTCGCGGAGGAGCGCGCCGCCTAACGCGGTGTCGGCTTCGACGAGCATCACCCGCGCCCCCGCGGCCGTGGCCACCAGCGCAGCCGCCAGCCCCGCCGCGCCTCCGCCGACTACGAGGATGTCGCAGTGCGCGAAACGCTTGTCGAACCTCGCGTCATCCGCGGCCGTTGTTACGTAACCCTTGGTGATGCGGCTCTCGGCCGTGAGTCCGTCGTACAGTGGAAGCGCGGTCATGCGCAGCAACGGTTCACTCGCGCCGCCGCTGGTGACCTGCGCGAACCCCGTCGCCTCTTCCATTCCCGCGCTCACGATGCCGCGCGGACGCCCTAACGAGACGCTCATGCCGATCACCGCAACCCCCGCGCCCAGCAGCGCCGAGGCGAGCGTGTCACCAGCGAAGCCCGACAGCGAGCGCGCGTCGTAGCTAAACGCGAGCGGATGCGCGCGATCGATGTAGCCTCCGGTCGGCAGACGCTTCACGTGCCTACCGGCGGCTCGTCGAGCCGGCGCGTCGAGAGGACCTCGTGCGTCCGCGTGTCGCGCACAACCTGGAACCACTGGCGGCAGCCGTGCACATGCACCCACCGCTCGGCGTACGGCCCCGCGGGATTCGAGCGATAGTAGAGCAGTCGTGCCCACGCCGTATCGTCGGCATCTGTCAGAATCGGTACTCCTTCACCGCCGTGCCGGAACTCCGTCTCCTCGCGCGGACCGCACCACGGGCAAGCGATGAGCAGCATATCAGTGCGACACGCCCGCCGCGCCGTGCTCGTCGACCAGCGCGCCTGTTTCAAAGCGTTCTAGCGAGAATGGGACGGCCAGTTCGTGCTGGCGGTCGTGCGCGATGACATGCGCAAAGACGTAGCCTGACGCCGGCGTCGCCTTGAAACCGCCAGTCCCCCAACCGCAGTTGACGTACAGCTGGTCGATCGGCGTGTGTCCGAGAATCGGCGAGGCATCGGGACTCACGTCGACGATGCCCGCCCACGTACGCAGAAGGTGGGCGCGGCTCATGATCGGATAGAGCTCAAGCGCCGCTTGGATCTGCTGCTCGAGGATCTTGAACGACCCACGCTGCGAGTAGGAATGGTAGAAATCGCGCCCAGCCCCCATGACAAGTTCCCCCTTATGAGCCTGGCTCACATAGACGTGCAGCGCCCCCGAGAGGACCACGCAGTCGAGTATCGGATCCATGATCTCCGAAACCAGCGCCTGCAGAGGGTAGCTCTCCAGCGGTAGGTCGAACCCTGCCATGCCAGCCAGCAACGGCGAGCGTCCCGCGCCGACCAGGCCCACGCGCGCGGCGCCGATGCGACCGCGCGAGGTGCTCACGCCCGTGACGCGATCGCCGGCTATCTCGAAGCCAGTGACTTCGCATCCCTGCAGGAGGTCGACGCCGAGCGCACTCGCGGCCCGCGCCAGCGCAAAGACGACGGCGTCGTGGCGGGCGATCCCGCCGCGCCGCTGCAGCGCCGCCCCTAGTACCGGAAAGCGCACGTTAGGCGACATGTTCACGATCGGGCAGTACGCCTTAACCTCGTCCGGCCCAAGCCAGTCGCCGTCGATCCCCGTTAGGCGGTTGGCGGCGACGATGCGCTTTGCGGCGTTTGCTTCGGCCATGGAATGCGTGAGACTGAGAACGCCGCGCTGGTCGAACATCAGGTCGTAATCGAGCTCCGCGGCGAGTCCTTCCCACAAGCGCATGGAGAACTCGTACAGCGGCATGCTTTCCTCGCGCAGGTAGTTCGATCGGATGACTGTGGTGTTGCGAACCGCATTGCCGTTACCGAGCCATCCGCGCTCTATGACGGCGACGCTCCCAATGCTGTGGTTTTTTGCGAGATAGTACGCTGTCGCGAGACCATGGAGCCCCCCACCGACGATCACCACGTCGTAGGCCGCGCGTGGCTCCGGGTCACGCCAAAGGAACGCGGCATTGCGGAAGGCGTGTTCCACAGTCAGTCGCGCACGCGCGCTACTGTCGGTCTGGTGTTGCCGCCGCCGTCAACCATGGTTGCTGCCGTCGGCCGGCACCGCAGGTCGCGCGAACCCAGGTGTGCGGGCGACATCGAGTCCATTGGCGACCGACGCGTCCGCCGCGGCACGCCTAACGCTTTCACTCAGCACGGCGAGCACCTCATCGTTCGCGCGCGCCCGCGGGGCACCGACCGTGATCGCTCCGACGACTTGCCCGAAGTGGTTCATTACCGGAGCCGCAACGCCGAATACGTCCTCAACCCACTCACCCCGTACTGTGCTGTAACCGCATTCTCTAACGCGGTCGAGTTCCCTCGTTAGGCGATCCACGTCCGTGGTAGTCGACGCTGTAAATCGCTGTAGCGGCGGCTTCATGGCGGCCAGACGCTGCTCCGGCGAGAGCCAGCAGAGCAGCACCTTGCCGCCAGCCGACGCATGCAATGGCAGGTGTCCACCGAGAACGCCGGGCAGCATGACGGGATGGAACCACTCGACGACGTCGATAGTGATCCCCTCCGAGCCGGAGCGGACCATCAGCGTCGCGGTCTCGCGCACCTCGGCGCTCAACCGCAGAAGCGTGGGCCGGACCACGCGCGGCAACGAGGTGGAGCGCTGCGCAAGCTCGCCCAGCGCGGCGAAGCGAATACCAACCCGATAGCGCGACGTGTTGTCGTCGTAGTCAAGAAACCCGGCGTCGGCGATGCTGCTAAGCAACCGGTAAACGGTGCTTTTTGGTCGGCCAATGCGCTCCGCGACATCGAGCGCGGTCAGTTCCGGTCTCTCGGGCGTGAAGAGCGAGAGAATCTCATTTAGCTTCGTGAGCATCATGACGCGATAGCGGCGAACGAGACCGAGCGAATCTACACGAACTTGAGTGCTTGCCGAACGCGGCGGCACATACTACCGTGTTGTCCAGTATTTTGGGAGTCACTCCCACTTTTCTGGCGTAGCGTGTCACTTGCCGAGTGAGGATGGAGCGTGCTATGAGCGTCGCCGCACGAAGGAGCCTGCTGCGCTTGGTTGCGCTGACTTTGGCAGGAACAGCGCCGCTCGCGGCTCAACCCGTCGCGCGGGATTCGATCGTCGGCACAGTTGCGGACGAACGAGGCCGTCCTATCCAAGGCGCGCGGGTAACGATCGACGGATCGTCCGCCAGCGCCACGACCGACGTGAGCGGTCGGTTCGGAGTGTTGAACACGGGAAGCGGCGAGGTCACGGTCAGGGTAAGGGCTATCGGCTTCTCGCCTTTGACCCGAGTGATTCGCACTGGCTCGGCACCCGTTGAGTTGAGTCTTGTCGAGCTGTTGGTCAAGCTCGACGAGATGGTGATCACCGGGACCGCAGGCGCGGTTGAGAAACGTTCTCTCGGCAACGCGATCACCAAGGTCGACGCCGTCGCGACGCTCGCGGTTGCGCCCGTGACCGACGTCGCGCGACTGCTGAACGGGAGAGCTTCCGGGGTGGCGCTGACCGCGAACTCCGGCATGGCCGGCGCCGGAGTCAAGATAAGCATTCGTGGGCGTAACAGTCTTGCGCTTACGACGCAGCCGATTGTCTACGTGGACGGAATCCGCATCGATGCAGCACCTTTCACCGGACCGACCGTGCAGGGCGCCGCCGTCATCTCCCGACTCAATGACATCGACCCGAGCGACATCGAGTCGATCGAGGTCATCAAGGGACCAGCGGCTGCGACGCTCTACGGGACCGAAGCCTCCAACGGTGTGATCCAGATCATTACCAAGTCGGGCCACGCCGGCGACACACCGAGGATCAGCGTGACGGTCGAGCAGGGCACCAACGCGTTTATGGATCCCGAAGGCCGCATCCCTACCAATTCCGTGCGCAACGCCGCGGGCCAGATCGTCACGTTCAACGCCGCGCAGAATGAGAAGGCCCGTGGCACGCCGATCTGGAGGACTGGAGCGCTCCGGCGATACGATCTATCTGCCGACGGCGGCTCCGGCACCGTCAGCTTTCGAGTTGGCGGGAACTACCTCGACGAGCAGGGCGTCGACCGGTCTAACAGCCAGCGGCTGATGTCGGGCCGCGCAAACCTCCAATTCTTACCCCGTCCCTCGTTCTCCGCTCGGGTCGATCTGGGCCTCGTCACCGGCAAGACCAGCCTCACACCGCAGGAGGGAGCTGGCGGGCCGATCTTCGGAGCCATCAACGCCAATCCGCTCTTGAAGGACGCACCGTCTCGTGGATTCTTTGCGGGGCCGCCCGAGGTGCTCTATGCCGTGCACGACGTATTCCAGCTCCTGCGCCGCAGCACGGGTGGCGTTCAGCTGCAGCATCAAGTTAGCGGGCGCTTTACTCAACGTCTCGCCGCCGGCGTGGACTTCGTTCAGGAGAACAACCAGAACATCGTGAAGCGGATGACACCGACCCAGGCCCAGTTCTTCAGTCCGCTTGCCGCGCAGGGTCGGAAAGATGTGCAGCTCCGCGACGCGGCGACGACGACAGCCGATTATGGCGCCAGCTTCACGCTGCCGCTGCGTTCGTCGCTCACGTCCACGACAGCCGCGGGCGCCCAATACTACGACCGGCTCAGTCGATTCACGAACGCGACCGGAACCCAGTTCGCGGCGCCGGGGTTGAGCACCATTCTCGCGACCGCGGTTCGAAGCGGCAGCGACGACTTCGTCGAGAATGCGACGGTCGGACTGTACGTGCAGCAGCAGCTCGCCCTCCGGGATCGACTCTTCCTGACCGGCGCCGTGCGCGTCGACAACAACAGCGCCTTCGGCAAGGACTACAAGCTCGCCACCTATCCCAAGGTCAGCGCGAGCTGGGTCGTGAACGAGGAGCCGTTCTGGAAGCTCGGCTTCGTCAACACCCTCAAGTTGCGAGCAGCGTACGGGGCGGCGGGGCAGCAGCCCGACGCCTTCGCTGCGCTCCGGACGCTGGGTCCAGTTACCGGACCTGGAGATCAGCCGGCACTGACCACGCAATCGGTCGGCAACGACAAGCTGAAGCCCGAACGGAGCGCGGAGCTCGAGCTCGGCTTGGACGCCGGGATGTTCGAGCAGCGGCTCGGCATCGAGTTCACGTACTATCGCCAGAATCGCCGTGACGCGATTCTCCAAGCGCCCGTGGCGCCGTCGAGTGGATTCATCGGCACGCAATTGATCAACGCGGGCGAGATTCGGAACACGGGTGCCGAGCTCAAGACCACTGTGGTCGCAGTCACCGGCCGGCGTTTCGGCTGGGACCTTTCAGCGGCGGTGTCATCCAACAGCAACGAAATCACCGATCTCGGCGGACAGCCCCCGATCATCGTCGGCATATTCCCGAGGGCGCAGCGCCATCAGCTCGGATATCCGGTGGCGGCGTTCTTCGGACAGCGGATCGTCAGCGCGACGCTCGACGCTAGCGGCGTTGCCGCGAATCTGATGTGCGCAGGCGGCCCGGCGGCGACCGGCCCGGTACCATGCGCGACCGCGCCGCTGGTCTACCTTGGACGGTCGACGCCGAGGTACGAAGGAGCCGTGACGTCGACGATCCGGCTGTTCGAGCACCTCCGACTCTACACCATGGTGGACTTCAAGAACGGGCACAAACGGTTTCTCACTAACGAGTGGGCGCGCTGCACGGTGTTCCGGTACTGCCAGGAGACCTACTTCCCGCAGAAGTTCTCGGCGATTCGAAACGCGTATGTCCAGCGTGGAAGCGGCCTTCTGCTAACTGACGGCTTCATCGGCAAGGCCGATTTCGCGAAGCTGCGCGAAGTCTCGGTCAACTTCGACGTGCCGGCGCGCTGGGCTCGTAGTGCAGGAGCCTCGCGGGCGGCCGTCACGCTGTCGGGCCGAAATCTCCATACATGGACATCGTGGCGCGGGCTCGACCCCGAATCTGAGCAACCCGGATCGTTCGGCGAACTCTCGAGCAGCGAACAGGCGATTCTGCCGGTGCCCGTGCAGTTTCGTCTGATGCTCAACCTGATCTTTTGAGGTGGTCGGAGCCAATCATGAGCATCTCCATTCTCTTTCGATCTCGACTTCTCACGGCGACCTGGCTGCTTCTGATCGTCGCCAGTACATCGTGCAGTTCGCTCCTCGACGTCGAGGTACCGAGCCGCGTGCCGGTAAGCGAAGCGTTCGCACCAGCGAACGCCGAACTCCTCATGAACAGCGTGATCGGCGAGTTCGAGTGCTCGTTCGGTGGCGCTGTTCTATTCGGCGGCGCACTCGGTGACGAGTTCGGGAATGCGAACACGGGGAACACGAGCTGGCAGATCGACCGGCGTGATATGACGCCGACCGCCAACATTGGCGCTGGAGCGTGCGGGGTTTTCGGCGGGTTCTCGGTCACTCTCTATTTCGCCAGCCAGTTCCGCAAGTTGCTCGAGTCCTGGACCGACGCGCAGGTCCCGAATCGGCGTCAGTACCTCGCTCGCACCGCAGCCTACAGCGGGTATGCGCATTTACTCATGGGCGAGATGATGTGTACCGCGACGGTTGACCAGGGGCCCGAGCTGACCAAGGCGCAGGTCTTCGCCTTGGCGGAGGAGCGCTTCAGCGCCGCGATCGCCGACGGACAGGCGACCAATCAGGCTGATGTGCTCAACATGTCGCGGGTCGGGCGAGCGCGGACGCGGCTCAATCTGGGGAACAAGACGGGAGCGTCGACGGACGCAAGCCAGGTTCCCGTGGGCTTCGTCAAGAACGCGACCTACTCGGCAACGGACCCGCGGCGATACAACCCGGTGTTCCAGGGCAACAATCAAGGGATCCAGTTCACCGTCGGGCCGGTCTACCGAGCGCTCCAGTTCAATGGCGTTGCCGATCCCCGCGTGTCGGTCACCGACGCCAAGCGTGTGGGGCAGGACGCCACAACGCCGATGTTCTTGCAGGGGAAGTATACTGGACTCGGCAGCCCGATTCCGATCGCAAAGTGGCAGGAAGCGCGGTTGATAGATGCAGAGGCAGCGCTCGATGCAGGAAATCTTCAGACCGCGGTCAGCATCATCAATCAACTTCACTCGGCCGCGATGCCGCCGTTGCCATCTTTCAGCAGCGCCAGCGCGACGGAGATCCGGAACCAGCTCATCTACGAGCGCCGAGCCGAGCTGTTCCTAGAGTCACAACATCTGTTCGATGCGACGCGCTACTCGCTCCCGTTTGTTCCGGCCGTGGGCACTCCGTTCCCGTTCGGTGGTGGCTTCTATAGCACGCAGCGTTGCTTCTTCCTTCCCGACATCGAACGAAACTCCAACCCGAACTTGAATGGCGGCCGCAGCTAATCGCTTGGCCCCATTGCTGCTCCTCGCGCTCGGGCTTCTGAGCGCCGCGCTAGCGCCGGCGGCACAGGGCACAACGAACGGACGGACGAGCGGCGACAGCTCACGGATCGTCGCGCTCGCTGACGACGTCTGGCAACGGTCGCTCGAGCGAAACGCGGGGTTGCGCCTTCGCTACGGTCTGCCGATCCGACGGCTGCCGTCGATGTCGCTCGATCAAGCGGAAGACGAGGCGGCGTTCGCCACGAAGGTGCTGACGCGGCTCGACAGTATCGGGACCCCCAAGGTGGGGACCGAAGCGTGGATCTGGCGGTCGTGGTTCGGTGGGGCGCCGAGGAGGCCGCTTCCGCGGCGCGCGACTACTGGTTCCAGAATCCCGTGTCGCCGTATGCGTCGCGCCTGCGCGGCATCCACCAGGTGTTCGCCTCCTACCGGTTCGCGCGAGCGGCTGATCTCGATGGCTACCTCGATCTCCTCGCGCAGTATCCGCGTTTGATCGAGGAGATCACGAGCTACCTCG
>JBQTIF010000094.1:0-17922 GCA_052388395.1 Gemmatimonadaceae bacterium | reverse complement strand
CGGTGCTCCCTTCCCAGCGCTGGCCGCACCGCTCGTGACGTACCTCGAGTTGGTCGGCGGAGCCGCGCTCATTCTTGGCCTGTTGACGCGGCCGGTTGCCGCGATGCTCGCCGTCGACATGTTTATGGCGACGATCCTCGTGCACCAAAGAAATGGCTTCTCTGGCCAAGGTGGCATGGAGTTCACGCTGATGCTCTTTGCCGGGGCAGTCGCCCTCGTTAGCGCCGGTGCCGGTGCCCTCTCCGTTGACGCTGCGCTGGACAAGCCCAGGAGCTGAGTGTGTAGCCCGCGCGAACCCCTTTGGCTCCGTCCGACTTTGCACTGCTGCGCACATCTTGATCTGCCTTTCGCCGTACCTTTATCCTTGCGGCGGACGCGACTGACGTAGGACGAACCACATGGCACCGAACGTTAGGCAAGCTGCAGGCTGCTGATCGCCATGCGACCCTCACGCGCGACCCGACGACTCGCCGGCCGAATGGTGATCCCAACGGCGCTATTCCTGCCGATCGCGATCGTCATCGTGTTGCTGTACTACCACCAACAGACGGAGAACGCGCGACGGAAGACGCTGGGCCGCGCGACCCATGTGTACTCCTCCGTTGCCGCGTGGCAGTTCGCGCGCTTGGCGAGCGGCGCGCTGCACAAGAGCGGAGACTCCGCGATCCACCAGATCGGACGCGTCATGGGTGGAGTCATTCAGATGCGCGCGGCCGATCAGAATACGGTGCACTTCCCAGTCGATACGACTTCTCCCGAGCATCCTGCCATCGGTCGCGCGCGGGGCGTCTTCCGCGCCGACGTGGGGACGGGAGAGCTGATCGCGTATGGGGCCGACTACGCCACCCCCGAAGGCCGCGCGGCACTCGAACGACGGATCTCGCGCATCGCGCCTATCGTCCATGACCCGCATCTCATCCGATTTCATCGTATGGGCGACACTGTGGTGGCGACGGTCTATGGCGTCATCAGCAACCGCGACGACAGAGTGCGCGTCGTTTACGGAATAGAGACCGATGCGCAGGTCTTTCGCAGCTCGCTCGAGCGGATCGTGGACAGCCAGCCGCTGCTCCCTATGGCGCTCTTTTCCAGGCCGCTCGGCGCGCATCGCGTGCGGATCTCGCTATCCGATCCGGAGTGGGGCCGTCTCATAGTGCTCGGCAATGCGAGCGGTAACACGGTCGCCGCAACCGACACGCTCGAGACCAACCGCGGCGGACTGCACGCGACCGTGGAGCTCGACTCGACGCTGGTATCCACGCTGCTGCTGTCGAGCCCCTCGCGTGCACCATTCCCGTTCATCGCCGGCCTCCTTTTTTCCGCACTCTGTCTCGCGGCGCTCGCGCTGCTGCAGTTGCGGAAGGTGCGCCTTCTGGCGGAGATGCGCGGACAGTTCGTGGCGAACGTATCACACGAGTTGCGGACCCCGTTGACCCATATCTCCCTGTTTGCCGAAACCCTCCTCTTTCATCGCGAGCGGTCCGTGGCGGAACGTGATCGCTATGCTACGATCATCCAGCGTGAGGCGCAGCGGCTTAAGCATCTCGTGGAAACCGTGCTGTCCTTCTCGCGCAGTGAGGCCGGGCGGGTTGACCTGAAGCCTGCCGCGGTCGATCTCGGTGCCGAAGTTCGCGATGCTGTCGAGAGCCTCCGGCCCATCGTCGTCGGCGCGTCCGTGCGCCTCGATCACGATGTCCGAGCCGCGGTGGCGATCTATGCGGACCCAGCCGCAGTTCGCCAGATCGTTGTCAATCTGCTCGACAATGCCGTGAAGTATGGCCCGCGCGGACAGCGGATCGTCGTGGGCGTGGACCGGGAGGGCAGCTCCGCGCTCCTTACGGTGGCCGACGAGGGCCCGGGCATTCCGTTCCCGGATCGGGAGCGCGTGTTCGAGCCATTCGTGAGACTTCCTGCCCGTGGCGCGCGAATCGCCGGCACCGGTATCGGCCTCTCCGTGGTTCGAGACCTCGTGAATCGGCACCTGGGAACGGTGACGATCGCGGAGGCGCCGCAAGGCGGAACCGAGGTGCGAGTGCTGATCCCCGCGCTCGACTCAGCTATGTCGGCCGACGTCCCGGCGACCGAGCGCGACCATCACGTGGCGATATGACGCGCGTGCTGATCATTGAGGACGATGTCGACCTCGCCATGGGGCTTCGCGCGAATCTCGAGATTGATGGCTACGAGGTGACTTGCGAGCATTCTGGCGAGGATGGCGTGCGCGCCGCACTGGCCATCCCTCCCAAGCTCGTCATCCTCGACCTGATGCTGCCCCAGCTGGATGGCTACGGCGTACTTGCCCAGCTGCGCGACGCTTCACTCCACATGCCGGTATTGCTTCTTAGCGCGCGGTCACAAGAGGTCGACAAGGTACGTGGCTTCCGCGCCGGCGCTGATGACTACGTGACAAAACCTTTCGGCCTGATGGAGCTCCTCCTTCGGGTCCGCGCCCTGCTCAAGCGCGGTGCCTCTGCCGCGACCACGGCGGAAACTGGGCGCAGCTATCAAATCGGCAGTGCACGTGTCGACGTAGACAGCCGTACAGTCCGGCGCGGTGCGCACGAGGTCTCACTTACGCCGAAGGCCTTCGACCTGCTCAACGCATTGTACGAGCGACGCGACAAGATCGTATCACGGCACGAGTTGTTGCGGGAGGTATGGCGCTACGACGAGAGCGTTACGACGCGCACCGTAGACGCGCACGTCGTAGAGCTGCGCCGAAAACTCGAGGACGACCCGGCGAATCCGCAGTTTATCCTCACCGCGCGCAAACTCGGCTACCGCCTGCGAGTCTGACGCGCAGGACAATACAGCGTCCGCACACAGGCTGTACGCGCACGTTGCCGTGAGAACGGATCGCGCACTCATCTTCGACACGGACCTCCCCCACCGAGGCAACCATGTCCGTGCGATACGCCGCCCGCATCGCCATCGCCGCGTTCGCGGCAGTAAGTGCTCCTGCTGTGCCTGTTGTCCCTGACGCTGCGCTGCTCAAAGCGCAGACTACCGCGGGGCCGCCCGCCGTTCGCCTCATGCGCGCCGAGAGCCCGATCAGGCTGGATGGACACCTCGACGATGTCGTCTGGACGTCCGCGACATGGTCGGACGGATTCCGCCAACGCGATCCGGTGGAAGGCGCACCGGCTACACAACTGACGCGTGTCGCGCTCGCCTATGACGACGACGCACTCTACGTTGCCGCGCGCATGTGGAGCACTCGTCCCGCGGAGATCCGCGCTCAGGTCACTCGGCGCGATGTCGAAAGCACGTCGGAGCAGATCGTCGTGTCGCTCGACACCTATCATGACGGACGCACCGCGTACTCCTTCGGCGTCACAGCGGCAGGGGTGCGCTTGGACTACTATCACGCCACAGACGACCTGGTGCAGCGCGATTACACCTACGACCCGGTGTGGAAAGCGGCGACGGCCGTCGATGCCGAGGGGTGGACGGCGGAGCTGCGCATCCCCTTCAGTCAGCTCCGATTCGCCGCGGCTGCGGCTCCGAGTTGGGGGATCAACGTTATCCGCAAAGTGCCCTCGCTCAACGAGGAGTCGCACCTGGCGCTGGTGCCAAAGAATCGTTCCGGATGGGCGTCGCACTTCGCGCCGCTGACCGGGCTCACGCGTCGCTCTGCCAGGGTCGGCGCCGAACTTCTCCCGTACATTGCGGCCGACGCTCGCGTCACGAGCGGGCGCGATCCGCGTAATCCTTTCGACGACGGCACAAACCTCAATCGTCGCGTGGGTGTCGACCTTCGACTAGGCCTCCGCAGCAACCTCACCCTCGAAGCAACGGTGAACCCGGATTTCGGCCAAGTCGAGGCCGATCCCGCGGAGGTGAATCTCACTGTGTTCGAGACGAATCTTTCGGAGCGCCGCGCGTTCTTCACCGAGGGGCGGCAGTTGCTCGCGGGAGGAGGCGCGCAGTACTTCTACTCGCGACGCATCGGCGCCGCGCCGCGCCAAGTCGTATCGGGCAGCTTCATCGACATGCCATCGAGCACTGCGATCCTCGGTGCGGCGAAGCTCACTGGGCGGCTGCGGCAGGGGCTATCGATCGGTGCACTCTCCGCAGTGACCGGTGAGGAGCACGCACGCAGCTTTGACACGCTCTCGACGCAGCTCACGTCCACGCTTGTGCAGCCCCGAACTCTGTACGGTGTGCTGCGCGCACAACAGCAGTTCGGGCAATATGGGTCTACCGGGGGAATCGTCCTCACGGCGGTGTCGCGGCACCTTGCCAGCGACGGCTCGCTGTCGGCTGGGTTCGCGCGGCAAGCAGTCACCGGTGGAACCGATTGGACGCACCGGTTCCGTGACGGCGAATACGTAGCCACCTTCGATGGGGGGTTCAGCCACGTGAGTGGGGATTCCACTGCCATCACCAGACTCCAGCGCTCGAGTGCGCGCTACTTCCAACGCCCCGACGCCAACCACGTCGAGCTCGATCCCTTGCGGCAGTCGTTGACGGGCTATCGCGCGAGCCTGGGGTTCAATCGCACCGCTGGCCGCCACTGGCTCTGGGGCGTTGGAGCGGCAGCTGTATCTCCCAGCTTCGAGCTCAACGACGCCGGGCGGTTGTCCGTCGCGGACAATGTGAATGGTTCGTTGAGTCTGACCTACCGCGAGAACGCTCCCGGACGTGTCCTGCGCAGTTATGCTGTCAACGTTGTGGCGTTCCGCAGTTGGAATTTCGATGGCATCATCAAGGGTGGCGAGGTGCCCGCTGTGTTCGCCGATGTTGTGTTCAAGAACTACATGAAATTGAGCGGACACTTTCACAACGCGCCGCGGGCGTGGAGCACCACCATGACGCGCGGTGGTCCAGCGATGCGAGCGGCCGCGAACTGGCACTACACCGCCAGCCTGAGTGGTAATCCCGCGCTCCGCACGTCGTGGCTCGCGGGTATCAACCTACACGCCAACGAACTGGGTAGGGAACTAGAGCTGTACGGCAGCACTGCCTACCGCTCGGAAGGACGGTGGCAGGTGCGGGCCGAGCCGACGTGGACGCACGTCACCGGGCAGCGGCAATGGGTTGCCGAGCGCGGCGAAGGCCCGCCCGCCACCTACGGCCGGCGCTACGTATTCGGCGCGCTCGATCGACGGGAACTGGCGATGCGCTTGCGGCTCAACTATTCGATCACGCCCGAGCTCTCCGCTGAGTTGTATGCGGAGCCCTTCGCATCCGCCGGCCGATTTACCCGGTTTGGCGAGCTCGCCGACCCATCACAATTAGTGCTGCGCGAGTACGGCACCGACGGTACCACCATCAGTGGCAGCGCCGATGGCTATGTCGTGACCGATCGTGGTCAGCAGGTGCGCATCCCCAACCCCGACTTCACGGTGCGATCGCTGCGAAGCAATGCCGTGCTCCGCTGGGAGTGGCGCTCTGGAAGCACGCTGTTTTTCGTCTGGCAGCAGGATCGCGCGAGCCGCGACGCGATGGCGCGCGGAGACATCGTCTCCGCGTTCGGAGAGTCGTTAGGGCTGCCTGGGGAGAATCGGTTCGCGGTGAAGGCGACGTATTGGCTGGCACGCTGACTAATCGGCCCGTCCACCTACCACACCTGCCTGCGCTAGGACTTGCGCGGGCAGCAGCAACGCGGACGCAATGATCGCGATGCTTCTGGCTGCGTGTCCCGCGTAACGCGGCGATCGTTCGTGTTTCTGACTGAAAGTAGACTCCTTGTGCGCCTCTGGTTTCAGGTGTTCCGCGCCGGGCAGGCCTCGTACTTGGGCACCAAGATTTTAGCGTGCACAAATGCAGGCAAGACTGTATACAGTCAGGACCGGCGGCTGCCTACAGATCAGGAACGATCTTCTGCCAATCGCGCTGAGCAGGAGCGAGCCTACGCGCCAGCATCGCGAACACGGCGACGGTTGGAGCCGCATGTCGCGTTCACACCTAACGACGGCGCGCTACTCGCGGTTCTCTGGTCCGAGGCGATGCGACCGGCGTTCGTCGCCAGCCATGTATCCTATGTCGGCTGCGCGGGATCACATGCGCGCCTAACGCGCGAGATCTCTCACGACCGCGAACGCGTCGCCGCTCGGACAGACGCGGCCTTCACATCGTAGCGGCTTCTTGCATCTGCCACCTTGCTCATCTGCCGCTCGGCCCAGACACGCAAGTCGTCCACAGCCTGATATAGCGAGCGGCCGAGCGCTGTAAGGCTGTACTCCACCCGCAGCGGCGACGCGTCGTAGACGCGCCGCAGGACGACGCCATCGCGCTCGAGGGACCGCAGAACCGCCGTTAGGACTTTCGGCGCTGCTCCGCCAACCGTGCGTCGCAGCTCGCCGAACCGCAGCTCCTTCTCGCCGAGTGCGCAGATGACGAGCACAGTCCACTTGTCGGCGATGCGATCCAGAAGTTGCCGAGTCGGACACGCGGGGTCGAAGACGTTCCACTTCATGGCGCTCAAGGTAACACCGCGAGCGCCGGAAAGTAGTTACCCGTAGGTACCTACTTGCTATTCGGTACCAGGACGATGATCGTGTGCACCGAGCCCAGTAACGGGCGAGCTAAACCCAGATGCGGAGATAGTTGCCATGGCCGACACCGCTGAACGCAATACGCGCGTCGTGCGCGAGCTCTATGACCTTGCCTTCAATCAGCAGCAGCCTGAAGAAGCCGTCCGCAAGTACATCGGTGCTACGTATCGGCAGCACAACCCGCAGGCCGGCGATGGTGCGCAGCCGTTCATCGGCTTCGTCAAGTGGCTGACGGGAGCGAACCCGAAGCTGCGCATTGAGTTCAAGCGCAGCATCGCGCAGGGCGACCTGGTCGCGCTTCACAGTCACATGATTCCGGCCCCGGGGGCGCGCGGCACGGCCGTCATCGACATCTTCCGCCTGAGCGATGACGGCAAAATCGTCGAGCACTGGGATGTGATGCAAGAAGTGCCCGAAACGTCTGCGAACAACAACACGATGTTCTGACGGGATCGCTCGTTAGGCAATCTCGTCGATTCAGGAGAATCGCACCATGAACGCAAGACTGCTGGCTACCGCGAGCGCGCTGTTGATCGTCGGAATCGCGGGAGGGTGCGCCGAACCGAGAGGTCAAGCCGCGCTGGACACGACGGCGCATGTCGAGCAGATGGAGCAAGCGCACTTGGCGACGCTCGACGACATGGATTTCAACGTGTATTCAGGCCAGAAGTGGGATGAGCTGGGCAAGAGCCACGCGCCGGACATCACGGTTCACTGGCCTGACGGCCGAACAACCAAGGGGATCGACACGCACATCGAAGACATGAAGGGGATGTTTGTCTTTGCGCCCGATACCCGCATCAAGGAACATCTCATCAGGATCGCGCAGTGCGAGTGGACGGCGGTCACGGGCATCGTGGAGGGCACGTTCAGCCGACCGATGCCGGTGGGGAATGGCAAGACCATCCCGGCGACGGGCAAGCCGTTCAAGTTTGCGATGGTCACGATTGCGCACTGGAAAGATGGGGTAATGGACGAGGAGTGGTTGTATTGGGATAACCAGGCCTTCATGAAGCAGATCGGGGTCATGCCGTAGGTACGGCAGCAAGTCGCGCTGGGTAAGAACGGCGCGGGCGTCTTGTAAGGCCCGATCTGCTCGCTATTGACAGCTTTGCGGCCGAATGTAATCGTTTACATCCGCCTCACTCTGCGGGGCGCACACGCCGAAACCGGCCCTCCCCCGGTCACATGGCCTCGGTCACGATCAAAGACGTCGCTCGTGAAGCGCACGTGTCCGTTGCTACAGTCTCCCGCGTCTTCAGCGGGAGCGAGGCGGTACGTCCGGAGACAGCGCGGCGCATTCGCGAGGTCGCCGCACGTCACCGCTACGTGCCTCACGGAGCCGCGCGATCGCTGATCACGCGCAAGACCACGACGCTCGGCGTCGTACTCCCTGACCTCCACGGTGAATTCTTCTCCGAAGTGATCCGTGGCATGGATCAGACGGCGCAGCGGCACGGCTATCACCTGCTGCTCACCAGTTCGCACGGCAATCGGGCAGAGGCGGAGGCCGCGCTCCGCGCGATGCGCGGACGAGTTGATGGTCTGATCGCGATGTCGCCGCACGTCGACACCCCAGCGCTCGTTGAGAATGTCCCAGCCGGGCTGCCCGTCATGCTCCTCAACTGTGCGCCCCCCGGAAAAGGATCTGGTCGAGAGAGCGCGCATTACGACACGCTCAACATCGACAATGAGCGTGGTGCCCGTGCGATGGTGCAGCACCTTCTCGCTCTTGGGCATCGCAGTATCGCGATCATCGGCGGCGCCGAAGGGAACTTCGACGCAGCGGAACGGCTGAGAGGCTACCGCCGGGCACTCCGCGAAGCCGCAATCGTTGCACGAAGCGAGTGGGAAGTCGCGGGGGACTTCACCCAGGCGTCGGGGTTTAGCGCGGCCAAAAAGCTGCTCGGGCTTACGGATCGGCCGACAGCGGTGTTCGCCGCAAACGATGCGATGGCGATTGGTGCGTTAAGCGCCGTTCAGCAAGCGCGGCTGCGTGTTCCCGAGGATTTGGCGGTCGCGGGTTTCGATGACATTCCATTGGCGCGCTTCATGAGCCCACCGCTATCGACGGTGCACGTGGCGATCTGCGAGTTGGGCGAGCGCGCGGCCGCAACGCTGGTGGCGGCGATTGACAGCAACGGGCAGCGCCGCACACCGGTGCGCGAACGGATTCCGACGCGCCTCATCATCCGCCGCTCGTGCGGCAGCGCCACGCCGAACGATGGCGCCTAACGATATCTCGTCGTGTGTCCCACAGTCCACAGGAGATCGAGACCATGATCACGGAGGTGGCACCATGAGTCGATTCAGCATTGTTCGCCAATCCGGCGGGCGCTCCTTGCTCGCGTTAGGCGCGGCCTGGCTCACTGTCGCCGGCGCGTCGTCAGCGATGGCGCAGACGACCACCGGAAGCGTCCGCGGCTACGTACGCAATGAGTCCGGCGCCGCCATCGCCGACGCGCAAGTCGCCGTTCGCAACCCGGCGATGGGGCTGACACGCGGCGCGATTACCAACGCGAGTGGATTCTACAATGTGGCGGGGCTGCGGCCCGCCGAATACGAGCTGACCATCCGGCGGCTCGGCTTCAGCGCGCAGTCGCGCACCGTCCTAGTGGAAATCGGGCAAACACTTACGCTCGATTTTCAGCTGCAGGCGGCGGCGGCGCAGCTCTCCGCGGTCGTCGTCACCGCCGAGGCGGGCGCCGGGTCACAAACGTCGGAGGTGGGGACCAACGTCAGCCGCGAGCAGATTCAGAATCTGCCGTCCTCCGACCGCAACTTTCTCGACTTTACCAAGCTTGTCCCCGGCATCACGGCGCAGGCCGTGAACAACACCGAAAAGTTCTTCGCCGCCGGCGGACAGGCGCCCGAGATGGTGAACGTGTTCGTAGACGGCGCAACGTACAAGAATGACGTACTGCGTGGCGGCGTCGCGGGCCAAGACGCGAGCAAGGGAAACCCGTTCCCGCAGGGCGCCGTGCAGGAATTCCGCGTCCTAACACAGAACTACAAGGCCGAGTACCAGAAAGCCGCGAGCGCGATCATTACGGCGACGACGCGCAGCGGGAGCAACCTGTGGGAGGCCGACGTCTTCGCATACGGTATCGGCAAAGGATACGTCGCGCGCGACGCGATCGCCGTTAGGCGCAACGACCCGAATCCGAACTTCAAGCGATTGCAGACTGGCGGGAGCCTCGGCGGTCCGATCGTGCCTAACAAGCTCTTCTTCTTCGGCACCTATGAGCTAAACGCGCGTGACGCGCCGGCGACCGTCCGTCTTGGCGGCGACTCCACGCTTCTGCCCGCAGCACTCGGTAACCTCCGCCAGTTCACCGGGCCGTTCACGAGCGAATTTCGCGAGCATCTGGCTTTCGGCAAGCTCACCTGGTCGCAGTCAGAGCACAGCACGATCGATGGCAGCATCAACATCCGAAAGGAGAACGACTTCCGCGGATTCGGTAACCAGACGTCTTTCGAGTCTGCTGAAGACGTAGCAATAAGCGTGTACACGGGCGTAGTGAACTGGAAGTACGCGGGCAATCGGTGGCTGAATGAGGCACAAATCAACGTGCAAAACTTCATCTGGAATCCGCGGCCGAAAAACCCCGACGAAATCGGACGCAACTACATCAATCTCCTCCGCATCGGTGGCCGCGACACGCATCAGGAGTTCACGCAGGACCGCATATCACTGCGCAACGACCTAACGCGCTCCGCGTTGCAGTTTGCGGGAGACCACGTCATCAAGGGCGGAGCGTCGGTGGACTTTCTCGCCTACGAGGGTATCAAGGACTTCACCGGTAATCCGATTTTCAACTTTCGGCGACAAGAGAACTGGACGCGTCCATTCGAAGCGCGGTTCGGCTTCGGCGATCGCAACGTCGAAACCGACAACCAGCAGATCGGCTTCTACGTGCAAGATGACTGGACGGTCACGCCGAAGCTCGTGCTCAACCTTGGCGTCCGCTGGGACGTCGAGACGAACATGATCAACAATGATTACGTGACGCCGCAGCCGCTGCGCGACTCGCTGGCCGGGCCGCTCAACGCGCGGCTCTTCGTGAACAAGCCCGTCGGGCTGCGGACCGATGGTACGTGCTGCAACACCGTGCCGGTGCGTGTGATCGACCAGCTGGGCGGCCTCGACCGGTTCGTCACCGATGGAAGCGACCGGCCCGCGTACAAGGGCGCATGGCAGCCGCGCGTGGGTGCTTCGTATGACGTATCCGGCGATGGCCGCACGGTGTTATTTGGCGGCGCTGGGATTTACTTCGACCGGAACTACTGGAACACGTTGCTCGACGAGCAATTTCGCCGACAGTTCAGGGTGCTCACCGTCGCGTTCAACACGGTTTGCGGCCCTGGGAGCGCCGCGAACTGCGCCGTGTGGGACCCGAAATACTTCGACCCGGCGCAGCTCCGTACGCTCTCGGGCACAGCAGGCCTGCCCGAGGTATTCCTCGTCGCCAATGACTTGAAGCCGCCCAAGAGCTACCAGTTCAGCGGCGGTATCCGAAAAGGGATCGGAAACGCGCTGCTGACACTGTCATACAACGGTGTGCGCGGCCACAACGGGATGAACTTCGTGCGCGCCGCGCAGGGCGGTTCCGTGGGCCCGAACTACGCGACGGTCTTCGTTACGGATGATCGGGTGAAGAGCTGGTACGACGCGGTGCAGTTTCAGCTGGACCAGCCGCTGCGAGCGCACAAGCGATGGGGTGGCTCCGTTGCCTACACGCTGGCCAAATCCGAAGAACAGGGTCAAACGAGAGATATCTTCTGGGGGTTCAACGACCGCTTCCCGACCGTTGGCGATCTGCCACGCCGCCGCGCTCCGGGGAATCAGGTGCACACCGTAGCCGCCAATGGAATCTTCCGGCTCCCTTATGGGATCCTGTTCAGCTCGATCGTGAACCTCGGGTCCGGCCTCACACTCAACGCAACTGATGCGAGCGACGGCCTCGAATTCGGAAGATCGCGGCCTTATGTGTACGCTCCGCCGACGAAACCCTTCCTTGGCATCGGACACGTCTTCAGCACACAGAACATTGACGTGCGGCTCGAGAAGGGGTTCTCGCTGGCGAACGCGCAGCGCGTGAGCCTGGTGGCAGATCTGTTCAATGCGTTGAACAGTGCGAATTTTGGCTGCTACAACGCGACGATCAACCCGACGTCGGGGCCGCCTAACGCGAACTACAATACGCCAGGATGTGCCGCGACGGGGCGGCGGCTTCAGGTGGGCCTGCGCTACGGTCTGCAGCCGGTCCGCTAGAACGGCTGTCGATCGCAATGAGTCTGATTCGGCTTCGATCGGTGGCAGCGAGGGGTACGGCGGCGGCGCGGACAGTGCGCGCCGCCGTCCTGCTGCCGACGGCACTCTTCACGTTAGGCGCTGGCGCCGCCGGCTGTGCGCGCGGTGCGCTCACGGGTCCGAGCGTCGATTTACGGAATGATGCGTTCATCGACACGCTGGAGGTGCGCACGTTCCGCTGGTTCTGGGAGACCACCAATCCGCGTAACGGCCTAACGCCTGACCGCTGGCCCACCAAGTCCTTCTCGAGCATCGCGGCGGTCGGTTTCGCGCTCACCGCGTACGGCATCGGTGTGGAACGTGGTTATGTGACGCGCCCCGAGGCCGCAGAGCGTGTGCTCACAACGTTGCGCTTTTTCTGGGAGGCACCGCAGGGACCGCAAGCGTCGGGAGTGTCCGGCCATTACGGCTTCTTCTATCACTTCCTGGATATGGACACGGGCCAGCGATTCGCTCAGGTGGAGCTGTCCACGATTGACACAACACTGCTGCTCGGCGGTGTCTTGTTCTGCCGTGAGTATTTCGATGGGTCGAACGCTTCGGAGGTGACGATCCGCGCGTACGCTGACTCGCTCTTCAGGCGAGTGGACTGGCGCTGGGCACAACCGCGCGCACCGTTCGTCTCGATGGGGTGGCACCCGGAGCGCGGATTCATCCAGCACGACTGGCGCGGATTTAACGAAGCGATGCTGCTCTACGTGCTCGCGCTCGGATCGCCCACGCATCCCATCGAGGCGTCGGCGTGGGACGGGTGGACGAGCACGTACCAGTGGGGCGAGTTCTACGGGCAAGCGCATGTGAACTTCGCGCCGTTGTTTGGCCATCAGTACTCGCACGTCTGGATCGACTTTCGCGGCATCAGCGACGCCTACATGCGCAACAGGGGGATGGATTACTTCGAGAACGCCAGGCGCGCCACCCAGGCGCAGCGCGCCTACGCGACGGCGAATCCGGGTGGCTGGCGTGGCTATTCCGCGAACGTATGGGGACTCACCGCATCGGACGGGCCTAACGACACGACCGTGACGATCGACGGCCAGGAGCGGAAGTTCTTTTCGTACCGGGCGCGCGGCGCGGCAGCGAACGAGGTTGTGGACGACGGCACGCTCGTGCCAACAGCGGCCGGAGGTTCGCTAGCTTTTGCGCCGGAGATTGCCGTCCCTGCCCTGCGCGCAATGCGGGCGCAGTATGGCGATGACGTCTTCGGTCAATACGGCTTCGTTGATGCGTTCAACCCGACCTTCCAACTCCCTGCGCAGCTTGGCCGCGGGCTCAAGCACGGCCGCGTGGTTGCGGGTAAGGGGTGGTTCGACACGGATTATCTCGGGATCGATCAGGGACCGATCATCGCGATGATCGAGAACTATCGTAGTGGTCTCGTGTGGGATCGCATGAAGCGCAGTCCGTACGTCGTGCGCGGCCTTTGTCGTGCCGGGTTCACCGGCGGCTGGCTCGCGGAAAAGTGCTGAGGGCGACGCGGGCGCTCGCGTTATGCTTGGCGCTCGCCTTTGCACTCGGTGCGTGCCGCGATCACGATAGCAGCGCCGCAGGCGTGACATTGCGTTTCTGGGGAATGGGTCGTGAGGGGGAGGTCGTTGGAGAGCTGGTGAAGGAATTCGAGCGGCAGAATCCCACGATCCGTGTGCGCGTGCAGCAGATCCCGTGGATCGCAGCGCATGAGAAGCTGCTCACGGCGCAGGTGGGTGAATCCACGCCCGATATCGCGCAGCTGGGCAATACGTGGGTGAGCGAGTTCGTCGCCCTCGGCGCGCTCGAGCCGTTAGGCACACGCGCGCGTACCTCGCACGTCGTCGATTCCGCCGACTACTTCGCGGGAATCTGGGCGACCAACGTCGTGCGCGACACGCTCTACGGCGTGCCATGGTACGTGGATACGCGCGTTCTGTTCTACCGTCGTGATCTGCTCGCACAAGCAGGCTACGACTCCATGCCGACAACGTGGGTGGAGTGGCGCGCGGCGATGCGGAAGCTCAAGGCTCGTATGCGTCGCGACCAGTACCCGATTTTGCTGCCGACGAACGAGTGGCCGCAGCCTGTGATCCTCGCGATGCAGGCCGGCTCGTCGCTGCTCGATGCGGCCGGTGAGCGTGGTGCGTTTCGCGACGCGACGTTTCGTCGCGGCTTCGAGTTTTATGTGAGCTTGTTTGCCGAAGGTCTCGCGCCAGTGGTGAGCGCCTCGGAGATCTCCAACCGGTACCAGGAGTTCGAGCGCGGCAATATCGCCATGATGATCACCGGTCCGTGGGAAATCGGCGAGTTCACGCGACGGCTCTCACCGGCGACGCAGGACAAATGGGATACAGCGCCACTCCCCGGACCCGACGGCCCGGGACTTTCGATGGCCGGTGGCGCGAGCCTTGTTCTCTTCCGGGGCTCGAAGCACAAAGCCGAGTCGTGGAAGCTCGCCGAATTTCTGTCGCTGCCCGCGCAGCAGCTACGCTTCTATGAGTTGACGGGGAACCTGCCCCCGCGTCGCTCGGCATGGAGCGACCCAACACTCGCCGGCAACGCCTACACGCACGCCTTCCGCGAACAGCTCGAACGCGTGCATCCGCTCCCGGCGGTGCCTGAGATCGAGCAGATCGTCACCAAAGTGTTCGAGGCGGGGGAGCAGGCGACGCGCGGGCAGCGTCCGGTCGACGCGACGCTGACAGTACTAGACGATGAAGTCGACCGGATCCTGGAAAAGCGGCGCTGGATGCTCGCGCGCGAGCGGCGGGCGAGGACAGCGTCCGGGTCATGAGCCTGGGCGTTAGGCGTGTGACGGGCGCCACCGATTCCAACGCCGCCGCGTGGATTTTCGTCGCCCCTGCCCTGGCATTGATCGGGGTTTTCTTTTTGCTCCCCATCGCCGCGGCGCTGCTTCTCAGCCTGACCGACTTCGACATCTATGCGATCGGCGACCTTGCGAACGCGCGCTTCGTCGGCTTGCGGAACTACGCGCGGTTGCTGGAGACGCCGCTCTTCTGGAAGGCGCTGGGGAACACGTTCTACTTCGCGCTCGTCGGCGGGCCGCTCTCGATCGCCGCGTCGCTCGGCGCCGCGCTCTTGCTCAATCACAAGTTGGTGCGCTTGAAGGGACTCTTCCGCACTATCTACTTCGCTCCCTTCGTCACGACGCTCGTCGCGGTCGCCATCGTGTGGCGCTACCTCTACCACACCCGCTACGGCTTGATCAACTACGCACTCGGCGCGTTAGGCATCGCGCCCATTGACTGGTTAGGCGACCCGACCTGGGCCATGCCCGCGATCATCGTGATGGCGGTGTGGAAAAACTTCGGCTACAACATGCTGATCTTCATCGCCGGCCTGCAGAGTATTCCCGAAGAACTGTACGAGGCCGCGCACCTCGACGGCGCGGGCGCCTGGCAGCGTTTCCGCAACATCACTCTGCCGATGTTGGCGCCCACCTTCGTGTTTGTCGGCGTCATCACGATGATCGGTTACTTCCAGCTTTTCGCCGAACCGTACGTGATGACGCAAGGCGGACCGTTGCGGAGCACAACCAGCGTCGTGCTGTTCATGTACGAAGAAGGATTTCGCTGGTGGCGCATGGGATTCGCCGCGGCCGTCGCCTTCGTCCTGTTCGGCATCATCCTGTTCTGGACGCTGCTGCAGGCCCGCATGCAGCGACGCGCTGCGTTAGGCGTTAGGGGAATGGCGCAAAGATGAGCCGCAGCGGACAACAGCCGGGAGCTGCGCGCGCGCTCGTCTATGCAGCGCTCATTGCCGGGGCGATCATCGCGATTATTCCGCTGGTCTGGATGGTCTCGGTATCGTTCATGGCGCCGGGCGAGGCAAGCAGCTACCCACCTCCCATCATCCCGCGCCGAGCCACACTGGAGCACTACCGCGCACTCTTCTCACGGCTCGACCTCGGCCGTTATCTCGTCAATAGCTCCATCGTCGCGCTCACCGTTACGGTTGTGTCGCTCGCCGTCAACTCGATGGCCGGCTACGCCTTCGCGAAATTGCGCTTCACCGGCCGGACGCGGCTCTTCGCTCTACTCGGCACTGGGCTCGTGGTGCCGGTGCAAGTTGCGATGCTGCCGCTCTTCCTGCTTATGAAGCAACTCGGCCTCATCAACACTTACTGGGGTGTGATCATCCCGTCACTCGCCAGCATCTTCGGGATCTTCCTCATTCGGCAGTACGCCCTCTCAATTCCGGACGAGCTGCTCGACGCAGCACGCATGGATGGTGCGGGAGAGTTGCGCATCTACTGGTCGGTGGTGGTGCCAACGATCGTGCCCATGCTGGCGACGTTGGCCATCTGGACGTTCCTCTCAACGTGGAACGACTTCATGTGGCCGCTCATCGTGCTGAGCGACGAGTCGCGCTACACGCTTCCAGTAGCGCTCGCGAACCTCGTCGGCGAACACGTACAGGACACGGAGCTTATGATGGCCGGCTCGGTGCTTACTGTGCTCCCCGTGATGCTCGTGTTCCTTTTTCTGCAACGCTACTATGTGCAGGGGTTGATGGCGGGGAGTGTGAAAGGATGAGTCCGGTTTCATCACGCTCCGGGTTCGGACAAGTATCGCCGGCCGTGTCGCGGAAGCGGGAGCTTCGGGATCGCGCATGCTCTGCGGAGTCTTTGATCACGGACGACGTCAGCGCCAGTTCGCGCAGCCTTAATACCCTGCCAGACGGCGCTGCCTAACGAGCCTTCGCGAACTCCATGGTGCCGAGTCGAGGCACGGTAAGCAACAGGCCAATGACCTCACCCTGCTTTCCTCGAAGGAATTCGAGCCGCGTCCCCGCGACCACGAAGGCGTCCTTGGACAACGGCACCAGCGAACGCCATTCGTCGTACCGCCTTCGGACCGAGAGGCCCCCGTCCTTGACCGTCACCGTCGCCCAGGTGTCGAGTTCATCGCTGCTATATCGGCCCACGTACGCCGCCAGCTCACCTGGTCCGAGCGCGCGGACGGGCCCCAGCTGCGGCACCGGCGTTGGAGCGAGCGCCGACGCCAGCAGTCTCACGCCCGTCGGTGGGATGCGAAACTCGATCTGACCTGGCAGACCCTCGGCGGTGAAGGTCGAATCGGAGACTGCCGCCAGCGGAAACGTTCGGCCGAAAGCTTCGATCTCGACGCCGCTCCCTGATCGGCGCACTGTCACGATTTGCCCCGGATTGAGCTCGTACCGACCGAGGTAGCGGTCGAGGCGGTCGGCGGCAACCGTCACTCCGGTTGGCTTCGACTGCGCGGGCGCAGGCACTGGTGACATCTGATCGGCGAGATACAGCTCGGCCACTGCCGTGACGAGCGCATCCGGGTTGGCGGTGTAGTCGTTGCAGAGCACCGCCACCGAGAATCGCTCCTTCGGAAATCGAGCCACCTGGGCCCTGTAGCCGATGAAGGAGCCCCCGTGCTGAACCACGTCAAGTCCCCGATAGTTAAAGCGCATCAGCCCGAAACCGTAGACCGTCTGCTCGCCGTTCCTGAGGCGCGCCGGCGTTACCACCTGGTCGATCAGCGCTGGCCCGCCGCTGCCAAGCTTGTTGTCGAAGAAGTTCGCGTCCCACTCGAGGAGATCCTCGATAGTCGTGTAGACCCCCCCATCACCAACCAGTGCAAAGCTGGTTCGCACGATCTCGAATCCGCCGCCGGGCTTCGGCTGGTAACCCTCGGCTCGATTAGCGACGATCTCCCTGTTGTCGTCATGGAAATGGGTGCTCGTCATGCCCAGCGGGCCGAATATGTTCTGCTCAGCGAACTGCCGAAGGGTCGAGCCGGTGGCGCGCTTGATGATGATCGAGAGGAGGAAGTAGCCGGAATTGGAGTATGACCACTTGGTCCCAGGCGGAAACTCGAGCGCCTTCTGTCGGCTGATCAAATCGAGCGCCATTTCCTCGGGGACCTCGTCGGCGGAGGAGCGGCCCGAGGTTGCCCAAAGGCCGAGGTAGTCGCGAATCCCGCTGGTGTGGTGGACCAGGTTGCGGATGGTGATCGAGTCGGCGTATCTCGGCAGCTCGGGGATGTACTTACGTATCGGGTCGTCGAGCGTTAGTCTACCCTGCTCGACGGCGAGGGCCACGCTGAAGGCGGTGAACTGCTTCGACGTCGAAGCGACGTAGAAAAC
>JBQTIF010000093.1:0-24275 GCA_052388395.1 Gemmatimonadaceae bacterium | reverse complement strand
TCCAGCTCCATCAGTTCGAAGTACCCCTGAAATCGTCCTGTCGGCCCAGTGTCAGTTCCCATGGCGATCGGCACACCGGCATCGGCGAGACGTTTGACGTTCCTGCTCGCGACCTCCAGCGCGACCTTGTAACGCTGCGCGCTGGCGCTCGCGCGCATCGCCCTTTGCCGTGCAGGATCCTTGAGCGTCGTCACCCACTCTTGATTCGCGTGCTTAACGAACAACGGGTCTGCGAACCACTCTGGCGTTGACTCATAAACGAACGTCGATACCTCGCGCATCAGCGTTGGACAGTAGCACACGCCTGAAGACTTGAGCGCGCCAATGAGCTCGGCATCAACCTCCGCATCGCGCACGCTGTGCGCGATGAAGTCGACATTCGAACGCAGCAACGACTTCGCATCGGAAAGATAGAAGAGGTGCGCCGCCACCCGCACACCAAGCCGGTGAGCCTCGTCGATCACCGCGCGATACACGTCCGCTGGCATCTTTTGCGTAGTGCCGATGTTGTCGTCGACGCGGATCTTGACGATGTCGACTTTCTGCGCGGCGGCACCCTCGACGAGCAGTTTTGCCTCATCACGCGTGGCCGGTGTCAGCACGGGCCCCGACAGGTACACACGCGCGCGAGAGAGATGCGGCGTCGATTGCGCGTCTCGCGCAGCAAACACTACCGGCGGTTCACCGCCAAGGCTGAAGATCGTTGTCACGCCATAAGCAGCATACGTAACGAGATCGCGCGGTGTGTTCACGTGGCCGTGAGCGTTTATCAAGCCGGGGATTACAAACTTCCCGTCCAAAGAAATGCGCTGCGCTTCCGGAGGGATCGTCACGCTGCTCGCGGGTCCGATGCGAACCACACGACCATCTTGCACGACGATCGTTGCATTGGTGACTGGAGGCCGATCGGTCCCGTCGATCAGCGTTAGGCCCGTAAAGGCACGTAGCGGCGCGGACTGACCGTCCGCGGGCATAGTCAGGGCGAGTAGCAGAGTGCACGCGACGAGTTGCTTCATCATGAGATGTTCCGGATGCAATTGACGCGTGCCTTCTGCCGTCGCAGACTAGCGCGCGCGTGTGGTGGTCGCTGGAAGAGGAGAAGACGAGATGGTTGCACTTGTGCCAAGCCTGATGTTGGCGGCGACACTGCAGTCCAGCAATCCCGTGCCGGACCACAGAGACCGCGTGCGCTAGAGCCTCCCGTCGATCAACTCGATCGCGAGGCCGTCGGGGTCCTCGATCATCGCTGCGCGCGTGTCGCCAAACGCATATGGCTCAAGGACGATCTTTACGCCAGCGGCGCGCAGCCTAACGAGCATCGCATCCAGGCCAGTCACAGTGAAAGCGACGTGATCTAGCGCCTGGCCGCGCGACGGAACAAGCGGTTGATCGCGCCCGCAGCGTCCACCCACACATTGCCGCGGGTAGAACGACATCGTTCCGTTGCCATGCCGCACCGTGGCATTCGGCTGTCGAATCGTCCCGATGCGCTCCAGCGACGGCCAACCCGCCTCGCCCGGTGTCGCTTCACATGGAGTGAACGGCGCGCGCGGCGTCTCTCGGCCGCTGCTGTCGCGCACGTGAGGTAACTCCATCCCAAGGTGCTGCACATACCAGTTCGCCGCGCACTGCGGCTGCTCATGGAAAAAATGCACGTGGGATAACGAGGGCCGCGTATCCGGACCGCCTGTGAACTCGAACAGCACGCCATCCGGCGCTTCGACATAACTAAAGCCGCCAGGCCTCGGCGCCGCCGGCGCAGCGTTAGGCAGCGTCTTTGCAGTAACCGTCCCCGCGTACGGAGCCAACCCTGAACGCCAAACCGCAGCGGTGTCGTCAGGCGCCGTGAAGAGCGGGAGATGCTTCACGCCAAGCCGCTCCAGCGATTGCGCCATGTCGGTTGTGTTCATGAAAGCGCCGATATGCCAGAATGCGCTCTGCGGATCCGATCGGTGCACATCATGCCGCCACGCTCCCGCCGGCAGCCGATCGACCTTGTTGAAGAGCAAGAACATGTCAGCCTCCACCGCTGACTGACCGGCGACAACTGTTCTTCGCGCGGCTGGCCAGATCTTCAGGTACCACGCAATCGCGCGCTCCGGATCTGGCGAGTTGAGTCCAACGTGGTGCAGCTGTGGCATCGCCTGTCGACTTGGCGCCTGCGCGCACAACTGCGGCGCGGCGATACAGCCGAGAAGAAGCAGGAGTTCGCACGCACGCGTCACGATCATCTGGTTCACTCAGGCGTTCATCATTTCCTGAACGCGCTGAGCCTCGTCGCCAAGCGATGCGGGATGCAGCGCGGTCCAATCGAAGATAGACGTCGTCTTAAACAGTTCGAACTCGCCGCGCGACGCTGCTGCCTTCGTCCTCGCGAGAAGCGCTTGCACTCGCGCCTCACTCACTTGCTCGGCGCTCGAATTGCGCGCCCGGGACGTGCGCTGGTGACTTTGCCGCTGTCGACCACCACTTGGCCGCCAACTAGCACATAAGGAATTCCTGCCGGCGGAATCGTCGCGTCCTCGTAGGTCGAACGATCGATCACCGTCGCGGGATCGAAAATCGTTAGGTCCGCGTCGGCGCCGACGCTCACACGACCCTTCTTCGCCATTGCGGGGACGCGCGCTTCCAATCGCTGCGCCGGCATGAGCGTCATTTTGCGCAAGGCATCCAGCAGCGTGAGCACCTTCTCCTCGCGCACGTACTTTCCCAGGACCTTCGAATACGAACCCGACGTGCGCGGATGACCGCGGCCGTTCGCAATGAACCCGTCGCTCGCTATCATGGTCAGTGATGTGACGATTGACGCGCGCGTCTGCTCCTCGCTGCGGCCATGAATGATCACGGTCCCGCCCGCTTTGCGCGCCTGTTCGAAGCTCTTGCGCGTTAGGCGCGCACCGGTCGACACGAGCTGATGCTGAGCGAAACGCGAGTCCGGCCATGTCTTCCAGTCATCGAACAGTGCGGACTGGATCTCAGTCATCCCCGCCCCGTATGGGTAGGCCTCCGTCGTAACGTCCTGCCCTTTATCGCGCGCCGCCTTTATGTGATCGAGAAAGGCGACGAGGTTCGTATCGCCACTCGAGTTCACATGCACGATGTGCAACTTCACCTTCGCGGAGGCAGCCGCAGCGATCGTGGAATCGAGACCAGCGACGTTGTTTCTCATATGGATGTGCGCCGATGCGCCTTCCTCGGCCGCGACACGGAACATGCGCTCGATCTCGGCCATTGTCGCGCCGGGTGTGTACGCGCTGCCGAACCCTACGGCCACCGCCCCCTCGGCCAGTCCCTTCTGGAGCAACGCTTCCATCTCCCCCATCTGCGAGTCTGTGGCGACGCCGCTTCCGCCGACGCCGGATGGCAGGAGATCGCGACTCGGATCGCCTAACACGCGCATGCGCGTCTGGATGTGACCTACGCTCACGCCGTGATTCACGAGCTGTCCCGCTTCCCGCGCTTTGTACCAATCGGCGACATCGGCAGTGCCGACCTCGAGCTCGAACGCTGACGTGACGCCGTCGCGCACCATCAGCGCGTAGGACTCTTCCTGCTGACCGTGCTCATGCAAATCCACAAACCCTGGCGCAACGACGAGCCCCGTCGCGTCGATCACGCGCGTGCCGCGCAGCGGCCGTTGCGATATCGCCACGACGCTCGCACCGGTGATGGCGACGTGCCTAACGCCATCGAGCCCCGATTCAGGGTCCATCACGCGGCCGTTCGCAACGACGACGTCGTATGCGGCGCTCGGACCGCAGGCCGATAGGAGATACAACAGACCTGCTTCAAGTGAGCTTGTTAGGCGTTTCACGATAGTGGTCATGATGTTCGGGGCGTGATCAGGCGCCGCAGCGGGTGTGGCCGAATGTGCGGCCCACCGCCGGCACTCGCCAGCACGACGCGGAGCCTGGCACGTCACGGCCCCGGCCGTACGCAGTTGATTTTTCAGCACATGACGAAACCAAATTGCTGCGAGGCTTGTCAAAGCCGCTGTCTCGTCGGATAGGGAACCTTATGCGCTGCACAGTCTTAGCGATTACTGCCGTCGTTGCTAGCTCCTTCAAAGCGGAGGCTCAAGACACGCGGTCGGGCCAGCTTACAGCCGTAGCGATCCGTGCGCCGCAAACGCCAAACATCGACGGGCGCAATGACGACGCCGTCTGGCAGCGAGCGCAGAAGTATTCCGAGTTCCGCCAGTTCGAGCCGCGCGTGGATACGACGCCGTCGTTCAAGACCGAGTTCCAGGTCGGCTATGACGACAAGAACCTCTATGTCTTCGTGCGCATGTTCGATCCGCATCCCGACAGCATCATGCACGCGCTGTCGCGACGTGACGTGCGCGGCCCGTCGGATCAGATCAAGCTGATTATCGATTCGTACGGCGACAAACGCACGGGCTTCGAGTTTGCCGTGAATCCGGACGGCGTGAAGCGGGACTTCACGATCGCCAATGACGGCGAAGAGGACGGCTCCTGGGACGGCATCTGGGACGTCGCCACGCTCGTCGACTCGTTAGGCTGGACCGCCGAGTATCGCATTCCATTGTCCCAGCTGCGTTACGCGCGGGCCGCGACTCACAACTTCGGCTTCGGTATCTGGCGCGACATCGAGCGCTACCGCGAGCGCGTCTCCTGGCCACTGTGGTCGCCGCTTCGCACGGGTCTTTCCTCGCAGCTCGGCAGTCTCACGGGGCTCGAGGGGATTACGACAGCGCGCCGGCTCGAGCTCACGCCCTACACGGTGACCAGGAACGTGCAGCGGACGACGCCTAACGCGGGCTATCAGCGCGATCAGGAAATTACGGGAGGCGCCGACCTCAAGATTGGGCTCACGCCGAACATCACGCTCGACGCGACAGTGAATCCCGATTTCGGGCAGGTTGAGGCCGATCCCGCGGTTGTGAATCTCACGGCGTTCGAGACGTTCTTCTCGGAACGTCGGCCATTTTTTGTCGAGGGAACTGGGCTGTATCAGATGTCACTCAATTGCTACATCGTTGTCGACTGCAGCACCAACGAAGGTCTTTTCTATTCGCGGCGCATCGGCCGCGCGCCGTCTTTGAGCGGAATCTACGGTGACGCAGGCACCGTGACGTCGACATCGATCCTCGCCGCCACGAAGCTGACAGGCCGCAGCCGACGTGGACTGTCGTTCGGTCTGCTCAATGCCTCGACCGAAGAAGAAAAGAGCGGAGCGGATCGTACGGTCGAACCATTTGCGAACTACGCCGTCGCGGTTGCGCAGCAAGATCTGCGCGGTGGTGACGCAGGCATCAGCGTGATCGCCACGGCCGTGAACCGCTCGCTCGATGGCCTCACGGATCCCTTCCTGCACAACAGCGCGTATACAGGTGGCGCGACGTTCCGCAGCCGCTTCGGCAAGCGGCAATATGAGTTAGCGGGGCAACTCGCCGCGTCCGTTGTGAATGGCTCGCAGGAAGTGATCTATCGTACCCAGCGGAGCCCGGTGCACTACTACCAGCAGCCAGGTGATGATCTGGAAGTCGACTCCAGCCGCACGTCGCTCAGCGGGACCGCGGCGCAGCTCAAATTCGGCAAATACAGCGGCGGGATCACGCGCTTCGAGACGAGCATCGTTAGGCAGTCGGCCGGCTTCGAAGTCAACGACATGGGTTTCCTGCGCCGCGCCGACATCCTCGATTGGAGCACATGGGCCGCGCTCAGCTTCCGCAGCGCACGCTGGATCTATCGGTGGGCGCAAGTGAACGGGAACCACTGGGAGAACTGGAACACGTCGGGCACGCGGCTGGATAACTCGTTCAACTTCAACGGCCACATGGGGCTCAACAACAACTGGGACATTCACGCCGGTACCACGTTAGGCGCCCTCACCGAGAGCTATTGTGACCGCTGCACGCGCGGCGGGCCTGCCCTGCGCAAATCGCGCGGCTTCTACCCGTGGGGCGGTGTGAACACCGACAGTCGCAAAGTCGTGTCCGGCGGGATCTGGTTCAACGGGCGATTCACTGACGAAGGGAAATCGCACGGCGGCGGATTCAATCCATACATCAACTTCCGCTTTTCGACGCGCTTCGGCGTGAACCTCGGCTTCGGCTACTATCGCGATCGCAACAACACGCAGTGGTTCGGCAACTTCAGGGACAGTTCCGGCGTCACACACTACACGTTCGCACATCTCAGTCAGCGCACAGTGTCCATGAGCACGCGTGTCAACTACACGTTCACGCCAACCCTCACGTTCGAGTTCTGGGGGCAGCCGTTTGTTTCTACCGGCACGTACTCCGACGTACGTGAAGTCAGCGCGACACCTAACGCCGACGACTACGATGACCGCTTCCGTCCCTATGCGGCTCCCGCGAACTCGCAGCAGTCGTTCAAGTTCCCCCAGCTGCGCACCAACGCAGTGATGCGCTGGGAGTATCGCCCGGGATCGACCCTATTCATGGTCTGGCAGCATGGTCGCCAAGGCGATGGATCAACCGACAACATGCGCCAGTCGTGGACGCGCGATTATCGCGACCTGTTCGGCCTGCATCCGGACAACACGTTCTTGATCAAGGCGGCGTATTGGCTGAGTAGGTAACACTTCTCACGGTTTTGGCCCTCACTTATCACGTACTTAAAAGAACGTTATAGGTGAGGGCGATGTGCGTGAGAGGTGAAGGCGAACCGCGTGAGAGGTTACGTTAGACAGTCCCGCACTCGCGAGCCGGCCGAGCGTTCAAGGCGATCAAGAGTCTGCAACACGCCGCACGACGTGCCATCGCGCGACGTACCGTCGCGTTGGCTCTGTTATTCGTAGCGCTGGGAAGCGCCGTCACGCTGGTTGCCCTCGCCTATCGCGGCCGCGTCGGTGTGACGCTGAACGCCCCTCGCCCCGCCGTGACGGCTGACCTCCCGGATCCACTCCCTGCGCTACCGCTCTCGATCGTCAATGCCCCCGTTTCGTACGATTTGGCGCCGGCCGTTGCAGCCCTCGAAATCGCTGTGCCGCGCGAGATCGGCGACATCGCCACGCGTTTGCAGGCGGGTGGGAACACCAGAGCGCACTTCGCTTTTGCCGCGCGTCGGGCACCGTTCCGGATCGACGTCGACAGCCTAACGATCCGCATCTCCTCGATCGTTGAGTACGAAGGGCGCGGCTGGTACCGCCCGTTCATCGGTCCGGAAGTGAGCGCAGCGTGCGGCACGTCCGGCGTACCACGGCCGCGTGTGCGTGTAACCCTCGTCACCGCGGCGCGCCTAACGAGCGACTGGCGTTTGCGCACCAGGACACGCATCGCCGAGCTCGCACCGGTGAGTCTCGACGCGCGAGACAAGTGCCGTATCACCATCTTCCGCATCGACATCACCAACCGGCTGATCAATGCGCTGCGCGGACTCGTTGAACGCCAGCTCGCGACGCTCGACCGCAACATCGGGCGCCTGGATACACCGGAACGCTTTCAATCGTTGTGGCACACGATGCAACGACCGATCCGACTGACCGACTCCATCTGGTTCACGATCAATCCACGCTCGGCGCAGCTCGGTGCCGTAACGAGTGATAGCGGGAGGGTCGTGGCTAACCTGCGGCTCGGCGCGTTACCCCGAATCGCGACAGGACCTAGACCTAACGACTCAACGCTGCTCACAGCCATCCCACCACTCACGTTTGGCGACGAGGGGGAACGCGGGCTGCACGTGCCACTCGAGGCGGTCTTCTCGTATCCCGTCGCCAGCGAGCTGCTCAGGCGAGGCATCGTCGGACGCAGCATCGACGTGAGCGGGCGCAGGATCAGGGTGGATTACGCCGAGCTCAGCGGGATTGGCGCCGGCCGTGTCGCGTTAGGCGTTCGTTTTGGCGGCACGGTAAATGGGACGGTATATCTCACCGGCACACCGCAACTGGATACGCTGACGCGCCAGGTCCACGTCCCTGACTTGGAGTACGACGTGGGGAGCGCGCGCCTTCTTGTGCGCGGCGTCGAATGGGTCAGGGGAGTCAACGTACGCGACTTCTTGCGTGCGCAGGCGCGAATCCCTGATAGCGAAGCGCTCGAGGGACTGCGTGCGCTGGCGGAACAAGGAATGAACCGTGAGCTGACGCCGGGGATAACCCTTGTCGCGCGTATCGCCGCGACGCGCGCGCTTGGCGTTCATGCTACGACAAAGGAGCTACGTGTGCGCGCGTTAGCAGTCGGCAACGCGCGTTTGGCTATCAGCAAGGCGCCTGTCGTCAAACGGCAAGTACCGCGTTAGGCGCGCCCTCGCAGCACGTAACTCATGTCGCACAGGAACCCCGGCACGACGTCCTCGCCATCGAGCCGGTCAGCTTCGGTTAATAAAGTTTCGCTTCCATCCGCGCGGTAAACTCGCGCGTTCGCGCGAATAGGATCAACGACCCAGACCAGTCGCGCGCCAGCTTCGAGCCAGTCCGCCACTTTCGCGAGCACTTCTCCGGGTCGATCGTCAGGCGAGAGAACTTCAACGGCTAGATCAGGCGCCATCTCGGCGAATCCCCGCGGCGGAGGATGTGGCAGCCGAGCGTTGCCGATGAACGCAACGTCCGGGGCGCGGACAGTGTCCGGACCTCGTGTAAGAGTGAACCCTGTCTCCGCTGCGAAGGCTCGCCCGAGCGCTTCTGCTTCGACGTAACTATGTATGGCGGCCCCGACGCGCATGGCGATGTCGCCATGCTGATACCCGGCGGGTTCGCGGATGATGAGCATCCCTCGAACAAGCTCGGTGCGCTTGTTCGGAAGGTTCAGGTGGAGCAGCTCTTCAGCAGTCAGCAAGGCCTGCGCAGGCATGGCCTCAATGTATCGCCGAGCTTCACTCATGGTGAAGTCTGTGATGGCTGCGTCACACTGGCGTCATCGCGGATGTTCTTGATGCTCATGAATCGCATTGGCAAAGACGTCCGTCTCGCGCTGCGCGCGCTACGCCGCTCGCCGACATTCACGACGACCGCGATTCTCATTCTCGGTCTCGGGATCGGGATGGCAGTCGCGATGGTCACAGTTTTCCAAGCAGTGCTGTTGCGCCAGCTGCCCGTGCAGGATCAGGATCGCATCGTCGTTATGTGGACGTACCGTGATCCAGCGGTCGAGTTCGGGACGTTACGGCGTGATGTGGATGAAGTCCGTCGCGTGAGCCGCACGATGAGCGACGTCGGAGCCATCGCGCATTGGGGCACAACTCCCGGCCCGCTTGTCGATGGCGATCGCTCGATCGTGCTGAATCGCACCGTGGTATCGGGCAACGTTTTCGATGTGTTAGGCTCTCGCGCGCACCTCGGCCGCTTGCTGCGTCCTGAAGATGAGCTGTCGGGTGCCAAACCGGTCGTCGTGCTCAGCTACAAATCTTGGCAGCGCGAGTTCGCCGCTGACCCCGCGATCGTTGGGCGCAATCTGCTCGAACCCTACTCGCAGTCGCGCTACGAAGTGATCGGTGTCGCTCCACCGGGACTCGACTATCCCGTAGGTGTCGGCTTCTTCCTCTCGTGGACGAACGCCGGAAACATGGGTGTAACGGCGATTGCGCGCTTGGCGCCTAACGCAACACCTGAGATGGCGCGATCGGAGTTTCTTTCGGTCGTCCAGCGTCAGGGCCCTGAGCGGGCGCTCACCGGTGCACACGTCTTCCCGTTTCCACGGGCGATGCTCGGTGACGTGCGCCCAGTGCTTCTGATCATGACCGCGGCAGTTGCACTTTTGCTGCTCATCGCTTGCGTGAACGTCGGCAATCTGCTATTGCTGCGCGCGGCCTCGCGCACGCGCGAGCTTTCTGTGCGCCGCGCGTTAGGCGCGACATACGGCGATATCGTGCGGCAGCTGCTCGTGGAATCCGGGTGCCTCGCGCTCGCTGGCGGTGCGCTCGGTATGCTCCTGGCGCAGGCGTTGCTGCGTACACTCGTCCTGCTTGCGCCGGCGAACCTTCCCCGCGCCGCTGCGATCCAGCTTGCCGGTCTGCCATTCGTCGCCGCCATCGTGGTCACTAGCACGGCCGTGCTCGTTTTCGGTGTGGTGCCGGCGCTCGTCGCTGCGCGCGGTAACGTGGCTTTGCCGCTACGGCTCGACGTTCGCTCGGGATCGGGAACGAGAGGCCGTCGGCGCGTTAGGCAGCTTTTGGTGGCGTCACAAGTGGCACTGGCACTCATCCTGCTCGCCGGAGCCGGGCTACTCGCGCGCAGTCTTGCGCAGTTGCAGCGTATCGACCTTGGCTTCACGACCGAGCATTTGTCCATCCTCGCGTTCTCCTGGCCCGCGCCGCGTTACGATTCGATCCCGACGAAGCTGTATCCGGTGGGCGAACAACTCATGCCCCGCCTGCGCGCGATTCCGGGCGTGCTCTCGGTTACGCCGGTGGTTGCTCAGCCCTTCGTCGGAGCGAACGTCTTTCTCGGAAGAATGGACGTCGAGGGGCAATCGGCTACGGAGATCGCGACGAATCCGCTCGTCCCGATGGAAGTGGGCGGAGCGGAATACTTTCGCACGCTGGATATTCCGCTGCGTCGCGGCCGTGGATTTCGCGATTCGGACGACGAGCGCGCGCCTCCTGTGGCGGTCGTGAGCGAAGCGATCGCTCAACGCTGGTGGCCTAACGAGGACCCAATCGGCAAGCGCATCAAGTTCTGGGGTCCCGATACACTCACATGGCGAACGGTGATCGGTGTGGCCGGCGACATCCGCTACCGTGAGCTGCGGACTGCGAACCCCAGCGTGTATCTGCCCTGGCGTCAGGCTTACTGGCAAGCGGCGTTTGCTCTGCGCACGTCGGGAGAATTGAGGTCGGTGCTGCCGGCCGTGCAGCGAGAAGTTGCAGCCGTCGATCCGCAGCTCAATCTTTGGCTGGCACGATCGATGAACGATCTACTCGACGCTCCGCTCGCACAGCCGCGCATGAGTGCAACCCTCCTTGCCGCATTCGCACTCGTGGCGCTGCTGCTCGCGGCGATCGGACTGTATGGTGTGATGGCGGCGCTGGTCCGGGAGCAAACACGCGAGCTCGGTATCCGAATGGCGTTAGGCGCGACTCGCGAACGCGTGCGTCGCTCGGTACTGCGGCGCGCGCTCATCGTAACCACCGTCGGCGCGGTGGCCGGGCTTGCCGGTGCGCTCGTGACATCGCAGCTGCTGCGCAAGCTGCTCTTTCAGGTGAGTCCCACAGATCCAGCCACCCTGCTCGGCGCATCTGTGCTGCTGCTTGTTGTTGCCCTGGCCGCGGCGTATCTGCCGGCGCATCGTGCGACCCGCATCGATCCCGTGCAAGCTCTTCGCGCCGAATAGTGACGTATCAGATTCAGCACTCGTGCCCCTTCCGAGGGAGCCCACCGTGAGGTAAAAGGGTGCATGTGAACACGTCCGCGAGCGAAGGGCTGGGCGGGCAACCCAGCCCACCGACGCTTCAGTCGGCTCCGCTGATCTCGGTAGTGATGGTGACACCGCGCAGCATTCAAACCTGTCGCAGGACCATAGGATATCTGCGCAATCAGAGCATCCGGCAGCACATCGAGTTCATCGTCGTTGCTCCGTCGCGCGCCGAGCTCGAGCTCGAACCTAACGAGTTGAGTGGCTTCCACTCCTGGCAGGTCGTTGAGTCGGCCCACGCAGTGAGCTCAACCGGAAGTGCAACGGCTGAAGGTGTTCGCGCCGCGCGCGCAGCCGCCGTGGTCTATGGCGAGGAACACTCTTATCCGCAGCCCGATTGGGCGCGAGTGCTTGTTGAACGACACCGAGAACCGTATGCCGCAGTCGGCTCGGCGATGGGTAACGCGAATCCGCAAACGCTGACGAGCTGGGCGCACCTTTTTGGTCAGTTCGGTCCCGTCGTTGCGCCAGTTGCTTCCGGCCCGCGAACGTGGCTTGCAGGACACCACACGTCGTACAAGCGGGATGTCTTGCTCAGCTATGGTGAGCGGCTCGGCGAAATGCTCGACAACGAGTGCGCCTTGCACATCGATCTGCGCCAACGGGGACATCAGCTTTTCCTATCGGGAGAAGCCGTCTCGAATCACGTCAACATCTCTCAGCCAAAGGCGTATTTTCTGCTCGACTACCTCGGCCAACGCGGATTCGCTGCGACGCGCTATCGTGCTGCAGACTGGTCGTTGCTGCGCCGCCTGCTATTTGTCGGTGCGAGCCCCCTCATCCCGTTCGTGCGCCTAACGCGAATCGTTCGTGACATTCGGCGCGCCGGGCGTGCACCACAGCTCCTCCCACGCGTGCTTTTCATCATCATACCGGCGCTGCTCTGCGGTGCAGTGGGAGAGGCGATCGGATACCTCGCTGGCGCCGGGTCCAGGACGTCCGCTGAGAAGTTGCCGATGGAGTTGGATCGCCACGCATACCTGCACGACGGTGATCGCGTTATGGGCGAATAACAGCGACGCGCGCGCAGAAGCCACGGGACCGCCATGCAATTGGATAAACTCTCGCAGAACCTACGCGTCGGCATTCGAAGTCTTCGGCGCACTCCCGGCTTTGCAGGTTAGTCCCACGGATGCCGCGACGCTGGCAGTCGTTTCGCTGTCGCTCCTTGGCGTCGCTCTGGTTTCCTGTCTGATCCCGGCGCGGGCGAGCACCCGCATCGATCCAGTTCTGGCACTGCGGTCGGAAACGTAGTACCACAGCAAAGCGTCGCCACGCGCTCAGATTGCGAGCGCATGACGACGCTGCGAAGTGTTACGTACGCCAGCTACTACGTACTGCCTAACGAAGCGTCACGCCAAGAACCAACGGCACCCACTGCAGGTTCTTGCTCGTCGATGGGGCAACAACCTGATCGGCCGAGACGTTGTTGAACGTCGACTGCACGAACAGATACGTCGCGCCCAAGATGTGGAACTGAACACCCAGGCCACCCACGAAGCCGAACTTCGTCTCGCTATCAGCGGTATCGGTTTGGCCAAATGCAGCACTCAGACCCGTCCCCGGCTGGAAGTCGCGGAAGTGGTACACGCCGCCGCCACCCATCGCGTAGATCGTGTGCGTCCTCGCCTGATTGAATGGGAAGTGCAACGAGACCATTCCTGTCGCCGAGTAGACGTTAGGATCGACGTTGCTGAACCGCGTCGGCACAACACGGCCGTCGTAATTCTGCCAGGCCCACTCAGTGCGCACGCCAATCATGCTTCCGGTCTTGTGCCAGCCGATCGGCACCGTCACCTGCATTCCCTCGATGTATCCGATGTCGCTCAGCGTTCCGCGCGTGTACGCCGGACCAGTGCCTAACCCGACATAGAATCCGCTGTTGCCGAACATCGAGCGGTTTCGGAAGAGGGCGAAGCGCGTGCGGAGCTGCACGAGCGAATCAGCTATGCGCTCGGTTCGCGCCGTGGTTGCGCTGAGCTCGGTACGAACTGTTGCGATCTCCGAACGAGCCGTTGCTAGTTCACCGCGGACCATGTTCAACGAATCGCGCAGCGATGCGATGAGATGATCTGTCGCATCCAGTCGCGACACAAATGACGCATTAGCTCGTTCGAGCGAATCAATGCGTGTGCTGTACGACGCTGCCAGCGCTTCGAGGGAATCGATACGCGTCCTCGGCGCCAGTCCAACCTCACCTCCAGATGTGCGCCGCGTCACTTCTCCGGCCGCAGCGACCTCCTTCCGGATCGGAATACGCTGTTCCGATGCCGGTCGTCGCGTCGTATCTGTCTGCGCTCTTGCCTCCGCCATCGCCGAAAGCGTGAGCGCAACAGCTAATCCGAGCGCGCTCCCCGCGGACCTGTGGATTCTCATTGTGTGCCTCGCCAGTTTGGCCAGCCTTTAAAGGTTCAATGACGATTGGAACTACATCGTCAGTCGCGAGGCGAGGCGCCGCAAAACTGAGGCCGCTAAGGAACAAATGCTATCACACTCATAGCGGGCTCATTCGTTAGGCGACAGACTCAGCCATAAGGGGCACGTAAAGCCCGCCAGGTCTGGTAAAAAAAAGGCAGTGTGTAAACGCGTTGAGAGTTTAGGTGTGACAGGCTGAGAGTTACGTGTTTCTTGACCATGACTCTTAACGCTTAACCTGTAACCCTTAACACTTAACGCCCTTCTGTTCTAAAACTCTTCGAGTAACCACGTTAGGCTCTACTGAACAACAGGACACCCTTCCACGCGCGCGCAGCGCGGATCAATCAACTCCAAACGCAGCCGCGCCAGCTCCCGGTTCACGGCGACAAGGTCCTTCTTCCATACCTCGTCAAGTCGTGTCAGATACCCAGCCAACTCGCGCGACAGTATGCCGAAGATCTCCGGCATGTTGTTCGTCGGTCGGCCGTCGCCGCGCTCAGCCATCGACAGAAGGTTGGCAAGACGGTTGTTCACTTTGATCGGGAAGTTGAGCGGATCCTGGCCGCTTTGATTGCGCACCTGATACACGTCCTCCTCCACTGCCGACGCGTTGGTCGTGAGCGTAGCGCCGGTCGTCGCGAGCGCGGCGTCGTTCGACTTTTGCACGCGGTTATCGAGCTGGGCCTTCACTCGGCGGATCGCGATCACCGCGCGGTTTGCCTCGGTGGCACGATCGCGCACGCGCTTCGAGAACGCATACTGCGCGCGCAGATCGGCTCCTGTCACATCGGTGATGCGCGGGTTGCGCACAATCATGATCGGCGTTGCCATGGTCCGCCCGGCTGTCGTTAGGCGCACACTATAGCGTCCCGGTGGCACCGCTGGTCCATTCGTCCCCGCGCCCCACAGAATCATCCCCGGGAATCGCTCGATCCCCTGCACACGCAAATCCCAAGAGAGCTGGTTCAGCCCCACATTGAGGGGCATTGGCACTCCAGTGACCTGTCGCGCCGCGGCCGCCAATGTCCGCATCGAGTCGACACGCGCCGAGTCGGCTGCTGTTGCATTCGGACGCAGCGAGTCAACCTTGATCGTGTCGGGCTCGTATGTCCGCAACACCGTGCCCGCGGAATCGACGATCTCGAGCTTGGCGCCGTTCGGTACCCGCGTCAACCAATACGAGATTGACACACTTGGACCTGACCGCACGCCGTTAGGCGGCGTAAACAGGTGCGCGTCACCCGCCAACGCCGATGGATTGTACTGACGCAGCGGGGCGATATTGTCCAAAACCCAAAAGCCGCGACCATGCGTTCCGATGACGAGCTCATTTCCTTCGACAATGAGATCGGCGATCGGCACGTCAGGAAGGTTCAGCGCTAGCGACTGCCACGATGCGCCGTCGTCGTGCGAGATGTACACGCCGTGCTGCGTCCCCGCGTACAACAGGCCGCGACGCGTCGGGTCCTCGCGCACAGTGTGTACATAATCGTCGGCGCGAATGCCGTTCACGATCTTCGTCCACGTACGTCCGAAGTCGCTCGTCTTGAAGATGTAAGGTGCCATATCGTTCAGCAGCGGCCGCCGCACGGACATGTACGCCGTGCCGGCGGAGAACTTGGACGCATCGATCTGGCTGACGCGTCCGAAGTCCGGCATGTCGCTCGGCGTGACGTTGCGCCACGTCGCGCCGCCGTCTCGCGTTAGGTGTACCAGGCCATCATCGGAGCCTGTCCAGATGATGTTCACGTCCGTCTTGCCGGGTCCGACGCTGAATATCGTTCCATACACTTCCGGACCGTTCATGTCGCCAGTGATCGGACCACCCGACTTCTCCTGCGTCTCCGGAGCATGTCTCGTTAGGTCGCCGCTCAGCGCGGTCCAGGTCTTTCCTCCGTCGCGGGTCCGCCAGAGTCGCTGCGAAGAGACATACAGCGTTCGCGGGTCAGCTTGCGAGAAAATGATCGGGAACGTCCACTGCCAGCGTTCTTTGATCTCCTTCGACGGCTCCCCGGAATAGAACCAGGGATACGGGTTCACCTCGCGCGATGTGCCTAACCGGCGATTGAACTTGTCCAGATAGCGGCCGTTGTTTGTCCCCGCGTAGAAGATGTCGGGATCGAGCGGATCGGGTGCCATGTATCCCGGCTCGCCACCGCCGGCGACATACGACACGGCCATTCCACCTGCCGTTCTATCGCTCTCGCTGCGTGGCGGTCCGCCGCCGCCCCCGCCGCCAGCACCACCGCCACCGCCTCCTCCGCCAAATCCAGCGCCGCCGAGGTTCCAGTTGAACGGCGTACAAATCGTGCTGTTGTCCTGCTGCGAACCGCAGACATGAAATGGAATGTGCTTCGTCGTGATGACGTGGTAGAACTGTTCCGTGGGAAAGTCCTGCGCGGTCCAGCGGCCGCCCGTGTTCGTCGAGACGGCGCCCCCTCCATCGTTGCCGTCGATGATGTGCGCCGGATCATCCGGGTCGATCCACAGGTCGTGATGATCGCCGTGCGTGCCGCCTAACGTGCGCGTCGTGCGGCCGCCGTTCGTCGAGCGGAAGAGCGCCGTGTTCTGCATGTAGACGACGTCGGCGTTCTTAGGATCGGCGAAGACGTGCGTATAGTAAAACGCACGCTGCCGGATTGCACGGTTTTCGTTCACCAGCGTCCAGGTGGCACCGGCGTCGTTGCTGCGGAACAATCCGCCCTTCTCGTTTTCGACCAGCGCGTACACACGATTCCCGTCCGCGCCGGACACGGCTACACCGATGCGTCCCACCACGCCGTTAGGCATCCCTGTGTTGCGGGTGATCTCCGTCCATGTCTCGCCGCCATCGGTGCTCTTGAACAATCCGCTCCCCGGTCCGCCGCTCGACATCTGGTACTCCTTGCGGTACGCCTCCCACAGCGCCGCATAGATCACGTTCGGGTTGTTAGGATCGATGGAGAGGTCGATCGCCGCCGTACTGGGATCGCGGTACAGCACCTTGCGCCACGTATTGCCGCCGTCCGTGCTCTTAAAGACGCCACGTTCCTCGTTAGGCGCGCTGTATTTGCCGAATGCCGCCACAAAGACGATGTTCGGGTTGGTCGGGTGGATGCGAATCTTCGAGATTCCATGCGACTCACTGAAGCCAACGTGCGTCCAGGTGCGACCCGCGTCAGTGCTCCGATACACACCGTCGCCCGGCATAATGTTGCCGCGGATGCACGTCTCGCCCATCCCGATGAAAACGAGATTCGGATTCGTCTCACTCACCGCGACGGCACCAACGGACGCGCTGCGGACTTTGCCATCGGTAACCGGCTGCCACGTATCGCCGCCGTCCGTCGTTTTCCAAAGACCCCCGCCCGTCGCCCCGAAGTATGCGACGTTCCGCTGTCCTTTAACGCCACTCACCGCGATCGAGCGTCCCCCGCGGTCGGGTCCGATGTTGCGCCAGCGATAGCTCGCGAGGAAGGCAGAGTCGACAGGCAGAAGTGCGGAGCTGATCAGCTGCGGCGTGGGCACCGGGAAGAATGCCGCGATCGTCGCGACGGCAATCGTGAAGTGAAACAGAGGACGCGGAATCATCGTGCGCTCAGGGGCTGATGTGATCATGCTGCCAAATGTTGAAGACCAACGCCGGCATCGGCAAGAAACAGCTCATCGAGACCATTATTCCAGAGCAGAACGCGTTCGCGTACCCACCACGCCTCGCTAGCCGCTCGCCGTTAATGAAACCCGAGCTCCGGCGACATACTCTGCATGACCCGGCTTGCAGCCGCGCGACTCGCCAGCGTCACGAGGATTACACTGATTGGCACCTGCGACTCGAGCAATGGCGACTCTACAGCGACAGGGCCTGAGCCAACAGCTCCGCCCGTCTACGTCGTCCTGTTCACCCATATCGAGGACAATACTCCGGCTGGTATCTCTGGATCAGCGACGCATCGCGGAAACTATCTCACTCTGCGTACGCGGCTCATCGAAATGGCTACGCTCTCGCGGCGCCACAACGCGCGATGGTCGATTGGAGCCTGCTCCTCGCAGCGCTCGCCCCCTGGGAAGATGATCCAAACGGCAACATCGCCTGCATCGGCGCGTTCAAGGGCGACATCCCAGGCATCAATGTGCTCGTCGCACTCTATCGCGCCGGCAGCGTAAACAGCGCCTGCATTCTCACCGCATCGGTTGGGATTCGGCCAGTCGACTTGCTAGCACCGGCTGGAATAACCAATATCGAGAACTCCGTGATCAACCCTTTGATCGCATTGAGTGATGCGGGGCAAGTGAACTCACAGACTTTACTGCGCGTGTCGCGGAGTGGCGGCAAACCTTTAGCGCGCGCGCGTGCATCTATCGTCTGTAGGCGACTACGCCACCGCGCCTTAAGCGCATGGAGCAACTATGCGAGTGCTGCTAGTCCTTGGTGTCGGGATCTGCCTCTCTACGACCACCAGCGTAGCGCAGGACCCTGCCGCCGTGATCCGTGGGCTCGATAGCGCGTGGGCTCGCGCCTACGCGACGCATGACACGACATTGGCGCTCTCGCTCTTTGCGGACAATCTTGTCGTCACCAGTGTTGGCGGATCGCTCAAGGACCGTGCTGGCGAGTTGGCAGACATTCGCGCGCAACCTGATCTCAAGATGGAATACTTTCGCACGACGGACTTCGCCGTGCGCGTGCACGAGGGTACTGCGGTTGTGACTGGTCTCGCCGAGTGGCGCTATACAATGAAGGGCCAGCTGAGCAATCCGCGACGTCGTTACACCGCGGTCTACGTTCGCGGCGGCCCACTTGGCTGGCGCATGCTGGCGTTGCATATGGGGAGAGCACCCGAGGGGTGATCACCGTGCGCGGGTGAGCTGCCTGACGAACGTGTTTGTTGACTGAGAGGTACTGCGTGATAGGTGAGGGTCAAGTTCTTCATCACTTATCACGCTGTTGGGCAGTGACCGGCCGCATGCGCAAATCCAAACACTTAAAGAATGGATCGACGCGAGTTACCGGGCTCAGGCGCCAAAGAACGCTCGTTGCGAAGTTGCCGGCAGGTCGCCGCTGTTGACACTCCGGTGCTAATCTCTCTTTCATTCCAAATCGTGACGTAACCAGATGCTGCATTCATCAATCGCAGCGGCGTCCCTCGGGTTTCTTTGGCTCTCTCTTATCACACCCTCAGCGCCCAATTCAATGATTCATGATAGTGCTGTAATGACGCGCGCAAGCGGAACGTTTGAAGTAAAGGTTGCCCCTCTGCAAAGCAGCCACGGCAACGATGAGCAGCTCGGTCGCATGTCGCTCGACAAAACATTCCAGGGTGATCTTGTCGGCACGGCCAAGGCGAGATGCTCACTGCCGCGACGAGTGTGAAGAACTCGGCCGTCTATGTGGCCATCGAGCGGGTGACCGGAACGCTGCACGGCAAGCGCGGCACATTTGTTCTGCACCACAAAGGGATTATGAATCGCGGCGGCCAGCAACTCACTATTTCCGTCGTCCCCGACTCTGGCACTGAGGAACTCGCAGGGATCAGCGGCACCATGAAGATCACCATTGCGGACGGCAAGCACTCGTATGAGTTGGAGTACACACTGACTGGACTAGACGGCGCTGTGGTTGCCTAACGTGGATCTCCTGCAACGTCGGCATATCCCATCCCCGAGTACGACGAATCGCTGACTGGGTCGAGGGAGCTGAACATCACTGATCTTCCGCGCTCGCGAGCGACGGCGCGTTGGAACGATGTCTGGTGTCGCCCGGTTATTGTCGCGGGGAAAAGGGCGCGTACGTGGCGCCGCTCGATCAACAAATGAACGCTGAACATCGAGACAAACCTTTTCGCTGCGCTCAATGCGACGCATAATCGCGCTCTCTTGGCCGCTGTCAAAAGGTACGCAGAGTTTCTCGAGCTCCCAGCGGCCATGACAGCGGGAGTGAGGCGTTAGGCAAACGGAGACATGCTCAATGATTTTCGATCTGGAATCCGGCATCGCCGTGTTGCAGCGCACCCCTGGCACTGTGCGAGCGCTGCTCGACGGTCTGCCGGACCCGTGGGTGCGCGGAACGGAGGGGCCGCAGACCTTCAGCGCGTTCGATAATGTCGGCCATTTGATTGATGGTGAGGAAACCGATTGGATACCGCGCGCGCAAATAATCCTGTCGCGCGGGCCCGATCCACAATTCGAGCCGTACGATCGCTTCCGACACTGGCAGAGGAACAAGGGTCGCTCTCTAGACGCATTGCTTGATGAATTCGGTGATCTGCGCGAGCAGAACCTCGAGCTGCTGCGATCCTGGCAACTCACCGACGAGCAGCTCGATCTTCCCGGGCTGCATCCCTCACTGGGCCGGGTCACGCTGCGCCATCTGCTGGCTGCCTGGGTGGTTCACGACTTAGGTCATATCGCTCAGATTTCCCGCGTCATGGCGAAGCAGTACCGGGACGAGGTCGGTCCCTGGGTGCCTTTTATGCCGGTACTGACTGACCACGAAGTGCCGCGTTCCTGTCAACCAAGAATGCTTGCCGCTGCCAGACGTGGAGCGAATTAACAATCCCAACATCGGATGACCGCGATGTTACCCACACTGCGCCGGCTCTTGCCGCCGCGCACGAACGTTATGCACAAGACGGGGACGCTAAGCATTGGGATTGCGAACGACGTAGGCATCGTCAGCCTGCCGGATGGCGCAGGGAACGTCGTCTTCCCGGACGAGAATTTATGCAGCTGAACCGACTGGACTGCGCGGGAGGCGGACAGCGCGCCTAACGCCGGCGCTTCGCGATCGGATTGAGCCATCGCACCCGCGGAAACCGCGCGAAATCCCCGTCGCACGAACACACCATGAGGCCATGTTCTACCGCGAGCGCTGCAAGATGCGCGTCAGGGATCAGGTTGGCGTGCGCGCCAGTATCCGTCAGAAGCTCTGCCAGAATCTCGGCGTGACGATCAGTCGGCTGCGGAATCCACACCAGTTCGGAGGTCAGCCAATCGCTGACCTGCTGCCATGCGTCTGCGATCGGTTCCGGCCGTTGGAATACGCGCGCGTTCGTTACGAGACGCAGAAACCCGAGCAAGCTTGGCCACGGTAGTCCGACGCGCGAGCTACCATTCAGTTGCGAGTCGAGCCACTCCCGCGCAGCGGTGTGCTGTGGAAGTGAGCGGACATGCGCGTAGACGAGGAGATTCGCATCGAGCAGAATCACCGGTAGGTGTCGCCCTCTGCCAGCGATAGCACGTCAGCAACGTTGTCCACGTTACCAACCAGGCATGGTCCAAGATCCTTTGACGCTGTTCGAAACGGGCGCGTTGTCTTGCGTGTCCTACGAGTCATGAGCTGGACACCTGCACGCAGCGCCTCGTTGACAAGCTCTTTCAGACTCTGGCGCCGAGTGGACCGCAGGCGTTCGAGGGCGGCTGCTACGTCGTCATCGAGGGTAAGCGTCGTTCGCATGCAGCAGAGTCTACGCAGATTGATGCGTTGATGTCAAGGTGATAACATCACGATGCAGTCCGCACTCTTTGCGTCCGGCTTCCCTTCGCCGTAGCCCCCCCAATGCCTCGTAGACTAGCGGAGAATCCAATCCTCAGCCCGGCGATGCTTCATGCATCGCAGCCCGAGCTCGCGGTCGTCGGCGTTTTCAATCCTGCGGCGATTCGGCACGCCGGCGAGGTCGTCCTCCTGCTGCGCGTCGCCGAGGCGCCGCGCGATGTGCCTAACGGCATCATCGCCGCAGCCGTCTACGACGCCGACACGCGACAGGTCGTAATCAAACACTGGCATCGCCATGCCCAAGGAGTCGATGTCAGCGACCCGAGGATGTTCGTCGCGGACGGTCGCACATGGCTCACGTCCATCTCGCACTTGCGCGTCGCGCGTTCGAGCGACGGTATCCACTTCGACGTCGAGTCGGTACCCGCGCTATCAGCCGCGACCCCGTACGAGTCGTTCGGCGTTGAGGATGCCCGCGTAACGCGCGTCGGCGACACATATTGGATCAACTACACGGCGGTGTCGCCGTACGGCATCGCGACGGCGCTCGCCTCCACGAAGGACTTCAGAACGTTCGCACGTCACGGGATCATATTTCCGCCTAACAACCGCGATGTGACCATCTTTCCGAAGCGCATCGGCGGGCGCTTCCGCGCGCTGCACCGCCCCATGCCTGCAGGGCTTGGTGATGTCGCGATATGGTCTGCGTCGTCCAGCGACATGATCTCTTGGGGTGACCATCAGGTCGTTGCGACGGCACGTCCCGACAGCTGGGACGATGCCAAGGTAGGAGGCGGCGCGGTTCCGTTCCCGGTGCGGTCGAACGGTGTGGATGGGTGGCTCGCGGTCTACCACGGGGTAACGAAATCCTCTGCGGCTTACTCGTTAGGCGCGCTGCTGCTCGCCACCGATGACCCCGCGCGCGTGATCGCGCGCTCGCGCGAGCCGATCCTCGCACCCGAGACTACGTACGAACGCGAAGGCTTCTACGGCGGAGTCGTATTTACCTGCGGCTTGCTGGCCGAGGACGACCGCGTCCGCATCTATTATGGTGCGGCGGATGGCGTGACCGCCGTGGCCGATCTGTCACTCGAATGGATCCTGAGCGGGCTCGCAGCGCCTTGACGCGCGCGACGTCGACCTTCGAGCTGGGCGTCAACTACTGGCCGAAGCGCCGAGCGATGTACATGTGGCGTGACTTCGACCTCGGCGAAGTGCGCGATGACTTCGCGCAGATCGCCGACATCGGCTTCGACGTCGTGCGCATATTTGCCCTTATGCAGGACTTCGCTCCAGCACCGCTCAGCGTCGCGCGGGACATGGTGGATCGGTTAGTCGCTGTCGCTCGCGCAGCAAAGGATGCCGGGCTCGAGATCGTCCCGACACTGATCGTGCTGAACATGAGCGGCCAGATCTGGTGGCCAGCGTGGATGCTTGATGCGGCGGGGCGGCCGGGCAATTTGTACGCCGATCCCATGCTCCTGCGCTCGCAGGCCCTCTTGGTGGAGCGCTGTGCCGGCGCGCTCGCGGGAGACCATTGCGTTCGCGCCTTCGATCTGAGCAACGAGATCGATGACGCGCAACGGCCGCGCACGAGGGACTCCGGCCGTCTCTGGGCGTCGCTGTTGGCGGACACCGTTAGGCGCGCGGCGGCCGGCGTTCCGATTCAATTGGGCGCCCACCTCGCGTCGCTCACGACGCACAACAACATGCGCATCGACGACATCGCAGAGGTGGCCGACGAAGATATCATGCACGCGTATCCGCTGTATTACGAGGGAGCGAGGTCGTTTCTGGATCCGGAGCTGGTACCGTTCTCCTGCGCGCTCACCGCTGCGCTATCGGCAACGGGGCGGCGGCCACTGATGCAGGAATTCGGGCTCTGCTCGGCATCGTTAGGTGCTCAGGGCCATACCATCACCGACGACTTCCTGGGCAAGCCGCTGCCGCAGTATCTCGCGTCGGAGGAAGAGGGTGCGACATATTACGAGGAAGTGCTGGAACGCCTGATCACGACTGGAGCCGCAGGAGCGTACGCGTGGTGTTACGGCGACTACGACGCTCGGCTCTTCGACCGCCCTCCCCTCTCGCACGCGATTCGCGAGAGAACGTTTGGTCTGGTGCGATCAGACGGGAGCGAGAAGCCGGCGGCCGGCGTCTTTCGCAAATGGTGCAGCCGGCGCGACGCGGGCACGCTCGTTAGGCATTCTGTCGTAGCAGCGCTCGACGTCAGCGCCGATGAGTACTACGACGCTCCAGCCCAGCATTTTAAGCGACTCTACGGCGACTGGCTCACGCGAAGGCCTTCGTGACCGCCTCGCTGCTTCGTCTCGCATCGAATCCGATCGTCCGGCCTTCGCAGATTTCCTACGCGCGTGCGAGCGGCGCGTTCAATCCCGCTGCCTCGGTCGATCACAAGAGTGGACGCGTGGTGCTCCTCGTCCGCGTCTTCGAAGAAGAGATGCGCCGCTCCTCGCTGGCGCTCGCGCTGTCATCGGACGGAGAACACATCGATGAGATTTGGGACCGCCCTGCGGTCGCGCGCGAGGCGCCCTACGAAGAGTGGGGGGTCGAGGATGCGCGCATCACGTATCTCGCCGATGAAGGCCGCTACGCCATCACGTACACCGGCTACTCGTCCGCGGGGCCGCGCATCTGCCTGATCACTACGAACGATCTCCTGGCGCCGGAGCGGTACCGCCGCCACGGTCCACGTATGGCCGGAGACAACAAGAACTGCGTCGTGCTTCCAGAGAAGATCGACGGGGAGTATGTGATCCTGCATCGTCCAATGCCGAACATCGTGTGCACCAGGATCCCTGCGCTCGAGTCCGAGTGGCCGGCCGACGGTGTGACTCTGGTCCAACCTAACGCGGGGACATGGCGCAGCTCGCGCGTCGGCGCAGGAGCCCCGCCGATTCGCACCAGCACCGGTTGGCTCTTTCCATTTCATGGTGCAACTTCGATCGAGGAAGGAAACATCTACTCGATGGGGTGGTGCGTGCTCGATGCCGAGCGACCGGAGTCCGTTCGTTTCGTCTCGCACGCGCC
>JBQTIF010000092.1:0-13035 GCA_052388395.1 Gemmatimonadaceae bacterium | reverse complement strand
CTGGCGGAGCAGTTGCTCCAACTCGCTCCGTTCGGGCGGCTTGAGCGCGAGAGACATCGTGGCCGGAAACATACTGCCGGCGTCTGCAAGCTCCATGCTATCAACATCTCAGTTACGCATCACTAGGTCTTAGCTCTTAGAGCTACGGGTCGTTAAGAGCTAAGACCTAACGACTATTTACTAGTTAGTGTTGTTGCGCTGCCGGCGTAGCGCCGCCGTGTGCCGCTCCCTCGAACTTCTTGTTCGTTAGGATCACGATCACGTAGGCCATGATGAACAGGCTGATCGCCGTAACGATCAGACCCGTTATCGCCGCCTTCTTGTCTTCGGGCTGAAGATTGTTAGTCGACACGGGACGAGGGATAGTTGATAGGGGATAGGGGATAGGTGATAGGGGATAGGCCCCTACGCCGCTGTTGGTTCGCTGACACGGGCTTCCGTCAGCTCATCATTCTGCTTGATCTGTTTGAGCACCTCGAGTCCTTCGACGATCTGGCCGAACACAGTGTGCACACCATCCAGGTGCTTCGTGTTCGCTTCGCTTAATACCATGAAGAACTGGCTGCCGCCGGTATCCTTTCCGGCGTGCGCCATGGATAAGGCGCCGAGTTTATGCCGCTGCGGATTGTCCTTGGTTTCGCACTTGATTGTGTAGCCAGGGCCGCCGGTTCCTACAGGGCCTTTCGCGTGCGCGCCGCCCTTTGAGTATGGATCACCACCCTGCACAACGAATTCAGGGAGTACGCGATGGAACTTGGTCCCGTCGTAATACCCGCTGTTAGCGAGCTTCGCGAAGTTGGCGACCGTATTTGGCGCTTCCTTGGAAAAAAGGTCGGCGACGACGGTCCCCTTCGATGTCTTGATTGTTGCTTTCATTGCCATGAGGTCAAAGGTCCAAGGTCGAAACCGAGCTAGACTCGGAAAGCTGAAGGACAAAGGTCGTTAACGACGCACCCGGCGCAATTCGGTTTGCGCGCGAAGCACACTCGCCGGCCGTGCCAGATCAGCAAGTGCGAAAGCATAGTCCATCGCTCACTCGGAAACAGGCGCATTAGCGTCTGTTCGATCTTGCTGGGATCGTCATCCCGCGTAAATCCGAGCCGTTTGGAAAGCCGCGCCACGTGCGTGTCGACTACCACACCCTCGTTGACATCGAAGGCGTTGCCTAACACGACATTTGCTGTCTTGCGGCCTACACCAGCGAGCGTCACGAGCGCTTTGAGCGTGTCTGGGACAGCGCCGTCGTAGCGATCGACGATGCCGCCTGCCATCCCGATGATGCTTTTCGTCTTGGCGCGAAAGAATCCTGTGCTCTTGATGATCTCCTCGACATCCGCGCTCTTAGCCTGTGCGAGCGCTTGCACGGTCGGATACTTCGCGAACAGAGTCGGTGTGACCATGTTGACGCGCCTGTCCGTTGTCTGCGCGCTCAGGATTGTGGCTACGAGCAGCTGATACGGATTGGTGAAGTCGAGCTCGCAATGCGCGTCGGGATACAGCTCCGAGAGCTTGCGGTAGATCTCGTTCGCTCGCGCGCGTTTGGCATCCGCGCTCTCCTTTGAGCGCGAGGCGGAACGTGGCGTGAGTGCTGGGCGCGCCACCGGCTTTACCTTCTTCGGCGGCGGGCGGTTCGCGTTAGGCTTTTGCTGACGTAAGGCGGCTTTGGGCCGGACGCGCGCGAGTGGTTGCCGCGGGGCGCCGCTCGATCGCTTCGCCATCACGAGCCTGGGTCGCAGAAAAGCATCACCAAAACTAACAGCGCCGGCGCCGTGTCTCTAAGATCAAAAGCTCAGCCGTGGATTCACGCGAAACCGAATTGCGATAACGCGCGCATCAAACACTTAAATCTGCGGCGCCCCTGACGCGATCAAGGCTCAGGGCTACGCAGTGGAATGGGAGGTCATTTAAGAAAGAATCCGCGAGTTATCGCCGTTTACATCGGCGCGGATCCGCGGCGGGCAGTTAGGGAGTGCAAAATGCGGAGACGCTATCCAGACACGCCCGCGAACCCTTTGAGTTGCCTGACCATTGCGACTAGCCGCTGCTCGGTCGCGTCGATCTCGCGCGCGGCGTCATCCACGTCGAGCAGGCCGGCGCGCATCGACGTCGAAACCTTGGCCAGATGACGGATATTCTCGAGGACGTCGTCGGTGGCTTTGCGCAAACCATGAAAGCGCCGGGTCGTCCCCAACGCTCGGTCGTAGCGCTGCTGAAGCTCGCTGCTGCTCAGCGCGCGCGCCGCCAGGAGAATGTCGTTAGCCGTACGCCCGGTGATGCCAACGCGGTCGGCGATCCCCTCGTCCTCTTCCCAGTCTTCGTTCACGAAGCACAAGTGACCGATGTGCTCGACACCGTCGAAGGCGGTTTCGATGCTCACTGCGTAACGACGGCCCTCGATCTCGAGGGCGGCGACGAACAGCTGTTCGGTAGCGCGAGTCTCGGTCATGGCATGCTCTGTCGTTAGGTTGGCTTCGTGTCGGCGAGAAACTGCTGCATCACGTTGAACAGAGTGTGCGGCTGTTCCACGTGCGGTACGTGTCCGCTCGCTTCAAGGACGACGAAACGAGAAAGGAGGGCACGCGCACACTGATACGACGATTCGACCGGGATTGGATCGTGCCAACCATGAACGACGAGCGACGGCGTCGAGCGGATCCGCTCGAGCTGTGCGATGACATCAAAGTCGCCGAGGCTGCGCCAAATGCTCTCCTGCACCCTGCCCATCACGCGAAAGGGGGTGAGTTGATGGCTCATCGCCGGGTCGGCGAAGTACCCCGCGACTGATAATTCGAACGCGCGCTGCCGATACGCGGCAGGATCGCGATCACGCAGGCCAGACGCACTGAGTTCTTCACGCGCCCGAGCGCTCGCGGCAGCGCTTTGCCGACGCTGAAATTCAGCTTCGAAAGCGGTGCGGTCACGCCTGGAAAGCGGAGCGGGGTCGACAAGCAGCAATCGACGGGGAGGAAGCCCGTGACTGTCGCCGTTCTCTGCAGCGTCAAGCGTGTATAGAAGCGCGAGCAGTGCTCCCCACGAATAGCCCACCAGATCAAGCGGTTCGAGCTGGAGCTCGGCGACCACGAGCGCCAAGTCAGCGACCTGTGTGTGCCACGTGATCTCTGCCTGAGAATCAGTCCGCGAGCGACCACCGCCCCGCTGATCGTAGAACACCAGCCGGTAGGGCTCGGCGAGGGCCAGGTACTGCGGCAAGAGATAGTCGTGGTGCGCGCCGGGCCCGCCATGAAGCACCAGCAGTGGTTCGCCCGTTTCCGGTCCGTATTCGCACCAATACAGTGGTACAGGGGTCGTTGTAGTGAAGCCGCTCTTACGGGGTCGTGGAATATCGAGTGGCATTACGGCAGTGGTGCGCTCGGCTTCGGCGTGAATCGGACGTCCGAAAGTATGCGGGCAGCGACATGGCAACCATTGGGCGGGTCGAAACTACGCGGCGGCGCCGCTGCGCACTTTGGATGGGACTGTCGCGCTCGCTGTAAGGTTCTCGTCAAGTCACGACACAATTCCATAGCCGCGCTGGCAGCGTTGGCACCTGCGCCCTAAGCTGAGGGTACTCAAACCGTCCATCGGTCGTGCGCTCGAGCAGTAACGCGCGGCAAAAACAAAATCAGGAGACCTAACAATGAAGAAATTGACGCATAGCCTAACGGCAATCGCGCTTGTCATGCCGTTCGCTCTGCATGCGCAGGCGAACGATCCAACCAAGAACGTTGCCGACGGCGGCGTGAAAGTCTCGGGGTGGGAAGCACGCCTCGACGATGCATCAGCCAAGGTCGAGAACCTCAAGTTCGTTGCGATGGGACCTGGATTCCACGTGACCAGCGGTCCCGCCGCGATCTATTTCAATCCCGCGAATGCGGCGAGCGGGAACTACACAGTCAAAGCGTCGCTCACGCAAACCAAAGCGCCGCAGCATCGCGAAGCGTACGGCATTTTCGCCGCTGGCGACGATCTAAAGGATGCGACACAGAACTACCTCTACTTTGTCGTAGCTCATACCGGCGAATTCACCATCAAGCACCGCGCCGGCGCGACGGTTCACACCATTGTCGATTGGACGAAGAACGACGCGGTCAAAACGCCGGATGCGAGTGGGCGATCGACCAACGAGCTAGCAATTGAAGCCGGCGCCTCCGAAGTGCGATTCCTGGTGAATGGGACGGAAGTGCACAAGGCAGCGCGTTCAGGAATGATGCGTGCATCGGACGGCGTGGCCGGTCTGCGCGTGAATCACAACCTCGACGTGCACGTGGGGAGTTTCGGCGTCACCAAGATGTAATTATGACGATAGTGTCGCTTGGCGAAGTCTTCGTGGTGAGAACTGCGGTATTGGTTAAGTAAAGGAGCGTTAAACGGTGCCTAACGCGAGAGCGTTAAGGTGTCAACGGCGTTAAAGAGTCGACGCATCTCAGTTGACCGTTTGACGCCGTTGACAGTTTCACGCCTAGACAAGCGGGCCGTTTAACGCCGTTGCTGTTTTCACTTATACCGCCTAGCAGTTCGATCCCGGCGCGTCGTCGGGTTTGCGTGCAACTCGTGCAAAAGCAGTAACAAGCGATCGATGTCGCGCTGCCGATGGATGAAGAACCGCGCTTGCGACGTCTTGCTGCGTCCAACGCGAACAGTGATCCAATCGCGGCTCTTGCCGAAGTGAAAGACGTCTTCGTCATTCGCGTCATCACCGACATAGATCACATGCTGCGCGCGTGACTTCCTGCGCACGCGTTCGAAGCCGTGGTTTTTGCCGGTGCCTAACGGTGTAACGTCGGCAACTGTACTTCCCCACATGACGCGCGCTCCTTCGAGTCGCGCAAGCACCACCCCGATGTCACGCCGCGCGCGCTCCTGATCGCGTGCACCGCGGTAGTGCACCGTCATTCCGTACGGCTTCCGCTCCACATCGACCTCGGCGATCGCGGCCAGCTCGGCCCCCACGAGCGTGTGCCAGCTGCGCGCGCGAACGGCAAACGGTTGCGAACGGAAAAATGGCTCGATGCCGTGGCTTCCGATCACAGCAGCCCACGGAATACCACGCACGCGCGGCGAGAGGTCGGCGAGCGTACGGCCGGAGACGACGGCGCATGGAACGACGCGGGCGAGGCGGAGCAGCCGGCTGCTCGTTAGGCGTCGCATCCGCGTCGCGCGCCGATCGCGGCTGCCAGGTGCTAACGTGCCATCGAAGTCGAAGCCGACCAAAAGCGGTTCTCCGCTGCACGCGGCGCGCAACTCGTGCATCCCGGCGGAGCCCCAGAGCGACCTCAAATCAACGCGGCGGCGTCGGCGTGACGGCTCAGCGCATGCATTCCTTGGGATTGTTCACGGCGGCGCACGGCCGCGGCGTCCATCAACATGCGTCCGGCCCAGCGGAAGACGTTGTATTGCCGCACGTGCGCGCGCAGCGCACGCATACGCTCACGCTGCTCCCTCGCTGACATCGTGAGGGCGGTGTGCAGCGCGGCGCTGGCCTGTTCCAGATCGTATGGATTGACGATAAGCGCGTCGGCCAACTCCCGCGCAGCGCCGGTGAATTGGCTCAGGATCAGCACCCCTTGCTCGTCGCTGCGCGCAGCGATGAACTCTTTCGCAACGAGGTTCATGCCATCGTGCAAACTCGAGACGTAACAGCAGTCGGCGCCGCGATACGCCACATTGATCTCATCGTGCTCGTGGTGCTTGAGCACCAAGTGAATCGGCTGATAGCTCCCTTTGCGAAAGCGCTCGTTGATGCGCTCAGCGACGTGCACGACACGCTCGTTCGCGCGCTCGTATTCTTCGATGGCCGTCCGGCTTGGCGCCGCCAGCTGCAAGAAGGCGAAGCGGCCGATGTGTTCCGGGTGCGACTCGAGGAGTCGTTCGACGGCCAGAAAGCGCTCCTCGATTCCCTTGGTATAGTCGAGGCGATCCACCCCGACCGCGATCTCAGCGTCAGCGCCTAACGCGAGCTTCTGCATGAGATGCCGCCGGCAATCGGCGATGCTCGGCCACTGCGAGTCGTCGTCCGGCCAGGCAATCGAGATTGGGTACGAGCGCACGCGGGTCACGCGACCACGCGTCGTGACGGCATTCTCTTCACGCGTGATACGCGCTTCCAGGTAGCGATCGACGCACTCGAAGAAGTGCGAGCAGTGATACTGCGTATGAAAGCCGACGATGGAGCTCCCCAGCAGGCCATGCAGGATCTCATTACGGAACGGGCAGATCCCAAAACGCTCCGCGTTAGGCCATGGAATGTGCCAGAACGTGACGATTGTCGCGTCCGGGAGTCGCTCGCGAATCATGCGTGGTGCGAGCGCAAAATGGTAATCCTGCACCAGCACGATCGGATCGCGCGTGCTCGCCTCTTCCACGACTGCATTGGCGAAGCGGCGGTTGACAGTCTTGTACGCGTCAAAATCGCCGGCGCGAAAGACGGGCCGCGTGTGCGCGATGTGGCAGAGCGGCCAGAGCCCTTCGTTCGCGAATCCGTAGTAGTAGCCTTGCTCTTCTGCGCGCGTCAGCCAAATGCGCCGGAGCCAGTACGCCGGGTCGTTAGGCGGAACTCGTAGGCGACCGTGGCGATCCGCCGTCTCGCGGTCGGCAGATCCGGTGCCGTGCGCGATCCACGTTCCTGCGCAGGCGCGCACGACCGGCTCGATCGCCGTTACCAGGCCACTGGCGGGGTGCAACTCCTGTACGCCCCCGGCCGCCTGGCGCACATGAACGTACGGCTCACGATTCGCCACGACGACGAGCGGCGAGCCACTGAGAAATTGCTGCACCGTCGATCGTAACCGAGCCGCGCTCCAGGCCCCTTCGGCGAGCTCCAGCTCCGTGGTCATCGCGAGGTGCCGCGCGAGCTCGCGTAAGTCGGCCGGGAGCGGCGCGAACTCTGTCGATGGCGGATTGAGACCGAGCAGCCGGCGGACCTGCGTCAGCAGGCGGCGCCGCGTTAGGCGCGTCGACGCGCGCGCATACCCGAACACAATCACCGCGATCAGCCACGATGCGAGCATCGCCCCACGTTCCGTGGCGGCTTCACGCGGCGCGAGATGCGCGAGCGATTGCGCCACGACAAGGACGGTTTGCGGACGGCTCTCGGGGAGTGCCAAGGCCGCTGTGTAGCGCGCCGCCGGCCCGGCGAACAACGCGTGTGTCACGAGTGTCCCGATCGAGTCGCGTGAGAGCGCGCGGCGCACGACCGGCTCGCTGCAGAGCGGCGGACTTGACGCAGCGACGGGAGCCAGCGAAGGGACACAGATCGCCGCCGCATCGACGCCGCTGTCGGTCAAATCGTCGATAGCCTCGTTGACGAAGTCCGGGCTGTTCCGCTCTCGCGCCACAAGCAGCGTGCGACGCAGATGTGCCGTAGACACCCGGGATTGCGCGTCCATTTCGTGAACGACGTCGGCGCGCCGCACGCCGTTGATAACGGCGCCGGCGCCAACGCCGGCCAGCGTGCTGACTCCGAGCCAGACGCCGACGGAGATGAGAAACGGAGATGGTCGAAGCTTCCGTGTCCAGCGCATAGGGACTTTATATAGCGTGGTTGGCGGCCTGGGCCCAGGCTCTCGTTATGCGACCTCAACTGTGTGATCAACAGCCGCGTTCGCCTGCCATACACTGCTGGATACAAGTGTCCGTCAATCCGCAAAAATAAGGCCCGGATCGCTGGGCGACCCGGGCCTGGGTGCGGTGACGTCCTCGTTAGGCGTTCTTGTTCGCGCAGGACGTGAAGTTCGGATTGTTTAACTCGTCGATCGTTACGGGGAAGGTCACGTCGTTCTCGTAGATCCCACCCTTGAAGAACGTCCCTTCCGGGGCTGAAGTGTGTGAACGTGACGCTGTCCGAAGCGGCGAAGCACCACCAACCTGCTTGGCGGGAGCGCGGTAAGCCCTTCCGGCGCCTATCCCCTAACAGAACGCCCGCGCCACCTCGACAGTCGCCACGTGGGCGCGGACCGTCGTTGCCACGTCGCGTCCATATCCTCCCGCGACGGTGATTGCAACGGGAATTCCAACCTCTCGGCACGCCTGCAGCACCATGGCGTCACGCCGCGCGAGCCCTTCTAGCGTTAGGCCCAGACGGCCGAGGCGATCCCCCTCATGCGGGTCGGCACCCGCGAGGTACATCACCAGATCGGGCTCCGCGTTGCGGATCACCTGCGGCAGCGCGTTCTCCAGCCGCTCGAGATAAACGTCGTCGCGGGTCCAATCCTCGAGCTCAATGTCCAGTGAGCCTGGGACCTTGTGAAAGGGATAGTTCCGGCGTGCATGCATTGAGAACGTGAAGACGCGACGATCGTGCGCGAAAATGGCGTGCGTCCCGTTTCCCTGATGGACGTCGAGGTCGATGATCGCCGCGCGACGGATAGAGCCGGCTGCCAGCAGACGGTGCAGTGCCACCGCGACGTCGTTGAAGACGCAGAACCCCTCGCCGTGCTCGGCGAAAGCGTGGTGCGTGCCACCGGCAAGGTTCATGGTGACACCTAACGAGAGCGCTCCCTCCGCCGCCTCACACGTGCCGCCGACGGCACGGTACGCCCGTTCAACGAGGTGCGGCGACCATGGAAACCCAAGCCGGCGCAGCGCGGCATCCGGCAGACCACCTGTCGTCACGTTGTCGACGTAGGCGGACGTGTGCACGCGAAGGAGGTCGTCCGGCGAGACGCGCGCCGGCTCATGCAGCTGTGACGGCGCAACTAGGCCGCGGGCTATCACGCCGTCGCGCAGCATGGCGTACTTGGCGATGGGAAAGCGGTGTGCGGCGGGGAGCGGAATGACGTAACGCGCTGACGTCCACGCGTGCAGCATGTGCCTATTGTCCGCGGCGGCCTAACGTTACGCGGAAGGTGAGCCGCTCAGAGCCGCGCAGCACAACAATCACGACCTCGTCGCCGGGCCCGTGTGCGTACAAGGCGTCGCTGTACGTCGTTAGGTCCGTGACTTCGCGGCCACCTAACGAAACGACAAGGTCTCCTGTCTTGAGCCCTCCGCGATCAGCGGGGGATCCTGGCGTGACACCGGAGAGGCGCAGTCCGGGCCGGTCTCCCGCCGCCATGTCGGGAACGGAACCGAGATAAGCCTGCGAGCTGGCACGTGGCCCGGGACGCGCCGCCGCCGCGGCCGCGACAAAAGTCAAACGCCCGTCGCGGTTGGCAATGTGCCGCACGATACCCTCGGAAAAGCGAACGACCCGCGCTAATCCGGCGACATTGATCCTGTCGACGTCATCGGTCGCTCGGTGGTAGTCGTCGTGCGTGTCCGAAAAGAAATGAAGTACCGGAATGTTCCGGGCGAAGAACGAGCTGTGATCAGATGGTCCGAAACCATCCCCGACGAGAGCGAGTGCGAACGGGGTAGGTGAGTTTGCCGCGGCAAGGACGGCCGGCCATTCGCTGGCAGTTGCTGTACCGAAGACCAACAGCCTCTCATTTCGCACGCGACCCACCATGTCGAAGTTCAGCATCGCGTAAACGCTGTCGGTTACCAACGGCGCTGGTGGATTGGCTACGAAATGCCCTGAGCCGAGCAGACCAAGCTCCTCTCCTGAAAAGGCGACGATCGCGACTGAGCGTCGCGGTGGATTGGCGCGAAGAAGGCGCGCGAGCTCGAGAATCGCAGCCGTCCCTGAGGCATTGTCGTCGGCCCCGTTCCGGATCGCGTCGCGCCCTCCGCCATGCGCGTCGAGCGCGCCAAAGGTGCCGCGACCGAGATGGTCGAAATGGGCTCCCAGCACGATGTACTGCCCCCTCACATTGCGATCGTGGCCGGGTACGAACGCGACGACGTTCTGCGTGCGCAGCGACGCCGCCACCCCCTGGTGTGCAGCGGCTGCTGACCGTGCATCAAACGTCTGGAGAAAGCCTGTTTCTGGTGCGGTTAGGCCAAGCGCGGCGAACCGCCGCGCAATAAAGGCCGCAGCCGTGTCATTCCCTCGTGTTCCGGTCCCACGCCCTTCCAAGGCATCTGAGGCGAGAAAGGCGACATCCTGGCGGATCCGCGCGGTGTCAGTTGCGGGTGGTGAGAACGGTGACGCGGCATGACATGCTGCCGCCACCAATACTAGGGCGACGAGTCGGCAAGGGGGGGTAAACAAAGCCATGGCCGCAATGTAGCCAGCGGCAAAGTGTGCCGCGCCCGCGCATCCGATCGTCTAATGTGGTCGCCCCATCCCACGGAATCGCACTGCTCGAGCGCATGGAGTCGATACCACCTTTCACGACTGAATTCGCCCAGCTCCTCTGGCAGCTGACGCGAGACCCGCGAGCGATTGAAACGCAGAAGGCAACCCTTCGCCGCGTTATGCTCGCGCGCGAGCCCGATGGCGTTGATATCGAGCTCGGGGCGCTCAACATCGCCATCGTCGCGGCGCGCGGTCCTCACGGACTGCCTGAGGGCGTCGCGTGGCTGAGTGAGCTGACGACGCGCATGGCAGCTCACGCTGTGCGAGCGATGCACTTCGGGGGGCTCGTTCCTGCGCTGGAAGTGTTAGGCATCGCGCGTTCCTTAGCGGCGCCGCCGCAACTACGCGATGACGGCCAGGCGTTTGACGCACGAATCGTGGCGCTCAATTTGACGGCTGTGTCGGTGGCGATCGGTCGCGAGGGCTTCGTTAGGCAGGCGACACCGCACGGCGGTGTACCAGTCCTGCGCTCTGCGTCTCCTGCGGCCGGCGTGCGCACGGCCGCGCCAAAACTCGACGGGAATTCTGCCTTAGCCGATCGCCTCAGGACGCCCAGCGCTCCACCGCCAGCCACGGCCTTCCGTGGGGACGTGCACACAGCGGCCTCGCCGCAAATTCCAAGCGCGCGGCCGCTCGGCACAAGTGGAATGAAGGATCAGTCATTCGAGATGATGTCGCGCGAGATCGCACGCGCGGAACCGATTCAGGATCTCAGCGCGCTCAACAAGTTGCTCGCCGAGGCGACGGACGCCGAGACGGCAATCGTTGCCTCCGGCGAAGCATTGCGTGCGGCAGAACAACGGATTCAGGATGGTGACTGGCTCGCGGCGTTAGGCATCATCGCGGCGCTCGTCAAGCGCGACGCGGATACAGATGCTGAAGTGCGTCGCGCCTACATGATCGTCGTTCGGCGGCTCCTCTCACCCGCCACGCTTCGTGGGCTTGCGCTGCTCTTACCGCACAAACGCGAGCTGCGCGAATCGCTCCACAATGTGTTCGCGCGGTCCGGTGAAAGTGGCGTCGACACACTGATCGAGCTGATGACGGCCGCCAACACACCAGGCGAGCGGCGCGCCTACCGCGACGCGCTTGCCGGCTGCCCACACGCGGCTCCGATGCTCGGCCACATGCTTGGCGACCCGCAGTGGTTCGTCGTACGCAACGCCGCCGAGTTGTTAGGCGAAATGGGTGTCCACGAAGTCGACGGCAAGCTTGTCGAAACGCTCAACCATCCAGATGCGCGTGTGCGGCGCGCCGCGACTGGCGCGCTGGCCCGACTCGGTACGCCGCGGGCACTGCATGCGCTGCAGGACATGCTGCGAGACGCCAACCCGGATATCCGGCGTCAGGCAGCGTTAGGACTCGGCGCGGCTGGACAACGGGCCGCTGGAAATGATTTGATCGCGGCCCTGGACAAGGAAGAGGACAGCGACGTTCAGCAAGCGCTCATCACTGCGTTAGGGAAAGTCGGCACGAGCGAGGCCGTCGAACGCCTCACGATGGTGGCGCGACCGGGAAATCTTTTCCGACGCAAGCCGGCGGCGGTGCGCATCGCGGCGGTGAACGGTCTCGGTGAAGCCAGTACGCCTGAAGCGCTCGCGGTCCTCAACACGCTGAGCAGCGATCGCGATAAGGATGTGCGTGCCGCGGTAGAACGCGCCCTGCGCGAGAAATCCGCCCTCTGAAAATCAAAAGGGGTCAGAAATCAAAAGGGGTCAGTGTCGTTTGAATCGTCGTGCGTCAGTGAATTCCAGCCCGGCGCCCCATTCAATCGACTCTGACCCCTTTTGATTTTAACGAGCCGAAAAGTCGGTCGTCGGTGTAACGGCGCGGCAAGCCTCCGCGATGACGTCTGCCGCGCGATCGACGTCGTCCAGGCTGACGGTCTCGTTAGGGGAATGCATGTACCTATTTGGGATTCCCAGAAGAGCCGTCGCGACCCCGCTCCGCGCGATATGGATCGCATCGGCGTCCGTCGACGTATGCCGGCCGACAGCGCGAACAGCGTAGGGGTGGTGTAGCCGCCGTGCCGCATCGACGAGCAGGCTGAAAACCACTGGGGAGATCACGGACCCCCGCGCAAATACCGGCCCGCCGCCTAACGCACACTCGCCGACTTCTTTCTTGTCGATGCCAGGACTATCTGTCGCGAACGTCACGTCTATCGCGATGGCCATCGCAGGGTCGACCCGATTGGCTCCCGGGAGTGCGCCGCCGCCGAGGTAACCAATTTCCTCTTGCGTGGTCGCCACGGCGACGACGCGCGCAGCGCCAGGCTTCGCTGCATAGCGCCGCAGCGCCTCCAGTGCGACGAAGGCTCCAATGCGGTCGTCGATCGAGCGCGACGCGATGCGATTGTTAGGCAGCTGCAACACGCGTGTGTCGATGACGCCGGCGTCGCCGACTCTGAGCATCAGCTGCGCCGCGTCGCGCGACGTCGCCCCGATGTCGACCCACAGATCCTGCAGCTCTGCTGCCTTCTTGCGCTCATCCGGCTTGATGAGGTGGATCGGTTTTTTGCCGACGACGCCGAAGACATCTCCGGCCGGACCCATGAACCGGATACGTTGACCGACGAGCACCTGCACGTCCCAGCCGCCGATTGGACCGACATAGATGAAGCCCTGGTCGTCGATGTAGGTGATGATGAGGCCGATCTCGTCGATATGACCGGCGAGCATGATCGTAGGCGCGCCGGCGGGGTTGATCACGGCGTGGCTATTCCCGTGCACGTCGCCGGCGACTTCGACCGCAAACGCGCTTGCCTCCTCGCGCCAGACGCGCGCGGCGGCGGACTCGAAGCCGGACGGGCCGGGGGTGTCTAGAAGCCTCGTGAGGATGACTAGCCCTTCTTCTGA